>DNGG01000411.1:1828-10821 GCA_003486675.1 Cyanobacteria bacterium UBA11372
GATAAAGAAAACTCTCCCCCCATCCAGGAAAGTAAATCTTTTTCTAAATCCAAGTTGGTAAATTTTTTAACTGAACTGCGAATTTGTTCTGGTTTAAATGGGGTGAGGGGATTTGATTGGGCGTCTTGGATGTAATCTTGCCAAAATCGCTGTAAATTGCCGCCAGACATCATCATTAAGGTATTGGCGGGCAGGCGTTTATACATGGTGCCTGCTTCGTTTTTGACTGCATATTTTTTGTCGCTATTCGGCTGAAGCCAGGAAATAGTTTGAAACAGCAACCCTTCTGGTTTAATGGTCATGGTTGCTGCTAAGCCTTGCTGTTGAATTTGGGCTAATTTTTGTGGCGAGGGAAGTTGCGGCTGGGAATTGATAGCGGCGGCGGCGGCTACTGGTACGTTGATAAATAATCTCGCAAAAGGCCGTTCGGTTTCTATTTTACCCAAAGCTTCTCTAAATCCTGGAGTGTTTGCCAGAGATTCGTTACTGCCAAAGGTGTCGATGATTCTTTCGGTGGCTTTTGGACTGGTGGTAACAACTAAGAAACGCCGATCTAATACCGTCGCGGAATATTGAGTAGAAGCGATGTTGAGGGCGTCTCCGGTTTTGGTTTCTTTGATTTCGATGCCTTTGTAGGTGCGGCTAATCCATTTTCCCTGTTGCAGGGGGCTGTTAGTCGGTTCTAATGCCTGTTTCGCTTGCAGGGGGTTATCAATCGGCAATATCATCACCACCGACTGTTGATTGGAGTTAGTCGTATGAGGGGTGAGAGTTGAGGATGACTGAGTGGGATTGGTTTGTTGGGTTGGTAAATAAGCAAAAGTAATTTCTTTACCTGCCCAAGGTTGGATATCCCGCTGGTAATTGTAGCCGTTGGCGGAGAGGAAGCGATCGCGCAACTGCCCCAAAGTCTTGGCAAAAGCAGCTTGGGTTTGAGGCGTGCCAAATGACCGCAATTGCTGCCATTGGTTGGGATCGGTGGTGACAGAAAGCGCGATCGAGGCATCTTGAGGAATGAGATTAGCACCAGGGGGCAATCCCAAAACTGGCTGTTTATGAACCAATACCCAGTAGGTAGCAGTGCCACCACCAATTAACAACGCAGCTACCCCCAACGGTAGCAGCAACGACAGTTTCTTTTTTTTGTTCATGGTCAATCGCTAATTGCGGACTTGGCGATTTTTCACTTTTGTAGGGGTGGGTTTTACCAACCATCTATAACCATAATCGACTATTGCGATTAACCCGCCCCCTGACGCGATCGCTCAACAATGTTATAAAGTGTATCCCGTTGTTTGTAAGGACGCCCCAAGGAACGAATCGCCTCTTGCAGGGAAACCACTTCCATACAAGTGCCGCCCACCGCGCCAGCCATCGTGGTAATATGCTCTTCCATTAAAGTACCGCCGATGTCGTTACAACCCCATCTCAAGGCTAATTTTGCCCCTTCTAGACCAAGTTTGACCCAGCTGGGTTGATGGTTGGGTATCCATTTTCCCAAAAACAGCCGCGCTACCGCAGTCAGCACCAGGGCGTCTTGTAAAACGGGTTGATCTCTTCCAACGCGGCGGCGCAAGGGTTTGGGGGCTTCCTGACCCACAAAGGGCAGTAAAATGAATTCGGTGAAGCGGGCTGGGTAGCCCTTTTGTAGCGCCTTTTGTTGCAGATTTCGCAATCGAGTTAAATGGATTATCTGCTGTTGTGGCGTTTCGATGTGACCAGAAAGCATGGTACTGGTTGTCGGTACGCCGAGTTTATGCGCCGTCTCGACGATGTCTAGCCAAGTTGCGGTATCGATTTTTTCCGGACAAAGGATGCGCCGCACTTCGTCGTCAAGGATTTCTGCTGCGGTTCCAGGCATCGAACCGACTCCAGCATCCCGCAGGGCAGCAATTACTTCAGAGTACGACAGTCCATCTTCTCTGGCAATAAATTGCACCTCTTGGGGGGAGAAGGCGTGCAGGTGCAGTTGGGGAAATTCGTTTTTGATCGTTTCTACCAAGCGCAGATAGTAAGGCAAGGCAGCGCCGTTGAGTTTGGCGTCGAGATTGAGTCCTCCCTGCATACAAATTTCCGTTGCGCCCCGCGCTACCGCATCGGTTGCTTTTTCGAGAATTTGCGCCCAATCTAACCAATAAGCGCCATTTTCCCCAGCATCGCGTCGGAAAGCGCAGAAATTACAATGTTGCTCGCAGATATTGGTGAAGTTAATATTGCGGTTGATGACATAGGTGACAGCGTCGCCAGCGATGCGATCGCGCATCCAGTCCGCAGTTTCCCGCATCGCGGCTAAAGCATCCCCATCAGTTTGCTTTAATAAAAAAACTCCCTCTTCCGGCGATAAGTCGTAACCTGCAACGACGCGGTTCAAAATCTTGTCAACAGTTTCAGTCGTCACGGCACATCCACCCAACGCTCTTGTCACTTTTTCAATTTTGCCAGGAAATCCTGTTTCAGGTGTGTTTGTTACTCTGGTATGGGGCTGATTTTTTACCCTGGGCGCGCTACGCTGTTGTCGGCAACATCACAAATTGTGGGTGCTAAGCATCAAGATCGGGACTTACCCTTGGGCAACCTAGAAACCAGGTTTCTTGCTGCGATATCTAGTAGAAACCCGGATGGGTGAGCCTAAGTCCTGACGATGTTGATGTTCCCTACTCGCGTTCAGCAGAAATTTAAAAATTTTTTAAATTATATTTTTCTCAAGTATTTAAAGCTATAATGCACCCAAAATCGCTGCTAATGGCTAATCGCTAATGGCTCAATCAGAAAACCTGCTACCATTAGCAATTAGCAATTAGCAACTAAAGTTAAACTATCGCTTGGAGAGATTATAGCAAAATGGATAAAGAGCAAAAAAAGCCCCAGGGTAAAGCCATAAAAATTGGGCGAGATGCCTTGCCTTGGCTGGTGATATTCGCCGGAATTTTATTTACACTTTACTTGCAATTACTAATTCCAGAAGATGTATATTTTAGCGGCGATGCTGGACTGAAAGCTTTGTTATCAAAGCAACTGGCTTCTGGTGTGTTGCGGTTTGATTTAGTTCCGCCTCCCCAAAAGTGGGTACAAAACCTTTGGAATAATGGTTTGTATCCGTTTGAAAATCCTTTTGTTTACAATTTAAACAACAAGTATTGGATTACTTTTCCCTATACATTTCCTTTAGTAACCGCACCATTTTATGCCCTGTTCGGATATCGAGGATTTTATTTAGTTCCACTCATAGCAACTTGGGCAATCTGGTTAAGTTTTTATTGGGCGTGCCGGAGGTTAAAAATAGACAACTTGCTCACAGCTATTGGTTTGGTTGTGGTAATTTTTGCTTCTCATTTATCGCTGTACAGTGCCATGTATTGGGAACATACCCTTGCTGTGGCGCTGGCTTTTCAGGGGTTTTCTACTTTATTAATTCCGGGCAATTCCCAAGGAATATCTAAAAAAGATGCTGTATTAAGTGGAGTTTTAATTGGTTTAGCCGTCTGGTTTAGACCAGAATTTCTCTGTCTGGTTGGACTTGGCATCGCGCTAGTTTATTTTGCCTCGTTAAATCAGTTGAGGCAATTGGATTTTATCAATAAAAGATTGACCTTGGGGAAACTGCACTATCTAACCAAAAACCGGGAAATTTTTGTCATCAGCATGGTGGTGACAGTCGCATTGTTCTTTATATCGAATAAATTGATTTACAACCACCCTTTAGGAATTCATGCGATTCAAGTAGTCGAGGAACAAACATTACCGCAAAGATTAAGAGATGCGAGGAAAAACTTTGGGCAACTGAGTTGGGCAATATTTGAATACTTGCCGATAACATTTTTCCCGGTTGTATATTTGGTAATCGCTGCGATCGCCAAAAGAAGATTCAACATAAAACTTGCCGCTATCTATCTAATCTGCTTCTTCTTTATCGTCGGCGTGTCTTTGATAGTTCCCGTTAGCACCCAAAAACAAATTGCCGGTGGATTGCAATGGGGAACTCGATTTTTATTAGTTTTAGTTCCCATTATTTCCTTAGTGGCAATCAAGGAGCTACAATTAATCCAATTAAAAGCGAAACCAGCGATAAAATACGCCTGCTTCTTGCTTTTTTCCCTGCTGGTTGTAATTGGAGTTCATAAAAACGTAGTTGCAGGCACGGCTTTTTTAAACAAAACCCATGAAGGTTATTTACCAGCACTCCAATTTTTGCAAAAAGATCCGCATCAAGTTATTGCAATGTCCCATCAATTTGTGGCTCAAGCTCTAGAACCTGGATTAAGTGGAAATAAAGTATTTTTTAGGGTAGAAGATAGCCAGAAATTGGTTAAATTAGGCAGTGCTTTAGTAGATCAAGGGAATCAAACATTTATTTATGTATGCTATCCTCACCGCAAGTGCAAGCTTCCGGAAGCCAAACCTGAAGCGTTAAAATTTAGCAAAGGAAATCAACGATTTGGAATGAAGTTATCTAAACTAGGGAAGTTTGGTCAGTATCCTATATATGAGGGAGCGATCGCCAAAGAATAATAACTTGGAGAAACCAGAAACCCGGTTTTTCTAAAAAAACCGGGTTTCTGGCGATTTTATTCTTCCAGATCTGCTCCATGCGATCGCCGCTCGACTTCCCGCAAATCTTGAGTGCGATCGCTGCGGCGACGGCGATACCAAGTCGCACCGCCTACAAGTATACCCGTTAAACCCAAAGCTCCCATCAGCGGTAAAACATCCCCAGTTTTCAGGGCTTGCAAACCCGAACTTCCTAACAGTACAAACGGCAAAACTCCCGGTACCGTACCTAAAAGCGTCCCAACAAAATAATCCCGAAATCGAATCGAAGTCAAACCCGCAGCAAAATTAACCAACCCATAGGGAATAATCGGCAACAAACGGATTGCAAACATATAAAATAATCCGCCCTGACGCATTTCTGCATCCATTGCTTCCCAACGTCCAGCGAATTTTCTTGCTACTACATCCCGTCCTACCGTGCGGGTAAAAGCAAAAGCTACCACAGCAGCAATTACAGCTGCAATTGTAGTCCAAAGCGTACCCAACCAAGCGCCAAAAATTGCCCCGCCGCTGAGATTAAGTGGCGTTGAAGGCAATATTAATATCGTTCCTACTGTATAAAGAACGATATAAGTAAGGGGCGCCCATACACCCGCCTGTTTCAACCAAGTTTGCAATTGCGCTTGCTCGATTCCTCCGAGTAGGTAAACTCCCACACCTGTCGCAATAATACAAACGACGGTTAGTAGGAAAATACCACTTTTAAACTTCATCACAAAACAATACTCCTAATACTCCAGGTGTTTTGGGGCCAACTAAGAAATTTTTGCTGGAACAGATGCCATTCCAGAAGTTTTAATCCAAAATAATAATAAAGCGAGGATGCTTAAAACACTCAAGACTACACCCAAAGTAAAAAATCGCGTCCATTGATAGCGTAATTCTATTGTATAGGAGCCTGGTTCTAGTTGGATTTGCATTGTTCCATCATCAGCAACTTCAATTGGGTGAGGCTTTTTATTTGCGTATAGATGCCAAGCTGGATAGTAATACGTTCGCACTCTGATAGTTGAGGGTGAGGTTGCTATTACATGAAAAATTCGGTTGTAACTTCCCCAAAGATTTAGTTTAATTTCTGCCTTACCACTCGTTACAGAAACAGTAGGTTGCCCCATAGCGGGTGCTGGTGCAACTTGACCGTTACTCAGTAAAGGAATATATTCCCTCGCATCTTTTATATTATCTGCATACGGATTATTTATGATCGTTTCAATTCGTTTAAATACCTGATATCTATTGCTGGCGATCGCTGCCTCAGAAGTCACATCTTTTATCTGGTAAAACCCCGCCCTCAACAACGATATTTTATAATTAAATCCCCAATTTAGTATAATACAACTTACAATACCCATTATTAATAACTTTCGATTTTTTCTAATAATTCCATCGGTCGCGATACTGCATAAGGCAGCGACTCCTAGAGAAAATAAAACTAATAGTCTCCAAGGGAATTGAACCATCTGCAATGTTTTGCTGGATGCCCAAATAAAAGCCGAAGGAGAAACCATGAGAAAGGCTAGAATCAGTATAAATCCTAACCAGCCGTATATTTGTTTTAATTTTTTCTGGTCTTGGCGATCGCACAAATAAGCAACAACTGCAAATAAAATACAAGCACCTAACTGATATAAAAAAGCATTTTGGATCTGCGGGCGACTAAAATCATTATTAGCGATAAATAATGGGTTGCCAATTAAGTTGGTTTGATAGCCTCCGGAAACGTTTCGCATACTTTCTATATTCACCAGATATTTTTCCCCAATAGCTGGTAATAAGTAAAAAGATGCAATTCCCAAACCCATCAAACCAGAAATAATTGTGGCGCCGACGGGTTTCCAAGAATGATTCAGGAGAAAGCTAAAAGTATAGGGCAACCAAAAAATGGTAAAAAGCAGCAAGCTAGGAACGTGAGTTAAAGCCAGAACTGCGAAAATAATTGCCTGTAAAATTCGCCATTTTGGTTTTATAATAGCTTTTTCAGTTATCAATAATCCTAAGGGCAACAGGGCAAAAGACCAAGTTTCTGGTAAAGCACCTCTGATATAAAGGTTAATCGATAAGTATGGCACCGTCACGTAAACCACTGCGCCCAATAAAGATGGAATTATACCCCATTTTTGACGACCATATACGTAGAAAAAAGTACCTGCTAGCCAAACAGCTAACAAGCACAGAAAAACGATAACTCGATCGGCATTTAATCCGCCGAGCTTCAAAACCGAGCCAATGTAATAAACTAAAGGCGGATAAAATGTAAAAGTTGGACTCCCGTAGCCATAATTAGTACCAGCTAGCCAGCGGGGATACCAAATTCCTTCAGCAATTTGTTTCGAGAAATGTTGCAGCCAAGTTAAATGAATTTCGAGGTCAGAGGCTTGAAAAATCACTCCATAACGGAGCATTTTCAAATTGACCAAAATTGCAGTTAACCCGATAATTAATATCAAAAACAGTTCGATAAAAAATGAGCGATTGAAAGTCTGGCCTTTTGATGTCACTGGTGAAAAATTTGACACAATCTGCTGTTCGGATAGGGTTCTATTGTTTTTGACTTTCCTCAAAGGAGTTAGAATTAACGTTATTTTCGGTTTGAGGCTGGTCAAAGCCATAGGATTCTCGCACCAAATAAAGCGGGCGTCCTTTAACTTCCTCGTAGACGCGACCCAGATATTCGCCAATAATTCCTAGGGTTAGGAGTTGAATACCTCCCAGAAAGAGTATGGCTACCATTAACGAAGCATAACCGGGAACATCGATGCCAGATATTAGCGTGCGAATGACTAAATAACCAGCGTAAACCAATGAAATCGAAGATATACTCAAGCCAACGTAGCCCCAAACTTTTAAGGGGAGAAAGCTAAATGAGGTAATCCCATCCAGGGCAAAATTCCACAGACGCCAGTAATTCCAGGTAGTGGTTCCTTGATGACGGGGTTGGCGGTCGAACATCACGGTTGCTTGCTTATATCCTACCCAGGCGAACAACCCCTTCATAAACCGAGTGCGTTCTGGTAATTTTTTGAGGGAGTCAACTACGCGCCGATCCAATAAGCGAAAGTCGCCGGTATTGGGGGGTATGGGAACCCGACTCATGCTACCGATAGTGTTGTAAAATGCGTTGGCGGTAAAGCGCTTGAACCAAGTTTCTCCGGCGCGCGATCGCCTGGTGGCATTAACCACATCATACCCTTCGCGCCACTTAGCAACCAATTCCTCAATTAATTCCGGCGGATCTTGCAAGTCCGCATCAATCGGTATCACCGCCGCACCCGTGGCATAGTCAATCCCAGCAGTGAGAGCAATTTCCTTGCCAAAGTTGCGGGAAAAGTTGACAACTTTAATTGCTGGGTTACGATGATGATGCTCGACCAAACACTTCAGGGTGTTGTCTCTACTGCCATCATTGACGCAGACAATCTCATAGCTTGTACTCAGGCGTTTTAGCACCGATTCTACCCGCTCAAACAGGTAGTCGATATTGGGTTCCTCGTTGTAAAGCGGAACCACTATCGAGAGTTCTACGGGATTTAAATTGGAGGCCATCGTCAAAATCCGGCTAAAGATCGTAAAAATATGCAAAGCTTTATACTTAAGTCTTGGCTGGCAAAAAATTTAAGTGCTACAGCTTTTATACCATAGTAATTCTTGGGTATCCTGAACTTTGACACCACCCGTGAAAATTCTCATGTACGTGGCTTCGGTTAATTTTTATTGCAGTAAAAGTCTATGAGCCGCAGCTTCCCGATTTTTAAAGCCCCGACAACCTTTTCGTTGGAAATGTTGCTAATCGCGGGTATAGCCATCGGTATCCTATTACGCCTTCTCAACCTGGGAAGCCGGGAATTTTGGTATGACGAAGTTTTATCGCTCCTCGTCTCTAGCGGACAAGCGGTAAACTATGATGGGCCGGGACCTGTACCCGTTGTCCTGCGGGAATATACGGGTTTGTTTACCGTACCGCTAAACGCAGGCGTGCAAGAATTCGCCAACGTCTTCAAAGGTTTGGTCAGCGACGTTCATCCCCCGCTGTCGTTTTTGTTCCTGCATTTCTGGATGCGGCTATTTGGCAGCAGCGAAATCGCTACGCGGGCTTTAATTGTTTTAATTAGCGCCGGTGCCATAGCTAGTGCTTACGGACTCGGACGGTTTTTACTAGGACGTGGCGGTGGGCTGATATTGGCTGCCTTACTCGCCACCAATCCTTACTATTTATCCCATTCCCTCAATATCCGCATGTACGCCCCTCTAGTGCTGTGGGCGATTCTCAGCGCTTGGGCGATGCTGCATCTAACCGAAATCGTAAATGGTGCAGAATTCGAGGAAAATGAGGAAAAAAACCCTTCCCCGCTCACCAGCTCACCCGCTCACCCCCTCACCCGCTCAAGATGGTTCTGGAGTGCAGTATTAATTGGCTCAGTGGCGGCGGGGGTGTTGACTCAGTA
>DNGG01000627.1 GCA_003486675.1 Cyanobacteria bacterium UBA11372
TACTTAACAAAATATAGCACTTTGGGGATGAGGGGTGTCACCCCCTATCTGCAAAGTTTTCGTGAACAAACTGTTAAGTTATGATGAAAACTTATCAAATAAGTATTTATGCATAAAAATCGGTAGGGAGAAGTGCCATCCCCTCTCCCTACCACCATATACGGCGATCCCCGATTGGGATCGGCACGATCTTCTCGTTTTGCTTTACCCGTTGAGCTTTTGAGCCAATAATTGGTTAGTTAACTTGGGATCGGCTCTGCCTTCGGTTTTCTTCATCACTTGTCCGACGAAGAAGCCCAAAAGCTTGGTTTTACCGTTGCGGTACTGTTCCAATTCTTTGGGATTGGCGGCGATAATTTCATCGATGATGGGTTCCAGCGCCGAAGAATCAATCGGACGTGGTAGCTTATCGATGGAAATCTCCCCTGAAAGCAACTTGGGTAGAGACTCTTTGACAATTTTGCCGGTAAGTTCGCCCGATTCAATCAGCGTTACTAACTCAGCTAAACTGGCAGGTTTAAAGGCTAAATCCGCGATGCTGAGTTTGTTGGCGTTGAGATAGGCGGCGATATCGCCCATTACCCAGTTAGCCGCTTGCTTGGAATTCGCACCTCCGGCAACGGTGGCTTCAAAATATTCTGCCACAGAGCGATCGTCGGTTAATACCCGCGTATCGTAAGCGGAAAGTCCCAATTCGGTTTCGTAGCGATCGCGCTTCTGCGCTGGAAGTTCTGGCAATTCCGACTTCCATTGCTCGAGCGTTTCGCCAGATACTTGAATTGGCGTTAAGTCGGGTTCGGGGAAATAGCGGTAATCGCTAGAACCTTCCTTACTCCGCATACTGACGGTGCGTTGGCTACCTTCTTCCCAGAGTCGGGTTTCTTGGACGATTCTTTCTCCTGTTTCAATCGCTTCGATTTGGCGCTCGATTTCGTATTCAATAGCTTTTTGGATGGCAGAGAAGGAGTTCATGTTTTTGATTTCTACCTTCGTGCCAAATTCCTTTTGTCCTACCGGGCGCACGGAGATATTCACGTCGCAGCGGAGGGAACCTTCTTGCATGTTGCCATCGCTGACGCCGAGATAGCGCATAATCCGCCGCAATTCTTGGGCGTATTCGGCGGCTTCAGTGCCGGAGCGGATATCGGGTTCGGATACAATTTCTACCAGAGGTACGCCGGTGCGGTTGTAGTCTACCAGGGAATGAGTCGATCCGGCTAGGCGATCGCTTCCCGCGTGTACCAATTTCCCCGCATCTTCTTCCATATGCAGGCGGGTAATCCCAATCCGCTTGCGAATCGGATTGCCACTTTCATCGACTAACTCGATTTCTAGCCAACCATGCTCGACAATCGGCAAGTCGTATTGGGAAATTTGATAGTTTTTCGGCAAATCCGGGTAAAAATATTGTTTTCGGTCGAATTTGCTGTAGGATGCAATTTCGCCATTCAGGGCTAAACCGGCTTTAACGGCATACTCTAGCACCTTTTGATTGAGTACCGGCAACACCCCAGGCATTCCCATACAGATGGGACAAACATTGGTGTTGGGGGGTGAATCGAATTCTGTGGAACAGTTACAGAAGATTTTGGTTGCGGTACTGAGTTGACAGTGGGTTTCTAAACCGATGACGGCTTCGTATTGGGTTTTAACCGGAGCGGCTGTAGTCATAATACTTAATGATACCATCCGAAGCTTGGATTATATCTTATTGAGCAGGGGGTTTTTCCCCACATAAAATCCTAAATGATTGGCAACGGGGCGCTCGCGCATCGGTAATTTAGTATGAATTGGTGCATTTAATACGCGGACGCCCGATCGATCGCTCACAACCATTGTAGTAGAACCACCCCCATCTAAATTTAGCGCCGCATCAGCACCCAAATTAACGATAATCTCGCTCAGTTCGTCTAAGGTTACCCCTTCGCTGTAATGGGGTTGCTTCCCATCTACCGCAATTAGCCATAATTTTTGATCGGCGCACGCTACCGCCACGCGCGCATATGGTTTTTTAGCATCACTGGCATCTGATTTTACTGCCTTGCCTTCACTTACCAACATATCTATTCCTGCTACAGCTTGAAGCGTACCAGCAGGACAGCGATCGCTTTCAATAATTTGGGCGCGATTGTTACGATCAAAACATAATACAGGCCAACCCGATTTGGGGGGAGAATAAACCGATCCTTGGGAAATTGCTTGTCCTAATACATTAACTTTATCTCCACTATGGGGGTAAAAATCCCAAGGATGCTCTTCGCGAAAAGGGAAAAAATAATTGGCATTAATCGCCAGTTGCAATTTGAATTTTTTGACAAATTCCGAAGTAGTTCTGGCGCGAATTCCTCGATTATCCGGCGTTACCAAAACGCCAATACCCGGTGCATTTAAGTCAATGGTAACGATGTGAAGCATATAAGGACGGGGCGTCGAGCGAGCTTCTCTTTGATAGGTGATTCCTGGAAATAAAGTTGTTTTTAAATCGGTGCGGGCTGGACGAATTAAGCAAAGATACGCATAAAATAGGAATGGTAATATTAACAAGCCAAAAACTAAGGTAACTAGCAAACGTTTTTTAGAATAGTTCATGGGTAATTGGTAATTGGTAATTGTGTAGGGGCGGGTTTTACCAACAATCTATCCCCATCAGCGACAATTGTTATAAACCCGCCCC
>DNGG01000187.1:0-6137 GCA_003486675.1 Cyanobacteria bacterium UBA11372
ATAACAGCGCAAAGCGCTGTAAGTTGATCGTAACTTCTGTAGGCAAATGCGGCTGGATCGTTATAATTTGCACCGTGCAATAAATCCATGCGAATACTTACCAAATCTTCCTCTCTACCGTGAATCACATCAACGGAACGATGAGGATAGATAATATCAGGTCTTTTCACTGGTGGAGACTGTTTTGGTAATCTCATTTTTTCCTCTCAAATTCAAACGCTTTTGCTTGGTTTTGGTTGGGTTTCACTTTGTTTAACCTGAGATCTTGCACCATTCTCAATAATCGGGAGGCAGAGCCTCCAGACCCTCGTTCCCAGGCTCAGCCTGGGAACGAGATATCGAGGCTCCGCCTCGTTGTTCTTTGTTGAATCGGGAGGCAGAGCCTCCAGACCCTCGTTCCCAGGCTCAGCCTGGGAACGAGATATCGAGGCTCCGCCTCGTTGTTGATACTGGTGCAAAATCTGAGTTTAACCCAACCTACTTGAACTACTTGAACGGATTAATAAGGACTAGACCAAGAACGTACTTCGCCCAAGGTAACGGGAATCAAATCGCTGACATCTATGGTAAAGCGGAATATCTTTTTGGCGCGGCGGCTATTTTCAGGGTCGAAGAATTTCAGTTTCACATCCCAACAATCGCTATCCATGCGGCAGAAGGGACACCAATCAACCACGCTCGCTTAGGAGAATCCCATCATGGACAAGAAAAAATTGATGCCACAACAAGCACAACCCGTCAACCGCATCACCACTGGACAACTGCCCTGCGAACTAGCAGAACTGTCCGAAGAAGCTCTCTCAGATAGTGCATCAGTACGAAGAGCAGGCAAACGAACTTCAACCTATAAAACGAACTTAAACGAACTTCTCAACAACTTTTTAAACGAACTTCCAATTAACACCCAACTACACAACCAACAACCTCCCTTTTCACAGCATATAGACGGAGACGACGCGGAATAGGTTCCCACTCTACCTACGTCTGTTAATTTCCTCAAACATGTCTTTTCTCCTGTCTAGGAGCCTGGTTCGCCTTGATGAATCGCTCGGCAACTGCCCGTACTTCGGGGGTTTCGGATACCTGGCACCCCGCGCCTGATTTGGAGAGGACAGGGGGAGAAGAAGGTGGAGTAGAGTTAGCTCTAGTTCCTTTTTCTTTGCCCCCTTTGAGGTTGAAGCCAGCTAGGAATTTATTACCCCAATCGCACTTTCTGGCTGGCTTACTTTTCGGTTGGTAGCGGTGACAAAATCCTCGGTATTTCCGGGCGCAGTCTGACAAACTGCTGCCCAATTGCAAAAAAGCCGGATGCCATTGAGTCAAGCCGTCATTGGTAAGTTGGTCGTAACTGCCATAGTTGCTGAACTCATAGAAAAAACCGGAACGCATTTTTGCGGCTTTGGGATTGCCATGAATGTAACGCAAGGTATTGAGCGCCCGCTCTCGATCTGAAGCGGGAAAGCCCTCACAAAAATATCGCTTTTCCCAGAAGTGTCCCGTGCGGTTGAGCATCCGGTTAAAACAGATTGCGGTAATGATAGAGAATCAATTCCTGTGTCGCCCAAGCCCGCCCGGAAATAAATGATCCTGTTGGCGAATCAACCGGGGGGTTTCACCCCCCAGGTGTCTTGTTCCCAGGTTCCACCTGGGAATGCTGTTTTAGAGGCTCTGCCTCTGGTAGACGCAGGAGGCAGAGCCTCCAGATTTGCGTTACCAGGCCGGAGCCTGGTAACGAGGCGATCGCAGGCACATGAGGGGTTAGACCCCCCAGATAATTCGCCAACAGGATCTTTGAATCCCTGGCGGGCTGTGAGACTGGTGCAAGATCTGAGTTCAATCCAATAAATTTTATAGATGTAACAATGAAAATTCCCCAAATTAAACCTCATTTTCGCGTCGAAATCATTGAACCGAAAACCGTCTATTTACTCAGCGAGTATGCCACCCATGCCTTGACAGGGGGACTCTACTGCCAGATTTTGCCCCTACTCAATGGTGAAAATACTCTAGAAGACGTGATTGGGAAACTCGATGGGCAAGTCCCTCCCGACCACATTCACTACGTCCTCGATCGCCTTTATGCCAAAGGCTACCTCACGGATGCCGCACACAACCTGACCCGCGAAGCGGCGGCATTTTGGAGTTTACTAAATGTAGAACCGCAAATTGTGAGTCAGCACTTACCGCAAACTCAGGTGTTGGTGAGAGCAATTGGAACTGTTGACCCCGAACCTTTAATTGAGTCGTTGCAGGCGATCGGACTCAGAGGGGAGAGATGGGGAGATGGGGAGATGGGGGGAGATAGTTCCCTATTAGACCTCTCCAACAAAGAATCTCAAAGGCAGGCAGGATGCCTACCCCACAAGAGTTATTGGAGAGGTCTATTGGTGGTGATGACGGATGATTATCTCCAACCGGAATTGAGCCAAATTAATCAGAAAATGGTGCAAGCACAGCAACCTTGGCTGCTGGTGAAACCAAGCGGTGGTATGCTGTGGCTGGGGCCGATTTTCCATCCCGGTGAAACAGGATGTTGGGAATGTCTGGTGCAACGGTTGCGCGGCAATCGGGAAGTGGAAACATCTGTGTTGCAGCAGCAGGGACAGGAACAGGGGTGTTTGCCGACAGCATTTGCCGGATTGCCTTCGACACAACAGGCAGCGATCGGATTAATAACTACAGAAATTGCTAAATGGTTGGTAAAACAGTGCGTACCGGAATCAAATATTCCCACATTAGCGGGAAAGATCGTGACCTTGGATCAAATTAGTTTCAGTCAGAAAACTCACACGCTTTCCCAGCGTCCTCAATGTTCTGCCTGTGGTAATCCCGATTTAATTAGTCAGCAACTCAATCAACCCCTTGCCCTTACGAGTCGGAAAAAGCTATTTACTCAGGATGGCGGACATCGCGCTTTTACACCAGATCAGATTCTGCAACGCTACGAACATTTGATCGGACCGATTACCGGAGTTGTCACCAGCTTAACAAGAGCATCCGATCCAAATAATCCTTTGATCCATACTTATAGCGCCGTTCATGCCTTTGGTTCTTCCTCTAGCTTGAATAAGCTGCGGAAATCGCTGCGACACAAAAGCGGCGGTAAAGGGAAAAGCGATCGCCAGTCCCAAGCAAGCGGATTTTGTGAAGCCGTTGAACGCTATTGTGGAATTTATCAAGGTGACGAACCGAAAATAAGCGCTACATTTGCCGAATTGGGAGATCGAGGGATTCATCCTTATCAATGTTTGCTGTTTAGCGATCGCCAATATCAAAATCGAGAGGAATTGAATCAAAAAGCGATCGTCGAACACGATTTGATTCCCAAACCTTTTGATGAAACGCAAACAATTGACTGGACTCCCGTTTGGTCGCTGACAGAACAAACTCACAAATATCTTCCCACAGCCTTTTGCTATTACAACTACAAACTTCCCAAAGAACATCGCTTCTGTTCTGCCGATTCTAATGGAAATGCTGCTGGAGGTACGATCGAAGATGCGATTCTGCAAGGTTTTCTGGAACTGGTGGAACGCGATAGCGTTGCGCTGTGGTGGTATAACCGCATTTCTCGTCCCGGTGTAGATTTAGCCAGCTTTAACGAACCTTACCTGCTGGATTTACAACAGTGGTATGAAAGTCAGCAACGGGAATTGTGGGTGTTAGATTTAACCGCAGACTTAAACATTCCCGCCTTTGCCGCCGTTTCTCGCTACACTGGTGGCGAAAAGGAATATATCATTGCTGGATATGGCGCACATTTCGACCCGAAAATTGCCATCCTCCGCGCTGTCACCGAAGTGAATCAAATCGGTTGTCACCTGCCAGAAAAGTATCCCGAAACAGATGCAGAGTCGGCATTGAATTATTGGTTTGATCGGGCTGCGATCGCCAATCAACCCTATCTTGCGCCCGCTCAAACGTTGCCTCTCAAACAATACAGCGATTATCCGCAGCAGTGGAGCGATGATATTAAGGAAGATGTGCGGATTTGCGTCGAAACTGTTCGGCAAGCAGGATTGGAAATGCTGGTATTGAACCAAACTCGACCGGATATTGGTTTACCTGTGGTGAAAGCGATCGTACCTGGTTTACGTCACTTTTGGTCGCGGTTTGGAGCCGGAAGGTTGTATGATGTACCTGTGAAAATGGGTTGGCTTTCTGCACCGTTAACTGAAGACCAAATGAACCCGATGCCAATGGTGTTTTAGATGAAAGATTTCTTTACCCTAACCTTTAGCTCTTAAAGTAGGTTGGGTTGAACGTAAGTGAAACCCAACAACCCAAGCCTTAGTTGGGTTTCGTACCTCAACCCAACCTACAAAGTTGACATGCTCCCTTTTAAACTGAGGAAACATAAGAAGATGAACCATGAAATATAGCATTTTAATTCAATGGTCTGAAACTGATGGCGTGTATGTAGCGAGTTTACCGGAGTGGGGAAAATATGCCCGCACTCATGGTGAAACTTATGAACAAGCACTTGAGAATGCCAAGGAAGTTTTAGAAGACTTGATCTATGGTTATGAACAGACTGGTAAACCTTTGCCGGAACCACGAACGCTACAGGTAGCCTGATAGTTAAAGTTTTGTAATAATCGCCTACTAACTATCTGAATTTGTTTGAGATTGAGGATGTAAAAGCTACTAAAGAAAGATGAACGATTTTTTTACATTATCCTTTAGATCCAACATTACCCTCTCGATCGAACCAGAGCAAATTTTGTTGCGATCGCCCCAACATTCCCTCACTTTGGAATATCCTAAACCAGGGTTAAAAACTGCTCTAGAACACCTCAAACATTCTGCACTGACAATGCCTCAACTGATTGCTGTTGTTGCCGAATTGGATGGTATTGATGATGGGGCAATATTTGAAACCGAGTCACATAAATTGATAAAATTAGGTTGGATTTGCCACTCGGTTTTACCGCTCGCAACTGCCATTCCCATTGCGGAAAATTATCAATTTAATCTACCAGATGTAGAGACGTTTCATGAAACGTCTCTACAACGATTCGCACTGTCGCGGTTTGCCTTTTTGCATCAGGACGATGGACAATTTGTTCTAGAGTCTCCCCTGTCAAAATCTAAAATTGTGCTGTTAGATTGGCGAGTGGCTGGCTTAATTGCCAAACTAGGACAATCAAATTCAAAATTGACAATTGATACATTTGGTGATATTGGAATTGGTGCAGAATCGATTCAGAAACTATTAGCATTGTTGATGGCGACTGAAATGATTGTAATTGAACCAGAAGATTCAACTATTTCTCAGTGGAAATTGCATAATCTGTTATTTCATCGCCAAACTCGTAAAAAATTGGATAGTTCAAGCAAATCAACGATACCGATATTTGAGGAACGCGATCGCTACCCGATTGTCAAGCCACCGATGAGCGATCGCGTAATTCCCTTAGACAAACCCGATCTGGTAAAATTAGCTCAAACAGATGTTTCCTTGACTCAAGCGATCGAATCTCGTCAGTCAATCCGAGAATATGGCGATCGGGCGATCGCTATATCTCAGCTAGCAGAGTTTCTCTATCGCTGTGCCAGAGTCAAAGAAGTTTACACTCACGAACCAGATCCGATGTGCATTGGCGAAGCTACCAAACGTCCCTATCCTAGCGGTGGAGCTTTATATGAATTAGAAATTTATCCAATTATCAATCAATGCACTGGTTTAGATTCAGGACTCTATCACTATCAACCGCTATCTCACACCTTGCACCAAATTTCCGATTGGAATCCTGATGTGGAAACCCTAGTTTTTGATGCTTGGAAATCAACGGGACAGCAAGACATTCCCCAAGTGCTTTTGATAATTACCGCTAGGTTTGGGCGATTGTTCTGGAAATACCATGACATTGGTTATGGTTTAATTTTGAAACATATTGGAGTGCTGTATCAAACCTTCTATTTAGTGGCTACGGCAATGCAATTAGCTCCGACTGCGATTGGTGCAGGTAATTCGGAACAGTTTTGCCAAGTTGCTCATCTCAACGAGTATGAAGAATCTTCTGTGGGAGAGTTTGCGCTGGGTTCGCTTAAGGATTAAATTAACAGGATTTATGCAGCGATACTATGGCGTTTCTGGTGCGTTACGCTGGCGCTACAGCGGATTGCTTTCTTAG
>DNGG01000187.1:6404-9206 GCA_003486675.1 Cyanobacteria bacterium UBA11372
CCGCTACACAAACGAAGCGAAAACGCTGTAGCTCACGCGGCTGCAAGCCGCTGTAAGGCACCCTACATATAGAGAATTAAGAGAATAGCCCCGATTAGTGTTTTTTACCTTTTACCGATTATGCCTGACCTAATTGAGATTCCTGGTTTTGCTGCACTTCAAGCTCTCACACGCGGCGATTCGCGCATCAAAATAGCGGTTCTGGATGGGCCTGCGGATCTCGATCGGGCTTGCTTCCAAGGTGGTAATATCAGTAGGGTTAAGGGATACTGGCAACAAGATTTGGAGCCGATCGATCCGATTTACATTCAACAGGAACTCAAAATTAAGAAATTAAGCGATCGCAAGAAAGCGCTAAAAAAGACACTCAAGCAAAGGAAAAACGAGAGTGAAGATGCTAACGCAACTTCAGATATTGATGCAAGTCAAGTTTTAAATGCGATCGCGCCATCCATTCTATCAGCCTCTCACTACTCTACTCGTTCCATTACTAGAATCTTCAATACTGTACTGGAAGATACCGATGCAGCATTACAGGAGCAATATCGTCAGTTAAAAGTCTCAAAACCGCAACCAAACCTCAATTCAGAAAAGCCTGCTGCTCATGACACAATTGAGGGATTAGAGGATGCGATCGCGCAGTTAGAAACAGAAATCAATGCTCTCAAAGATTCAATTCCCCAACCAGTGCAAGAGCGTATGAATGGTATCTTTCACGCCACTGGTATCTTTGGCACCATGTTTGGACAACCTGGATCTCCAGTAGAAGGAATTGCCCCTTATTGTACTGCGATCAACATCCCCCTATTTGAAACCGCAACCAGCGATGAGGCACTATCTCCCCTCAATATTGCCCATGCGTTTAATCTGGCATTGAAACTAGGAGTAAATATTATTCACTGTGCTGCTTGTCATCCCAACCAAACCGGGTTTGCCCACGAAATGATTCAAAAAGCAGTCAAACAGTGCCAGGATAATAACATCTTGATTGTAGCTCCCAGTGGCAATAACAAAGGCGAATGGTTTTGCGCGCCTGCGATTTTGCCCAACGTCCTGGCAGTCGGTATGATGAAAGACAACGGACAGCCTGCCAACTATAGCAATTGGGGCGGACAATACCAGCAACAGGGTATTCTAGCTCCCGGCGAAAACGTCATCGCCGCGCAACCCGGAACCGACGAACCAGCACGCCAAGAAGGAACCAGTTTAGCAGCTCCCGTAATTACAGGTATCTCTGCACTGCTGATGAGCGTGCAACTGCAACGAGGGGAAAAACCTAACGCCGAAGCGGTGCGTCAAGCTCTTTTAAATAGTGCCATTCCTTGCGATCCAGAAGAAGTAGAAGAACCGGAACGTTGTTTAAGAGGCAAATTGAATATTCCTGGGGCTTACCAATTACTAACCGGAAAAGAATTAACAACCGTTCAACCTTCTAGCACAGCCCGCCAGGAAATCAATTTCCACAGCTTAAGCGAAAGTCCTCTAAAGATTACTGAAAATTACTTTGAAAGTTCTGTTTTGTCTGGCGTTAATATAAGTAGATCTCAAGAAAAACCTTTAGTTGAAAGCTCAATTAACAGTGCGTTTGAACAAACTTCTGCTATAAGCTTGGGAATTGATTCCCAAGCAGAAGCGACGACTACAATTAGCCCATCCAACACAACTATTACTCTCCTCACTCCCAGCGAAACCACCGCAGGCATCACCCCCAGCGCCGCCTCCAAACTCGTCTACGCCTTGGGAACCATAGGTTACGACTTTGGCAGCGAAGCCAGACGTGACACTTTCAAACAATTAATGCCAGCAGTCGAAATTGACGGCACCACCATCCCCGCCAATCCTTATGATGTCCGTCAAATGGTAAATTATTTATCACAAAATCCCAGCGAAGCAAAAGCCTTAATTTGGACGCTCAATCAAGAACTTACCCCCGTTTATGCCTTAGAACCCAGACAAGGATTTTCGGCTGATGTCTACGAAACATTAATCATGATGTTAGCGGGACAAATTGAACCGGAAGACAGCGATGATTTTGTCGAACGAGTTAGCATTCCTGCCAAAACAGCGGATAAAACCGTGCAGCTATTTTCTGGGCAAGAACTTCCGGTAATTACAATTATCAACACGCGGGGAATGTATGCTTGGACAATTAATAATTTAGTCGAAGCGGCTTTGGAAAGTGTGGCTGCCCAAGTACCGCAAGCAGATGAAATTGCGCTGCGAAAATCTCTCAATAGCTTTCTCAATAAAGTTTATTTTGAATTTCAAAATTTAGGAGCGACTTCTAGAGATCGGGCGTTGAACTTTTCTGTTACTAACACTTTCCAAGCTGCTTCTAGCTTTGCCGCAGTCGTTTCTACAGGTATGCAACTTGATGGTATCGAAGTGGAAAAAAGCAAGTTTTGTCGGCTTAATAGCGATTGTTGGGATGTGATATTAAAGTTTTTTGACCCAGAAAATAGTCGCAGAGCGAAGAAGGTTTATCGGTTTACAGTCGATGTGAGTGACAGAATTCCGGTGACTTTAGGCCAACTTCGCTCTTGGTCTGTGCCAAAGTGAAGCTCTCTTTCCTGAGTATTGCTACTCAGGAAAGAGAAACGAATCGCACCGTGTTTCAAGCCTTTTTCATTACCGACATCTCGCGCTACGTTTAATATCGTGTCCGGTAGCATCAGTTGTGCAAGTGTTTTTAATGCTGTAGGGGCGGGTTTTACGAGATATCTTTGAACGCAGCGCACTGGATATATAAACCCGCCCCGCTTTACGCTACCGATGCCAACGGACATGATATAATATCATGTC
>DNGG01000185.1:0-13367 GCA_003486675.1 Cyanobacteria bacterium UBA11372
GCTTCTTCGGGTAACTATACTTGGACGTTAGAAAACGTGCTGATATCGGCGGCGTGCATGTTGCTGTCGGGGCCGTTAATGACAGGTTATACCCAAGTCGTGAATGAATACTACGATCGCGAAATCGATGCGATTAACGAACCCTATCGCCCCATCCCATCGGGAGCAATTTCGCTTTCGAGTGCGATCGCGCAAATTTGGGTATTGTTACTCGCTGGCATTGGTTTGGCATTTATTCTCGACCAATGGGCGGGACACCAATTTCCCACGATTACTTGTATCGCCATCGGCGGTGCCTTTCTCGCCTATATTTACTCCGCACCGCCGTTGAAATTAAAGCAAAACGGTTGGCTGGGAACTTATGCCTTGGGTTCGAGTTACATCGCCCTTCCTTGGTGGACTGGTCATGCTTTATTTGGCGATCTCAATCCGACAATTATCGTTCTGACTCTGTTCTACAGTTTCGCCGGATTGGGGATTGCGATTGTTAACGACTTCAAGAGTATCGAAGGAGACAAGCAGTTAGGATTGAAGTCGATGCCAGTGATGTTTGGCGTCACTACAGCCGCTTGGATTTGCGTATTGACGATCGATGTATTTCAAGGTGCGATCGCAGGTTACCTAGTTTACATTCACCAAAATCTCTACGCCACCATCCTGATCCTGCTAGTGATTCCTCAAATTGTGTTTCAAGATATGTACTTCCTGCGCGACCCGCTGAAAAATGACGTAAAGTATCAAGCAAGCGCCCAGCCTTTCCTAGTTTTAGGAATGCTAGTCGCAGGTTTAGCTTTAGGCCATGCTGGCGTTTAGGTAATGGGTAATGGTTAATTGGTAATTGGTAATTGCAGGATTTATTTCCAAGTACCCAAAGAAACCGGGTTTCTATGAAAAATCGTCGGGAAAGGCAACTAGGATCTACGCAGAAACCCGGTTTCTAGGCTCGTCGGTAATGGGTAATTGTTGGATTTATTTCCAATTACCTATTACCATTTACCAATCAATCTATCGTTAGATAGAGAAAATATCCGCTCATATTTCTTTACATTTAAGCTATTAGTTCATCTTTGTTCTGAAAATAGCCGTGTTTGAACTCCTGTATCCTTTAGTTCGCGCAATTCAACCATTTTTAGCGCCGGTTTGCTTCTTCTTTGCCTGGGCATTTGTAGCGATTTTAGCTTGGGGCGCTTGGTCAGCGATCGCAGAAACCCTCACCAGGGCGAAAGAAATGCACGAAATTCCCTGTTCTAACTGCCAGTTTTTCACCAACGACCATCGTCTCAAGTGTACGGTGCATCCGCGGATTGCCAATTCTGAAGCAGCAATTAACTGTCCGGATTATTGCTCAAAAACACAGGTACTGTATTAAAGATTAAACTGGTGAAATAGGTGCGTGTAGCGGGCGCGATCGCCAGACCTTATTGTCGCGCTCTTATAACTTGATTGCATATCTCTTATTTTCTCTTAACTCTGTGTACTCTGTGCCTGTAGTGGTTATTTAATTAAATATTCTTCTGGGGCAAAGCGAGTAAAAGTAAAATAGAATAGTCTTGCGCCTCTAAACCTCAAACCAATGCAATCCAACTTGCAAAAATTATATATCACCCCAGAAGACTTGAAAGCAATAGCGGCAATTAGTCAGCGAGATTTGAAAGCCTACGAACAATTAAAATATCCCCGTTTAGCCCTATTAGTTACAATCGGCGGGTATGTAGAGCGCATCTTGCTTTTAGGCTGGGGATTGATTCCCCTGGGCTATTTAATTAAGTGGAGATGGTTAAGAAAGCGTCAGAAAAACCTGCTGGAAGAAGTTGATAAATATAATACTGTTATTAAAGCTATAGAAATTAACGACCAGCTAGTAGCCGCTGGAAATAAATCAACCATTGTAATAGATAGAGAAAAAATGATGGCAAATCTAAAAACAACTAGAGACAATTTAACCTGCGCCTTAAAAACAGAGCGAATTCTGCGAGAAAATCGCGCATTTATTGCCCGAAATCAAGATATTTTGGCAACTAACTTGGCAGCTGTGCAAGCGTTGCAAGTTAGTTATGAGGCACGAGAATATACAAAGTTACTTAACGAAGCTTTAGAAGCAGCACAAGCTGTGCAAGTGGAAATGAAGCAACTAGAAAGTGGGGAATCAGATTCTAAGTAACTCAAATTGCTAGTTATAAGTTGCAAGCTTGGTAATTGGTAATTGGTAATTGGTAATTGGATTCATTGGCAGTCTTTCATAGTGGCAATTATTCATTACCCATTACCTATTACCAGTCCGCAAGGGATGTAACTAGCAACTTGGGTTAAGTAGGTGTTTTTGTGAAAAAACGGAAAAACGCCCATTAGGTATCGAGCTGCGTCATAATCTTTGATTTAACGGCGGAGAACGTCACCAATGGATCGTTTAATTAAAAGTGGCCCCGGCTGGCGCATCGGTTGGAACCCCAACGCCCCAGAATATAAAGGTTTAGTCGGTGGCGATAACTGGGCAATTGAGCTAACAGAAGCCGAATTAAACGACTTTTGCCGCTTACTGGCACAGTTAGCAACAACCATAAGCCATATGGCAAGCGAATTAATGGATGAGGAAAAAATCGCCTGCGAAGCCGAAAGCGACTCGCTCTGGATGGAAGTCGAAGGCTATCCCACCGCTTACGGCTTGCGCTTTATTTTAAACGCAGGAAGGCGCGGTGAAGGCAGTTGGGAGCCAGCAGCAGTTCCCGGTTTGCTGCAAGCAGCCCAAATCCTCAAAGTTTTTTGAGGGGTTGTTATTTTCCAAATAACCATGCTATACTAGCAAAGCGAATTGAAAAACATCGGGGCGTAGCGCAGCTTGGTAGCGCACCACTTTGGGGTAGTGGGGGTCGCACGTTCAAATCGTGTCGCTCCGATAGTCGAAACCTCCTAGCAATAGGGGGTTTCGCCTTTTTTATAGTCCTTTCGGTCTAACGCCCATTTTCAATAAGCACTGACACAGGGTGCCAATCTCAGACAAAATCTGTGATAGAACGGCGATAAAAGTAGAGGCATGGCAAGAACTGAAATTTGCACACAACCAGCCCAAAAATTGATTGAGTTCGGCAGAAACGATCGCATCTGCTTCCTGAAAGTCCAAGTATACTGACAACTCTTTACGGTTAAGCGAGATGCTCCACTTGGGGAGGACTGGAGCCACGGTTCTAATATCCTACTTTTCATACCTATTAAAGGTTGTAAAATTAAATTATGTAGATTATTATTTAATCAACAATTCTGACTGCAATATATTTATGTTTGTGCAGGGGAATATGAAATTGGGAAAAAATATGTCTTTAAATGTTGAAGTGTTAGAGCAAAGTTTCGATAAAATAAAACCTCGTGCTGAGGAATTTGTAGCTAGTTTCTACGAAAACCTGTTTGCAGCTCACCCAGAAGCTTCGCCGTTATTTGCCAAGACTAATATGGTCGAGCAACGGAAACATCTGTTAGCTGCTCTAGTCTTAGTAGTACAAAATCTCCGGGAGCCAGAGGTTTTAGGGGAAGCTCTCAAAACTCTAGGAGCCAAACATATCGCATATGGAACTGCTCCCGAACATTACCCCTTAGTTGGGGCAGCACTACTAACAACTTTTGAACAGTATCTTCAGCAAGATTGGACTCCTGAAGTCCAGCAAGCGTGGACAGATACCTTTGGAGCAATTACTGCTGTGATGTTAAAAGGTGCGGATGAAGTATCTTCTTAGTCTTCAGCAGACTTATCGACCTTTTTGCCGACAAAAATATTGAGTAAACAACTCATTTGAGAGCTAAAATACATAGAATCGTTAATTTGGTTTTTTGTCAGAGGTTTTGGATTTTTCTCGGCGGAATTAGGCTACTTACCAACGGAGAATTGACGTATATTAAAACCAAGGAAGTCGAATCCTGGTTTCTCTTTTCCCACGCTGTTCAGAGTGTCGCACGTTCAAATCTTGTCGCTCCGATATTAAAACAAACAACAGCCAGAAACCCCTGTGGCAAAAGAATAAAAAAATTCACCATAAAGCCTTTAGCGATAATCCTGAAGGCTTATTTTTTTCTTTAACTATTTTGCTCTCTTTTGTCCACCGCAAGATAGATCAAGCTTTCTTCCTAAAGAAAGATTTTATTTATATTAAATATTTTTAAGATTCTGGATAGCGTTTGGTTGCCACGCGATCGCCGAGCGCTAATTAATTTTAACAACAGAGATAGCGAAGATGAAATCCTTGCGAGTCGGTTTTTTATGCAGCCACGATTATTCGGATAGAAATGCTTGGTCAGGTACTATTTATTACATGTACAAAGCATTAACAGAAAGAAATATACAAGTGGTCGTTCTGGGAAAACCACCAAAAAAGTATTGGCTTGGGCAGAAAATATTAAATAAGTTGTGTCAGAAAAACGATTCCATAAAAATAGGCTCGCCTCGTTACATTGCCGAGAACAATAAATTGGCATCTCTGGTGCAAAAGCAACTTCTAGAAACTCCATGCGATGTAATTTTTGCGCCCGTGGCTAAAAGAGAAGTAGCTTTCGTTAAAACAAATACTCCCATAGTTTATTGTTCAGACGCTACCTGTTCTTTATATTTGAAAGATTATAAAATTGAGTTAGAACCAGAAGAAATAGAATTGGAAGAAAGAGAAGAAGCGATCGCCATATCAAAGGCGAGTAAGTTAGTATATCCATCCGCATGGGCGGCAAATTCAGCTATTAGTGACTATCAGGCTGAACCAAATAAAATAAAGATCGTTCCGTTTGGTGCAAATCTAGACGATTGTGAGTTGGCAAGCGCAGTTTTATCAAAAAAACAGCATCAAGTTTGTCGCTTGTTATTCGTGGGCAAAGATTGGGATAGAAAAGGAGGTAATCTAGCATTTGACACACTAATATGTTTGCAAAAAATGGGAATTGATGCCGAGCTAGTGATGGTAGGAAGTAAGTTACCAGAAAAAGTTAGGTCGGACAAGCTGACAGTCATTCCTTTTTTGAACAAAAACGATCGTCAACAGCGACAGCAACTAAACGAACTGTTTTTCAGGGCAAATTTCTTGATTTTTCCGACTCGGGCAGAATGTTATGGGATTGTATTGTGTGAAGCAAACGCATTTGGTTTGCCTGCGATCGCAACAGATGTGGGAGGAATTCCTACAATTGTTAAAAACGGAAAAAATGGCTATATGCTGCCACTCTCGGCAACGGGGAATGACTATGCTAATCTAATAGCAAGAATTTTCTTTGATCGGGCATTGTATAATCAATTGGTGCTATCTTCAAGAGCAGAGTACGAGACGCGATTAAACTGGAATAAATGGGCAGAAAGTATGGAAGAAGTGTTTGTCAGTCTGGTAAATTATAATCTTAAGCAGCCTGCTCGTTCAGCAAGATAGGAATCACAAACTATGCACCCGCTTTGGCTGGGGAATTCGCTCAAGCTAAAACAAAATTTCCTGTTGGTTGACGATTGATCCAGGTGGTAGGCAGAGTCGTGAAACTATGGCAGCTTGGAATGTGAGAAAGTAGAAGAGGGCGATGCGATCGCGCGTGATTCAGTATAATGGATACCCGAGCGCCAAATTATAATTTATGCTGTCCGCACCTCAACTGCTAACCGATCCATTTTTGCAACTCCCGACGGAGAATTCTGTGCGGGTTGTTTGGTTTACTGAATTCGCAGGTTCCCATCATACAGTTGCCTATGGCGATAGTTTCAGCCAAATTGTGACGGCAACTACTACTAAATTGAGTCGGACTAGGGAAGATCAAAATTCAAAGGTAGAGCAAGTTTATCAACAAACCACAAAACGCCATATCTGGCGACACGAAGCAGAAGTAACAGGATTAATCCCCAATACCAAAGTTCCCTATCGCGTTACTAGCGTCAGGGAAGATGGGCAAAGCATCAGCAGTAATACGTTTACCCTAGCACCCAAACCCTTACCGGGAATGCCCCTCAAAATTTTACTGACTTCTGACCACCAACTCAAGCCGATGACGGCTGCGAATCTGCAAAAGGTAGTAGAGACAGTCGGAGTTGTTGATGCTGTTTTCTTTGCAGGTGATTTGGTGAATGTGCCGGATCGCGCTTCGGAATGGTTTGACGATCGTCGGGGTTGTGCTTTCTTTCCCTGTCTGCAAGGGCGGGCAAATTATCAATTAACTAAAAATAATATTCAAACGCTTTATCACGGGGGAGAATTGATTCAAAATTCCCCAATTTTTACGGCAATTGGCAACCACGAGGTGATGGGGCGCTTTTCGATGGATAGCTGTTTGGATGACCAGTTTGATCGTACCATTCCCCGCGAAGTTGCCGAAAAAATCTTCGCTCCTCGGATTTTGAACCCAACCGAGCAGAATTTTGATGATTCTGCTGCCGGGGCGGGGGATGATTGGGTGAAGGATTATTCTTTTAATACGGATACTTATGAGGAGATTTTTACCCTACCTGTGAGTCAGGCAGGGGGGAAAAAATATTATGCGGTGACGTTTGGGGATGTGCGGTTGGTGGTATTGTATGTGACTAATATGTCGAGGACGCGAACGCTTGCGGCTAATGCTAGGGGGAAGTATAAAGAAAGCGATCGCACGCTCAACACTCCAGAAAATTGGGGCTACGGTCAGCATATCTTTGAACCGATTCAACCCGGTAGTACCCAGTACCAATGGTTAGAATCCGAACTCAATAGCGTTGAATTTAAACAAGCTAAATACAAAGTGGTGATGCTCCACCATCCTCCCCATACTTTAAGCGATAATATTGTTCCCGCTTATACCGATCCGGTACAAATAATTGAACGCGACGCCGATGGCAATATTACAGCGGTGCGATACGAGTATCCAAAAGAACAAGATTACATCCGGCGCGACCTCGTGCCGTTGCTAGAAACATCTGGCGTGCAGCTGGTATTGTACGGACATTCACATCTGTGGAATCGCTTTGTTAGTCCTAAGGGCACTCATTACTTGGAAACTTCTAATGTGGGTAATTCTTATGGTGCTGCCCTATGGGATCAACAGCGACCCGTACCAAATGGCTACCAAGAGGAGTATACTTCTGTAGGCGACCCATATGGGTTAGATCCGATCTTGCCCGCGATCGCTCCACTGTTCGGCAGTGATGGCAAACCGCTACCCTATATAGCGAGTAACGATATCACCGCTTTCAGCATTTTGGATACAGAAACTGGAACAGTCAGCAGCTATCGCTGGGATACGAGAGATCGAGAATTAGAGGTGGTTAAATTTGACGAATTTGCTTTGAAATGATGAAACTAGGCACAAGGCAGCCTCAACTTTGATGTTGACGCGAAAAATTTAACTTGCCTTGCCCCTTGGCGATCTCTATCCAAAAGGGGATTATAAGACCTTGGATTTGCGATAAAATAATTAACCTAGTCTTGCTGTGTCGATTTCGCTGCCAAGTTGGCGCAATCGAAGCCGCAAAAGGTTACCTTACCTAAAATCGCCAGGTAAGTCTAGATTATCTGTGGCAACGAAAGTTGTTCCAACAGATTATTAGGTTGGCTCGACCTAAAAACAAGCCTGTGGACTGGAAGCGAAAGCACCAGGATGAAGCAGGAAATAGACGCCGAATCCAACCAACGGATTTGGGTAAGTTCTACAGAGCAATGTGTAGGTGTAAACAACTCGTTACCAGAGTGCGTGTACATCCACAGGAGGCAAAAAACCTACGGAGATAACTACCAGGAAACTATTCGCATGGTCAATCAGAAATCAGCAACGGCAGAAATTGGCTTTAGCCATGAAGATTTTGCAGCTCTATTAGACAAGTATGATTATCACTTTAGTCCCGGCGATATAGTAGCCGGTACAGTATTCAGTATAGAGCCGCGCGGCGCTCTGATTGACATCGGTGCTAAAACAGCAGCATATATTCCGATTCAGGAGATGTCAATTAACCGCGTAGACGCTCCCGAAGAGGTTTTACAATCAAACGAAACCCGCGAGTTCTTTATTCTTACCGATGAGAACGAAGACGGACAACTAACGCTTTCTATTCGTCGCATCGAATACATGCGCGCTTGGGAACGGGTGCGTCAATTGCAAGCGGAAGACGCTACAGTGCGTTCTCAAGTATTTGCTACCAACCGGGGCGGCGCGCTGGTACGGATAGAAGGGCTGCGCGGTTTTATACCTGGATCTCATATCAGTACTCGGAAGCCGAAAGAAGATTTAGTGGGAGAAGAACTGCCGCTGAAATTCCTGGAAGTAGACGAAGACCGCAACCGTCTAGTATTGTCCCACAGAAGGGCATTAGTAGAACGCAAGATGAACCGCCTGGAAGTAGGCGAAGTGGTGATCGGTTCGGTGAGAGGAATCAAGCCCTACGGTGCGTTCATCGATATTGGCGGCGTCAGCGGTTTATTGCACATTTCGGAAATTTCCCACGAACATATCGATACGCCTCATAGCGTGTTCAATGTGAATGACGAAATTAAAGTCATGATCATCGATCTGGATGCAGAACGGGGTAGGATTTCCTTGTCTACCAAGCAGCTGGAACCAGAACCAGGTGATATGATCCGCAATCGCGATCGCGTGTACGATATGGCAGAAGAAATGGCGGCGAAGTATCGCGAACAACTCAAAGCCAAACAGCAAGGTGAAGTAGCTGAAGCAGTCCCTGCGGCGGCGGCGGCGACGGAAGAAGAAGCACTCGAAGATATCCCAGCAGCAGTGGAAGACATCCCAGCAGCAGTGGAAGACATCCCAGAAGAAGAAGCTTTACCCTCAGCTCAAGAGTAAGCGATCGCTCAGTTGTGGTGAAATACAACTAGCTGGCAAAAAGAGGGTAAATCCCTCTTTTTTTTGGTCATATCATGTCCCTGCGCTTTGGTTGTGCAAGTGTTTTTAATGCTGTAGGGGCGGGTTTTACCAACAATTAAGTGGAAGCATGAGATATCTCTTTAAACCCGCCCCGGTTGACGCTAACGATGCCACCCGACATGATATCAAATCGAGAGGAGACAATAGCTTGGTTACAATTCGCTGTCGAGACAAAACTTTTCCCCAAATCGCCGCCGTTATTTTTGACAAAGACGGAACTCTAGAAGATTCCGCAGCATATTTGAGACAGTTGGGACAAAAGCGCAGTCGCACAATAGATGCCCAAATTCCTGGCGTCGGCGATCCTTTATTAATGGCATTTGGTATCAATGCCGATACCCTCGATCCTACTGGATTGATCGCCGTTGGCAGTCGCCGCGAAAACGAAATTGCCGCCGCTGCCTATATCGCTGAAACAGGAAGAGGGTGGATCGAATCCCTGTCAATTGCCCGTCGCGGATTTGAAGAAGCCGATCGAGTTTTGCAAAAAACTGCCCCCTCTCCCCTATTTGTCGGCTGTTTGGAAGTGCTGCAATTTCTCTCCCAAGCTGGGCTAAAATTAGGGATTCTTTCGGCAGCTAGAACAGCACGAGTTAAAGAATTTGTCAAGTACTATCAACTGGAAAATTATATCCAGCTAGAAATGGGCGTGGATGAAGCGCCAAGTAAACCCGATCCGGCTTTATTCCTGCAAGCTTGCCAGAAACTGGGTGTCGAACCCGGTGCTACTTTAATGGTTGGCGATTCGATGGCGGATATAGAAATGGCGCAGAAGGCTGGTGCAGCCGGTTGTATTGGTATATGCTGGGGAAAACCTCTGGCGGCGCATTTGGAAACGGCGGATGTAGCGATCGCGCAACTAGACGAAATCCAGATCGTTTCTGACCCCCATCGGGTATGTGTGTGAAGAATTGTTAAGGAAGAGCGATCGCTACCGCGCCAATGAATCAGCAAATTCACCAAGTGGAATTGGGTGACTAGCCAGATGCATCGGGATCAAACAGTAAAAATACTGAATCTTTACAAACCTTTGATAGAAATATTGTTATCATGACTGGTTAAAGAAGAAACGGGAAGAATAAAGCGCCCACTCATACCCGGTAAAGGGGAAAACACATTGGGTGCAACTGCGCGTCGCAGTTTGCACTAAAATAGCGCGAGTACCCCACTCAAAGGGGAATTAAAGCTTGTGGACGTGCTGGGCGCGGCTTCCCGCACTCGTTGAGTTAGTGAAAATGCCACGACATGAGAATGTAATACACCAATTGGGGAAACCTAAAAGGAACATTCTCAGTCCACAAATTCCCCCCTATTGAGGTGGGGAATGGTCAAACTGGCTGAACCTAGCTCAAACACTTTGTTTTCTTATCTAAAATTCCAGGAGGAATTACCATTGTCTCGTCGCTATCTATTTACCTCCGAATCCGTTACCGAAGGCCATCCTGATAAAATCTGCGATCAAATTTCCGATACTATTTTAGATGCGCTACTCACCGAAGACCCGAAAAGCCGCGTCGCCGCCGAAGTCGTAGTTAATACAGGCTTAGTCCTGCTAACTGGGGAAATTACCACCAAAGCCCACATTAATTACATCGATTTAGCCCGCAAAAAAATTGCCGAAATTGGCTATACTAACGCTGAAAACGGCTTCTGTTCCAATAGTTGTTCCGTATTGGTTGCGTTAGACAGGCAATCCCCTGACATCGCCCAAGGCGTCAACACCGCCCAGGAAACGCGGGAACAGTCCAGCGATGAGGCATTTGACGCCGTTGGCGCGGGAGATCAAGGCATCATGTTTGGCTTCGCCTGCAACGAAACCCCAGAACTGATGCCCTTACCGATCAGCATCGCCCACCGTGCCGCCCGACGACTGGCAGCTGTGCGCAAAACCGGGCAACTGCCTTACCTGCGTCCCGATGGTAAAACTCAGGTAACGGTAATCTACGAAGATGGTAAACCCGTCGGCATCGATACAATTCTGATTTCCACTCAGCACACTGCTACCATCGGCGACATCACCGACGAAGCCGCCGTTCAAGCCAAAATCAAAGAAGACCTCTGGGAAGCAGTCGTAACACCAATCTTTGCCGATATTGCGATCAAGCCAGATGCACAAACCCGCTTCCTTGTCAACCCCACCGGCAAATTTGTCATTGGTGGTCCTCAGGGAGATGCAGGTTTGACGGGTCGTAAAATTATCGTCGATACCTACGGCGGTTATTCCCGTCACGGCGGCGGTGCTTTCTCCGGCAAAGACCCAACTAAAGTAGACCGCAGTGCCGCTTATGCCTGCCGCTACGTGGCGAAAAATATCGTCGCTGCCGGTTTGGCAGATAAGTGCGAAATTCAGTTAAGCTACGCTATTGGCGTTGCCCGACCTGTCAGCATCACCATCGAAACTTTCGGAACTGGTAAGGTTGATGATGACACCTTGTTGGAGTTAATTCAAAAGCATTTTGAACTGCGTCCAGCAGGAATTATCCACACCTTTAATTTACGCAACCTGCCAGCAGAAAGGGGCGGTCGTTTCTACCAAGAGGTAGCTGCTTACGGTCATTTTGGTCGCACAGATCTAGAGTTGCCTTGGGAACAAACTGACAAAGCATCGCTGTTGAAAGAAGCGTTGGCGCAACAGCTTTCTGCATCAGTAGGGTAGGAAAATAAAAGAGCGATATCGCTCTTTATTTGTAGGGTGCGTTGTTAACGCACCCTACGCTTATTTAAAGTCAGAAAATCGTTAAACATTTTAGACAAATTATGCAATACGTATTGATTATCCATGAAGTGGAAAATTATGATTCATGGAAGAAGGTTTTTGACGATGCTTCTGACATCCGAAGGGCAGCTGGAGAGAGAGCATATCAGGTCTTAAAGTATGAAAACGATCCAAACAAAGTGGTGCATTTCTCATCCTGGACATCGATAGAGGATGCGAAGCGCTTTTTTGAATCCCCTAAACTCGTTAAAATCAGAACTGAAGCCGGAGTAAAGTCTCCTGAGTTCATATATTTGGAGCAACTAGAGTCGGGTACGTTATAGAGAGACGATTATTTGTTTAGATGCCCTCGTACATTTACCAAACCCCAGTTAGATGCTCTTTAAACTCAGATAAATAAACCCATGCAAGCATTAAAACACCAAGCGAGGAAACTTAAAAAAGAAACATATGCGATTTATTTAGCTTGTAAAGATCCGAGAGTTGCTTGGTATGCGAAGTTGTTGGCTGGGTGCATAGTTGCCTATGCTTTGAGTCCGATTGATTTGATTCCAGATTTTATTCCAATAATTGGTTATTTAGACGATTTAATTATAGTGCCGCTCTTGATTTGGCTGGCATTAAAGATGATTCCCGCTGCTGTTTTAAACGAGTGCCGCGAGAAAGCAGAAGCAGCAATGGGTCAGGGGAAGCCTAGCAGTAAAATAGCAGCCGTTATTATTGTTATGATTTGGATAGTTTTGGCAATTTTAATTTTTGTTTGGATGGGGCAGATTTGGCAACGGTGAACCGTCAAGATTGCGGAAAATATGACTATCCCAGACCATTACATCGAAAAAATTCGCGCTGTTTATCCCAACTCTTCATTAGATCGCCTGGAGTTGAACCAGGATGGAATGAACAACGATGTAATCATCATCGACCAGAAATTAGTGTGTCGATTCCCCAAAACAAAGTGGGCAAAAGAAAACTTGGCAATAGAGGTCAATATTTTACAGTTGGTACAATCATTTATTGACCTACCTATTCCGCAGATCGATCTTGTGGAAGAGGATTTTGTCAGTTATCCGTTTATTGAGGGTGAGCCGCTTTCTCGAAATAAGTTATTGAGGTTAGAATCATCGGCTCAGGAAAAAGCGAGCGCACAATTAGCTGAGTTTTATCAACAACTACACAGCATTCCAAAAGATATTCTTGAAACATCAGGAATTGCGACTTCAGTTGGCGAACGCACTCGCGAAGAGATGCTAAATCTTTATCAACAAGTTCAAGAAATTCTTTTTCCACATCTATGGAAACATCAACGCACCTGGATTGATGAACACTTTGAACCGTTAGTAAAGGGAAATTTAACGCTAGAAGCTTCTCCGGTTTTGATTCACGGCGATCTAGGGTGCTACCATATTCTGTTTAATTCAGAGCAACAGAAGATTAGCGGCATTATTGATTTTGGCACAGCAGGTATGGGGAATCCAGCGATTGATTTTGCGAGTTTACTGGATAATTATGGGGAATCTTTAATGAAACGAATGGATCGATACTACCCAGGTTTAGAAAGGTTAATCGATCAAGCTCGTTTTAGAGCCGGAACAGTTTGGTTACAATGGGCGCTGATGGGAGTTCAACAGCAAGATACTGAGTTGCTATTAGCTCACATTGGTAGTTCGGCTAGAGACATACAGCCTTTAGGTGTTCCGTGGTGAAGGGTGGCGCAATAATATCATGTCCGGTAGATTATAGCGGTTTGCACTCGAATGAGGTACACCGAAGGACAGCAGTGTGCGGGCACCCTTAAGGG
>DNGG01000185.1:13564-13726 GCA_003486675.1 Cyanobacteria bacterium UBA11372
AGCAGTGTGCGGGCACCCTTAAGGGTGCCCGCACACTGCTGCCAAGCCTTTTGGCTGTACCTCACACGAAAAGCAATCCGCTTTACCCAAGATCAAAAGCCGGGGCACGGCATTATTAACGTTATCTGTTTGTCCGAGAAATCTATGATGCCGTGTCCCTAC
>DNGG01000185.1:13940-24095 GCA_003486675.1 Cyanobacteria bacterium UBA11372
TCCCTACGCAACGACTCTGTAAGGTTTTTTTATTATGGGCAATTCAACGGACATCATATAATACCTTCATCCGCTATTACAGGATTTTGCCAGAGCTTTCGCTATGCGATCGCATATCCAGTATGCTAGTCCTCCAACTCTAAGCTTGAAAGGATCGTCAGTAATTGTCCAACCATCTTTGATGAGGGCGGTGCGGACGGTATCGTGATAGAGATCTTTGGCGGGCATGAAGGTTGTTGTGTTTAGACTCCATCTGTGTCTATTTTATGCGGCTCAACATGCGATCGCTCATATCATGTCCTTAAGATTACCCATAATCAAAAGCCGGGACACGGCATTATTAACGTTATCTGTTTGTCCGAGATATGGTCAGATGCCGTGTCCCTACGCAACAACATAGTGATGTTTTTTTATTATGGGCAATTCAACGGACATGATATCACACCATAACTTACCCTGTAGGGTGTGGAGCCGATCGCATTTCCATCCTAAATCGTGTGAATTTTCAGGAAATTAGTCCCGCCAGATTTTTGGGTGGGAATTCCTCCTACAATTAAAATGCGATCGCCGGGAGCAGCTAAATTGCGCTCAACTAAAATAGTCTCGGCTTGCTGCACCAAATCCTCAAAAGATTCGACCTGAAAATCTAGTAACAGCGGTTTTACCCCCCAAACTAAATTTAAGCGGTGGTAAACTTGAATATTGTCCGTCAAAGCAATCACAGGTGCTTTCGGTCGTTCTGCTGATGCCAGTCTGGCTGTATAACCCGAACTCGTAAAAGCAACAATACAACGCAGATCGACAATTTTATCAATCGCGTTGAGTGCTTCGCTGAGGGCATGAGTTTCATCGCTATCCATCGGTGGATTGTTGACAAATTGGATATCTTTTTCTACTGCTTCTGCAATTCGCGCCATCATTTCCACCGCTTGGACTGGATATTCACCCACCGCTGACTCTCCTGAAAGCATCACCGCATCGGTGCCATCGATGATAGCATTGGCAACATCATTGGCTTCCGCACGGGTGGGGCGGGGATTTTGGATCATGCTTTCTAACATTTGGGTAGCGGTAATTACCGGAATTCCCTTTTGATTGCACAATCGAATAATTTGCTTTTGCAACATCGGGACTTTTTCTGGACTCATTTCTACTCCTAAGTCTCCCCGGGCTACCATTAAGCCATCGCATTCGTTGACAATTGCTTGCAAGTTGGCAATAGCTTGGGGGCGTTCAATTTTAGCGATGACGGGAATATCTACGCCTTTGGCTGCTAGTAGTTGTTTGAGGGAGTAGATATCTTCAGCCCGACGCACAAAGCTGAGGGAAACCCAGTCTATTCCTTGGGAAATGCCAAAATCTAAATCTTTGATATCTTTTTCGGTGAGGGAAGGCAGTCGCAGGTTTAAACTGGGAAAGTTTACTCCTTTGCGACTTTTGAGAATGCCGCCTTTGATGACTTGACAGCGGACTGCTTTTGACGCGATCGCTTCTATCTTAAGTTCCAACAATCCATCATCCAACAGCACCTGCGCCCCTTTTCGCGCTTCATCCGCTAGGTACGGATAATCAATCGGAATTGTATCCGCTTGCTGGTTAAATTCGGCAATCGGTACTAAAGAGACAGTTTCTCCCGACTTTAAAGTTACTGCTTCTGGTAACTGCCCCACCCGAATCTTCGGGCCTTGCAAGTCTTGTAGGATGGTGACGGGGGTATCTAATTCCTCAGAGAGCGATCGCAGCAAAGAGACTGTGCGAGCATGATCTTCGTAGCTACCGTGGGAAAAATTCAGCCTCGCTACGCTCATACCTGCTTGTACCAGAGATGCGATCGCTTCTTTTGTATTGCTCGCAGGACCAAGGGTGGCAACGATTTTCGTTCTGTGCAGTAGGTTTAGCATAACTAGCGTCTATAAAAACCTCTTGTACTTTAACCCTTGCTAGCGATCGTCCATCCGGTAAAAATACCTACCAATCTTCCCCGAGGCTTCCAGGCGCTTTGCGCCAGCGGGCACGGTTATCTGTTTTGGCAAGGCAACGCGATCGGGTTTGATTAGGGGTGATTCAACGCACAAGAGGCTTCACCTGCTCGCACCATAGAATTCCTCAAGTCGCCTCAAAACCAACCATGAAAGCTATCTGGTTAGAAAAAACCAACTGCAACTGGGCAGCGATGTGCAAGACAAAACTTACTCAAATCCAGCGAAGTAATGGGCGTCAGGCTGTGAGCTAAATGCTGAGGATTGATTGAACGAAATAGGCAGAGATTTTGTTACTTGGTACTACGTCTGATTCTGATTTAAACCTTGCTGAACCTCTATAGTCAACTATCATGACTTTAGTGGATTTATACCAATTTCCCTTGATAATGCCGAGCGTCAACATATACCGATTTACGGTGTGGGTTTTACCAATAACCAATGCCTTAAACAAACAATTATAATAAACCCGCCCCGTGTGTAGCGCATTGATGGGAAAACGATATTAAGTAGGTTGGCTCAAATCTTGCACCGTGGTTCACACCTTAGTTTCTGGCCAATAGCTAAACTTGAAAGCTTAGATTTTTCATCAATAAACAAGGGTTTCAATGCTGGTTGAGAATGGTGCAAGATGTGAGTTGACGCTCTTTAAGCAAAGATTCTTTACCTATTGACTCGTCTTCCAATACGGATATGGGAAGCATGAATATGAAGACTACTATCAGTAGCATTTCATTGATGAATAATATGTCTTCTTCCAATCTCTCTACTGGCGTTGCTGGAGTCAATTTTAATATTTGGGGTAACGGTTCTATCAACCGATCGGCGACCATCGATCCTAACGCACCGACTTATGCGATCGCACATGGCTGGAATAGCACAGGTGGCAATGCTGGTAACAACTACAAGCCTACCGACTGGATGGCTAACCATGCCCAAACGCTTCGGCAGCGGGAGTCTAACGCTAATATCATTCTGGTGGACTGGGAAGATGGAGCGCGCAATCCTTTGTATCTCCCTTCTGCTGGTAGAACGGACGATGTTGGTAATCTATTAGCTGCTTACTTGAGAAATAGCGGCGTAGATCCTAACTACACTACTATAATCGGACACAGCCTGGGAGCGCATATCGCTGGATTCGCTGGCTCTGCCTATCGTCAATCCACCGGACGCTCTATTTCACAAATTGTAGGACTAGATCCTGCTGGACCTGCATTTGAAGGTAAACCGGCAAGCGATCGCCTAGATCCAACTGACGCTACTCGCGTTGTCAGTTTTCATACCAGTAACACATTGGGTTACGACGATCGGTTAGCTACTCTCGATGTCTACGCCAACTGGAACGACTTGTTTCAACCTGGATCTAGTAGTTTTGTCGGCAACCATAGCTATGCTACGACTCTCTTCACACAATTGCTCGAAGGCAATAGTTTTACCCAGTCGAATAACTCTCTCCTAAACCTGAATACAGTAGTCAACGCCGGATTTTCTGGGCAGAACAATGCTAGGACTAAAAACAATAAATCTGTTGTTGCCCTTAACCTATCGGGTACTGCTAACAACGATAATCTGGCAGGTGGCGCAGCCAATGACACCATTCGTGGCGGTGCAGGAAATGACAAAATTACTGGTGGCGATGGCAACGATGCCCTGTTTGGGGATAGCGGTAACGATATCGTTAATGGTGGACGCGGTAATGATTCTGTCGTCGGTGGTGCTGGTGGCGATCGCTTATTTGGAGATGAAGGCAACGACGTGCTGACGGGTGCAGATGCCGCAGCAGGCAGAGGTGTTGGGGAAATCGATCGCTTTACAGGTGGCGCTGGGCGCGATCGCTTTGTGCTGGGCGCTACTGGGGCAGCCTTCTACAGCGATGGTAATATCAATACTTCCGGCATCAGCGATTATGCTCTGATTGCTGACTTCAATGCTTTAGAAGACACGATTCAACTGTCTGGTGCCAAATCGAGATATAGTCTGGGAGCGTCACCCACGGGTTTAGCTGCGGGTACAGCCATATTTTTGAATGAAAGCCGTTTGGAATTAGTTGCGATCGTTCAAGGTTCCACCAACATCAGCCTGGGCGCTAACTACTTCGTCAGTGTCTAAATGCCCCGACGCCTGAAGGCGCGGCTATTGCATTCAAAGCCTGCCTACGCAGGCTTTTATGTTTTCAAGACTTACGCAAAGAAACTGGGTTTTTCTAAAAAATCATCGGTTTGGGAACGAGCGATATGCCTCCGGTACGCTACGCGATCGCAATTGATTTATAATTCAGTAAAATTACTCTATTCGAGTAATTTTAGTTGTGTTAGCTTGTGTTGAGTAACTTGCACAGGCTACTCAAATGCCAAGTTCACATAAACCCATCATGGCTAGTGAAGAAAAGAAGGTGACAATCAACGTCAAAATCCTCAAAGAAGGCGAGCGAGTACTCAATGTTTCCCACAGCGGATCGAGTTACTACATTACCGTTGGTAAGGAAAATGGTGAGTGTTATGTCTGCTCTTTAACACTTGACGAGAACGGGAACCCAAGACTTGAAAAAACCCCTCCATTAACTATTACGTTTGGCGAGGGTGAGGTTGAGGCACTTGTCGAAAGTGCAGGCGAAGAAATTAGAGTGATTACTTGTTAAGCTTTCTTGAGAGGTGAATGGACTATGGCTAAGAATGATGGCAGGAATCGCGCTACTAACGTAAGAATTGATGGCATGACTCCTGAACAGCAAAAGCAAATGACTGACCATATTATGGATGGAAAAAGAAAGATAGCTCCAGACGCCAGACTCACTATAGTTGAAGGTTCACAGCATCAACTGTCATCCGGTCATGTAAAACAACTTGACTCTGCTGATGAATAAAACTTTTAACAGTTGATTAAGGAATAAATTCAATGGCACAAAAAAGACCTAAAGAACATACTAAGGCTCAGAAAAAAGTGAAAGAGATTGAAGCATACCAGTGCTTAGTATGTGGAACAATAACAAAGAGCGCACAAGGGCATCATCTAATACCTTATAGTGAGGGAGGTTCAGCCGATATGCAAAATATGACAACACTTTGTCCATCTTGTCATCGCAAATACCACAGTGGAGAACTAAAAATCGATATTTATCGGCTTTGATTATTGAGCTGACTGATAAATTCAGCTTTAAAAATGACGACCACACAAACAAAGCCTGCCTACGCAGGCTTTTATGTTTTCAGTTTTTGCCTTGCGTACTTGGTTGGTATAGTCCCCAGGCTTCGCGTTCTTACGCCATAAAATATTTATAAACCCTTCTCCAACCCAACAATGAAAGCTATCTGGTTAGAAAACAACCAACTGCAACTCCGCACCGATGTCCCTATCCCTGAAGTGCCATCAGGGGAAGCACTCGTGCGCGTTGTGCGGGCGGGTATTTGCAATACCGATTTGGAACTGATTCGCGGCTATTATCCCTACACGGGCATTTTAGGTCACGAATTTGTCGGCATTGTCGAACAAGGGTCATCCCAATTAGTCGGTAAGCGAGTCGTGGGCGAAATTAACGCCGCTTGCGGTAAATGTCGTTTCTGCAAGAGCGCACAACCTACCCACTGCGAAAACCGCACCGTTCTTGGTATCGTTAATCGCAACGGTGCGTTTGCGGAATATCTCACCTTACCAGAACAGAACTTGCATCCCATACCGGATAACGTCCCCACCGATGTGGCAACTTTTACCGAACCTGTGGCAGCGGCGTTGGAAATTCAGCAACAAATCTCGATTCGCCCCGATGACCGAGTTTTGGTAGTGGGAGATGGCAAGTTGGGGCAACTGGTAGCGCAGACGCTGGCGCTGACTGGGTGCGATTTATTGGTGGTGGGGCGACATGAGAATAAATTGGCTAACTTGGCAGCAAGGGGCATTAAAACGGGGCTGGCGGATGCTGTGACTGACCGCGCTTTTGACATATCTGTCGAGTGTACGGGGAATCCAGAGGGGTTTGCGATCGCTCGCCGCGCCCTTTGTCCTCGCGGTACCCTGGTACTCAAAAGCACCTACGCCGGTCATCTAACTTTCGATGCCTCGTCTTTAGTCGTAGACGAAATTACCCTCATTGGTTCCCGTTGTGGTCCCTTTGCACCCGCCTTAGAAGTCCTAGCCGCAGGCAAGGTGGATGTACAACCGCTAATTCAAGCCCGCTATCCCTTATCTGAAGGATTGACGGCGTTTGCACGCGCCCAAGAACGGGGTGTATTAAAAGTCTTACTAGAGATAGATGCCAAACCTTAAAGTCTAAGTCGCTGGGCATCTCCGGGTTGTGGTAGGGTGGGAAGCGATGTGGGATTGGGTGTGGGCGATCGCTGTTGCGTCTGCCTGGGAGATGGTGCTGCTGTTTGTGGGGCGCTGGGGTTAAAAATATTGACCAGCGTTTGAATTAAGGCATTGCGTTGAGCGCGAGTCAGGCGTTGAATCACTGCGCGATCGCCTGGGAGAGGATTTTCTCGCAAGGTGTCACCTCCCGGATAAACCCCTTCCTGCATCAGTTCGTTGGCGTCCAGATAATCTGCGATCGTCAGTTTCCAATCCAAGCGAAAATTAGGCGGACGCCCTTTGACGAACATGTGATATCGGATTAAGCGACTCGCCAGGGTATTGTCTGGATCGACTTTGCCGCTTTGTTGGTTGACGTATTGATTTTCTAGCGGCAAGTCGGGCATCTGTTGATATACTTGCCGCCAGAGATCTTGGGTTCTTAACGCTTGAGCCATTACCGGATTTTGGCTCGATATCCCCACTGGCGTTGATTGCCCCATCCCCGCTCCCAGTAATACAAGACCTGTTACGATAACAGCGATCGCTGCCAAACTCAGTTTTTTGGTCATAAGTAATGGGTTATGGGTGATGGACTGCAATTAGCCATTAGCAATTAGCGAATTACCGAAAAATTGGGTTGTTAGCCCCGTCCTGGAAGGACGGCTTTTAAAAGATGTGGTATACTTACGCTAAGTTAGTCAGCGTAATCATGCTTGTATTTGAGGCGAAACTGGAAGGGGTGAAACAGCAGTACGTAAGGCTTGATGAAGCGATACGTACTGCTAGATTCGTCCGCAACAAATGCATCAGGTACTGGATGGATAACAAGGGGATTGGTAAGTACGAGTTGAGCGCATATTGTGCAGTCCTCGGAAAAGAATTCCCGTTTGCTGGCAAGCTTAACTCTCAAGCTAGACAGGCATCTGCTGAACGAGCTTGGAGTTCTATTGCAAGGTTCTACGACAACTGCAAGAAGAAAAAGCCAGGTAAAAAAGGATTCCCACGCTTCAAGAAGCATCAAACTCACGGTTCCGTCGAGTACAAGACGACGGGATGGAAGCTTTCGGAAGATAGAAGAACTATCACCTTCAGCGATGGGTTTGAGGCAGGAAGCTTTAAGATGTGGGGAACCCGTGACTTGCATTTCTACCAGTTGAAGCAGATTAAGCGAGTTCGTGTTGTTCGCAGGGCTGACGGGTACTACGTTCAGTTTTGTCTTGACCAAGAACGCATAGACAAGAGAGAACCAACAGGTAAGACTATTGGGTTGGATGTTGGACTGACTCACTTCTATACCGATTCCAACGGTCAGACGATTGATAATCCCTGCCACTTGAGGAAGTCCGAAAAGTCTCTTAAACGACTCCAGCGTAAACTTTCTCATACCGAAAAAGGCTCGAAAAATAGAGATGCGGCTCGAAACCGCCTGAGCAGAAAACACCTCAAGGTAAGTAGGCAACGTAAAGATTTTGCCGTGAAGTTGGCTTTCCGGCGTAGTCCAGTCTAACGACTTGGTGGCATACGAGGACTTGATGGTGCGGAACATGGTGAAAAACAAGAAGCTGTCTAAGTCCATATCTGATGCTGCATGGTCTAACTTCCGTAATTGGCTGGAATATTTCGGCAAGGTGTTTGGGGTGGTAACAGTTGCTGTTCCACCTCACTACACCAGCCAAAATTGTTCTAGATGCGGGAAAGAAGTCAAAAAGTCGTTGAGTCAGCGAACACATCAATGTTCGGATTGCGGGTTTGTGTTAGACCGAGACTGGAATGCTGCAATCAACATTCTTGAGTTAGGACTACGTACCGTGGGGCACACGGGAACGTTAAACGTCTCTTTTGACATCGACCTCTGCATTGGTGAGGAAACTCCTCAATGTAAGCCGAGTCGTGGAAAGAGAAAGCCCAAGCAGTGATGTTTGGAATCCGAAGAGCGTTCACGCCGAGGAGGATGTCAATCTATTCGCCAATAATTTCCGGTTGGGTTAACTCATCGGACATTTCGTAAATTGCTCGAATTATAGGCTTCATCATCGGATCTTCGCCATTGTCAAAGTCCTCGTACCGGCGGCGTTTGGCACGATTGGCAACTTGCACCGTAATCCGGTAGCGATTGGAAGCTGCTTGAATTAAATCTTCGGCTCGATACATGATTTGAGCCTGAGTTGTCTCGAACTTAGAACGCTTTGGCATAGAACCTGATATAGATCCTGATGGAATATCCCGATCCCTAGTGTACCAGTGCTACCAATCTAAGACGGGACATTCTGGCAAATCGTCAAGGGGAAAAGGAAAAAGCGAAAAAGGGAAACAGAGGAGAAAAGAGCCAGTGGTGCTTTGAGGCGCAAAGCAATGCTTTTCCCCCTTTCCCCTTCCCCCTGGTGGTTGTTCCGCAGAGGCTACAGTTAAAATGGCATATTGTATAGGTTCTGCACAGTGTGCCAAGATTTAATCAATCTTTACATAAGTATTATTGCTCATGCGATCGCTCGTAGCACCTGCTTTGACACAGTTACGTCTGGCTCATCCCCATCCTCTCAAAATAGTCGTGTTGGGGGATAGTTTAGTCTATGGATTTGGCGACCCTGAAGGTGGTGGATGGGTAGAGCGATTGCGACGCAAGTGGATGTCGCCCTCTAGTCCGGGTCACGTGTTGTACAATCTGGGAGTGCGGGGCGATCGCGCCAGTTCTGTATCGGGGCGATTGGAACACGAGTTCCGCCATCGGGGGGAACTGCGAAATCGCGTCCCGGATGCGATTATTCTATCGGTAGGCGTGAATGATTCCCCACGCATGGGGCGATGGGATGGACGCAATTGTACGAATTTTGCCGATTTTCAAACCGAAATGGCAGCATTGCTGGTGCGATCGCAGCAGTTATGTCCGGTTTTATTTGTCGGGATGGTGCCGGTAGATGAAACCAAAATGCCGTTTTTAGATTGTTTTTACTTTAACCGCGCCGACCAGTATCGCTACAAGGAAGCGACTCGAGAAGCTTGTCTGTCGCGGGGTATTCCTTATTTGGATATTTTCGATTTATGGATAGCGCGGGGTGAAGAATGGTTAATGCACCACCTGACGGAAGATGGACTCCACCCGAATACTTTAGGCTATCAAGCACTGTTACACGATGTTCTCTGCTGGGAAGAAATGCATCGATTGATTGCCAATAAATCAGTGACAGCCTAAACTTTCTCGCGTCGAGACGCCGGTGACAGGATTTACTCCTCGCGCGCGATCGCACATCTGCTTGATTTGATATCTGTCTACCAAAGCATCGGTAAAATCTGCGCCAGTAATATCCGCATCAAAAAAACTGCTGCGTGTCAACATTGCTTCAGTAAAAATAGCATTCTTCAAATTAGCCTTGTCAAATGTCACCTGATCTGCTAATGCACCCGTGAGGTTAGCCCCTTCAAGATTAGCTTCGAGTAAAATTCCTTGGCTCAAAATCGCATTAGTTAAATCCGCACCCTGGAAATTGGCTCGTTTCATTTCCGCAGCAGCGAAAACCGCACCTTTTAAGTCGGTATGGGAAAAGTCGCGGTTTTGCAGGTTAGTTTTGGTGTAATTAATTGTATTTGCCTGTGCATAAGCGGGAGATGCACTAAGCATCACCCAAAAGCAGGCAAGTGCGAGGATTAAAATTAAACCCAGCAAGCGCAACCATATGGTTTTAACGGGTTCGGTGTTACGTTTGTCTTGGGCAATTTGCGGCATTGTTTTCATATTGATTTACCGAGGTGCATAATAAACATCAAGGGGTTAAGATAGCGCAACTGCGAGGTGAATTTATGCTCGCACAACCACCAGTTCCCAAATTATCAATTTCCTGGCCTGTATTGCCAGAAGAATTTACCCTGCCGGATGGATCTCCCGTAGTTGAGGTGA
>DNGG01000185.1:24383-29469 GCA_003486675.1 Cyanobacteria bacterium UBA11372
CTCCGACGCCTAAAACGTTGGGTAACGCTATTGCTCAACCCAACCTACGAATGATTAGATAAATTTATCACCATAAGTACGGGAGAGCCGATGCTTTGATTGTTTCTAATTTTGCTTTGTGTGCCGAGATTAACGAACGAATTATCTGCAAAGCACCCGACTGGATGTATGTTCGACCTGTTAACCCAAGTCAGTCTACTCAACCGCGTCGCAGTTATAAGCCTAACACAGAAGGTGCAATTCCTCCGATCTTTTGCGATGTTTAGCACCCTGATAATTTAAGTACCAAGTCGCCGCCGTATATACAGCCGCACCACTTAAAAAGCCGATGGCTGTCGAATCAAAGCCGCCGCGCCGATAAGCTTCATCCATCAACTCAAACGATAGCGCCGAAATTAACACCCCCGCACCAAACGCCATAATTGCGGCGATCGCTCTTTGGGGAATCTTGACAAAATAACCTAATACTGCTCCCACTAGCAAAGCCGAGCCGCCGACCAAACCCCAAAATCCCGCTTGCAACCAAACCGGAAACATCCGATGCCCCAGAGCGACAATATATTTTAGATGTATCAAATTTTTAGAGAGCAAACATCTATCTTTTGTTGGGTTTCGTACCTCAACCCAACCTACATTTAAAAGCCCCCCTCTCGGAGCAGGAGAGGGGATGGGGGAGAGGTCAAAACCCGGCTAAATAAGAAGACCAATCTTCGCCAATCCGCAGGGTTATATCAGATTCTATATCGCCTGTAGATGCAGGCTCAATATTTCCCAATCCCAACTTATCTTGAAATTTTTTTGCCGCTTCTATATCGCCCTGTTGCACAATTATTTGAGTTTGACGTTCTCGATCGGGCCAATCTTTGACTAAATAAATATTGTTGAATCCCAAAGTTTTTAAGTATTGGGCGACTCTGCGACTCATATTGGCTTCTCCAGAGGCGTTTTGAATGGCAATGCGAATATTATCCTGGGAACGGTTCGTTTCGCGGGCAATATCGTTGCCACTGATGGCGAAGTAGTCGCGCATCACGCGATCGCGCCCCCTTCGATCTATTATCCAATGGCTGGCATACTGTCTCGAATCGCTGAAATGACCGGGTAACATTACCATTTGAATATCCGCCCGATCGAGTTGCAGCCCGAAATTCGCCAGCGCCAGCATTTCTTCTAAACTAACGTTTGTGTCTACGTATTTCTGCATCACCCGCAGCAATTGCGGCAAGCGGGGCAAAATTGCCGGACTGACTAAACGCTGTCGCAATGCTTTTAGCAGTACTTGCTGTCGTTGCACTCTACCGATATCGCCGTATTTATCGTGGCGAAATCGGGCAAATTTTTCTGCTTGTTCGCCGTCGAGTAATTGCCACCCCGGATCTAAACTAATATCTAATTGCTGGGTTTTATCTACATAGCGCATCGGGTAGGGTACGAATACTTCTACGCCGCCTACTAGGTCTACAAGTTCGCGGAAGGCATCCGTCGTGACCCGGACATATCGGTCTATGGGTACGTCGTTGAGGGTGCTGCTGACGATTCTGGCGGCTAATGCGGGTCCCCCATCCGCGTTGGCTTGGTTAATTTTTTGGATGGTTAATTCGGCACTATCGACTTGGGTGTCTCTGGGAATCGAAAGCACTTTGACCGAGTTGTCGTTGGGATCGATCCGCAACAACAGCATTGTATCGCTACGACCGTTGAAGCTGGCGCTGGAGTGCGGTGGACTGTTGGGAACGCGGTCGATTCCCATCACTAATATATTAACCGGGCGCGTGAGACGATATAAGAAGGCGTCGCGCCACAAGTCTACAAGACTTCGCTGCTGTTTATCTTGGGCCACGCAACGGGGTGGCGGACATATCGCCGTGGATAACGGCGTCACTAAAGCCAGCGTTGCTCCCAAGGTTGCAGAAATTGTCGTTGTCAGGAATAATACCAGACTCCAGAACAACCACCTCGCTACCGACGACCTTCTTGGCTTGCTTGACGGAGTTGTTTCTGTATATTTAGAAACAAATACTGCTCTCCACAACCACCACTTGGTGATCGGATGCGGATCGGGCGCAGATGGGTTACTATCTAGCCTTGCTGATATGGGAACAATTGCTCCAGCGGGTTCCTCAGATTCTCTCGCAAAGTTTGGAGCTGACTCGTTGTTAGGGATTTTCACTCCATCCACCACAGATATCTCCTACCACACCTGAAATACCACAACCCGCGTGTATCTTTCTCTACACCCAGGTCAAGGCAGATTATAACCCGAAGCCAGGAGAAACTCGCTCTCGAGGGATGACGATCCAAAATCAAGTGCTTTCGCAAAAGACGCGATCGCTTGGATGGTGGTTCCAGTATGCAGACATCCTAGCGATTTAACCTTACTTTTTTAGCCAATGCCAAAATCGCACCGAGCAGATTTTGCACTCCCTTATACTGTTGGTTTTTTTGCGGTATCTGACCACACACTTCCTGGGGCGACCAAAAATGGTCATCAAAATCGTAATATCCCATATTTTTGGCTTTAAAATTAATAATCTGGAAATTATACTGCTTTTAGTTAAACTTGCAAAGTTTCTGGTAGGCATCTCCCACCCAGCTTTGTCAAGGTATTAAGAGAAATTCTGGAATTTTCTTCGCGTTTTTCGCGTCTTCGCGGTTTAAAGGTTAAAAGTAGAGTTAGAGTTGTGTTTTTTTCCGGTTTTTTACAATGGTGCTGCAATATACAAGATATTTAATTTTAGGGCTAACTTACCTGGGTCTGGTGATGGGAAATTTCCCAGGTTTACGCATGAATCGACCTACGATTGCTTTGGTAGGTTCGGCTTTTTTAATCGCGTTGGGTGTATTAGATTTGCGAGAGGGTTGGCAAGCAATTGACCCCGGTACGGTAATTTTCCTCCTCAGCTTGACGATCGTCAATGCCAATTTATCTTATTCTGGTTTTTTTCAATTAACGCTGGCATCGCTGTTGCGGTTAACGCGCAGTCCCTTTGGCTTGCTGGTAATTTTAACGTTTGGCGGGGGTATTTTATCGGCTTTTTTCTTGAACGATACGCTGGCGTTGGTATTTACGCCGCTAACGTTAGGTTTGACGCAAGCTTTGGGGTTAAATCCGATTCCTTATTTATTAGCGATCGCTGGTGCTACCAATTTGGGATCGGTGGCGACTCTTAGCGGTAATCCCCAGAATATCTTAGTTGGGACTTTTTCCGGCATCGGTTATCTCAAATTTGCCCAAGTGCTGACGCCGGTGGCGCTGGTAGGTTTAATCGTACAAGTTGTACTGTTGTGGTGGCTTTATCCCGAGGTGCGATCGCGCCTGCCTTGCGATAATTTTACTTTACCCCGCTACCGCCTCCACAAGCCTTTATTAACTAAAAGTTTGGTAATTACAACTGGATTGTTAATTGCGTTTGTTGTTGGGTTTCCTTTGGGAGAAGCGGCGTTAGTCGCGGCGGCGTTGTTGTTAATTACGCGGCGGGTAAAACCAGAGCGAGTTTTAAAGCAAGTAGATTGGAATCTTTTAGTATTGTTTTCCGGGTTGTTTATTCTCACCGAGGCTACGCAAAAACTCAATCTTTTACAGGCATTTACGGGATGGGTGGGAAGCCCTGCCGGGTTGTTGGGAACGATTGCAATTTTATCGAACATAATTTCTAACGTGCCTGCGGTGTTGTTGGTGGAACCTTTGATTGGGCGGGAAGATACTCGCGCTTGGTTGCTGTTAGCTGCTGGTTCGACTTTAGCGGGAAATTTGACTTTGTTTGGTGCGGTGGCTAATTTAATTGTTGTGGAAGCTGCGGCTAAGTTGGGTTACAAGTTGAGTTTTTGGGAACATTTACGGTTTGGTTTGCCTCTGACAGGGATTACTTTGTTATTCGCTTATTTTTGGATTTAGATTGAATTGCCAAGAGGTCAAGAACGCAGAGGAAGACTAAGGCAGAGGGGAGATTGAGGCAAGCGATCGCGCCCCCGCAATCAAGTTATGTCTTAAATTCCCCCCGATCCTCTCCATCCTCTGGTGTCTATTACGGCTACCAGCCATTAGCGGGACAGCACCTTTTCAATCGTGAATCTTGCCATCGGGCATAATAGCGCCTTGCAACTTAGCATCGGTGAGAATAGTGCGCGTCAGGTCTGCTCCTCGTAAATCGGCTTTCTGTAAGTTCACCCCAGTTAAGTCGGCAAAGCTCAGGTCTGCTTCCTGTAAATTAGCTTCGCTTAGATCTGTCGGGTGGGATTGGTCGTTTCCCCTACCTAAAACCGCACGGCAAAGTTTGGCGCGTTTTAAGTTAGCCCGTTGCAGTAATGCACCGCTTAAGTTGGCATAACTCAGATCCGCCTCTTTTAAGTTGGCGTCGCTCAAGTCAGTTTGTCGCTCGGAATTAGATCGCAAGTTGGCTTCAAACAAGATCGCCTTTTCTAAATTCGCCCCGCTTAAGTTGGCGTCGGACAAGCAAGCTTTGGCAAGTTGGGTTTTTTCCAGGCAAGCTTTCACTAACTTGGCTCCGCTTAAATCTGCTTCCCGCATTTGAGCTTTGCTCAAGTCGGCTGCGCTCAGATCGCATCCCCAGAGAATACTTTCGCTCAAGTTCGCTTTTGACAGATCCGCTTTGGATAAATTCGCTTGTCCTAGCCTTGCTTCCCGTAAGTCGCTGCGACTTAAATTAGCGCCAGCAAGATTCGCGTTGACTAAGTTGGCTTCCCGCAGGTCTGCCCCCGATAAGTTGAGTCCGGGAAAATCACGCTCGTCGGCTGCGTATCGCTTTAGAAGTTCCTCTGCTTTCATCTGCGGTTAAAAACTTAGATTCTACTTAAACAACTATCGCGAATTATTTGGCAATCGAGCGCCTGCTTGGCTAACCAAGCAGGCTTGCTAATTATACCCGAAACCGTCAACTTAAGATCGCTATTCGCTCAATTGATAGGTTTGTTTAATCTATATAACCATAATTAATTTTAACTTTTTTACTTCAGCCTTTGTAACGATAAGGAAAAAATGGCTGCTTATTGACGCTATTCTCAATTATTTGACGAATTTACTTGCTTTGAGGTGTATAATCGAATTTTCATAATCTATGGCGTCGTA
>DNGG01000185.1:29596-32297 GCA_003486675.1 Cyanobacteria bacterium UBA11372
TATTGACGCTATTCTCAATTATTTGACGAATTTACTTGCTTTGAGGTGTATAATCGAATTTTCATAATCTATGGCGTCGTATAACTAAAAGTGCAGTTTAGCTATACCCGATCGTATAACCCTATTCGCTTCGTGTAATATTGCTTAAAAATATCAGGGAAGGTTGACAAAAGATTCGGGCGCGATCGCCTAAAATCCAACTATTTTTCCTTCCCCTTTACTAAACTTCACAGTATCAAATTGATGAGCTTGACAATAGTGCAAGTTCATGATAAAGAAGCTTGGCGCGCCAGCAGGCATTTTTAAAAACACTTTTCTAGCAATTTTTCCGCCTCTATTTGTAAGTTATTGAGCAAAACTTGCTGACTTGAGGGCGGCAGACTTTGGAAGAATTTTCCATACTCTTGTTGAAAGGTTTCGAGGGCGTCGGCTACGAATAATTGAAGTAACTGGGATTTAAGTTTCGCATCGGTTGCTTTGACTCTACCAATTTTAGAGATAGCGTTATGCAATCGATTTTCGGTCACCATTGCTAGTAGTGCCTGAGTTAACCATTCTTCGGTACTGGAAACATAAGAGGAATGCTGATTCGATTTCTGGGCTTGATGAAAGCGGGTTTCGGAGAAGGAGGGGATTTTGATTTTCAAAATTGGTCTAATTTTTCCCTTGGGAGTGGCGATGGGGATAGATTTGACAGGTTTGATGACAATGCCTTCGGCTTTGTTGGTAAAGGGTAATTTTGGCAATCCTAGTAAAGCTGGGATAGTAGACTCGAACTCCCGATTATAGGTAATGGCTGCGTCGTATTTGCCGATGAATAGGGGGGAAGCGCAGAAGATTCCGACTTGGTTGCAGAGTTGGAGGGTTTGGTTGTAATCGAGGTAAGTTCGGGAGGCGGGATTGTTGTTAGCGATCGCAGCGATATCGAAAGCACAGAATTGGATGTTCGGGGAATAGTAAACGCCTGTTTGTACTGCTTGGATATTGGGAATGGGAGGAACATCTGGGTGGGGATACTCGCCGCCAAACAATTCGCCATAAATTGAAACGCGAAGGGGATGGTTAAAGGAACTTTGCAGTATCTGGAAAAGTTCCCGCACTTGGGTGACTAACTGAGTCTCGAAAGATTTAAACCCAAAGAAATCTTCCCCTGGTTCTAGAAACTGCTTGCGTTTGGCGAAGCGGAGGATTTCCCCATCGGTGAAGATGCAGAAATTAGCGCCATGAATTTTTTCGGTAACGACCCAGTCGGTTTTGTTGAAAGCGCGATAGTCGGAAGGGGAAAGATTCCACTGACTGGTACTCTCTGCAATTTTCTCGTAACTGATGAAGTGGGGAGGCGAGTTCATATTTAATCCGCGGTTACAGTGGCAATAAATTTATCTCGGTTTTAATACCCACACATCTCTTACCTCTGCGTACTCTGCGCCCTCTGCGGTTCGTTTAGATATTCTTCTGACACCAAGCGAGTATCCCAAACCCTTAATACCGAATCCGCGGATCGATGTAAGCGTTGACGATATCGATTAATATGCTGGCGAAGACGACTATCGCGCCGAAAAAGACCATGATTCCTTGTACGGTGGTATAGTCTCGTTCGGAAATGGCTTGATAAAGTTGATTTCCCAATCCAGGCCAAGAAAAGGTAACTTCGGTTAGTACTGCGCCACCTAGTAAAGATGCGAAGGTCAAACCCAAAATTGTAATTACGGGAATCATGGCATTTTTGAGGGCATGGGCGAACAGAATTCGCCTTTCGGGAATGCCTCTGGCGCGGGCGGCTTCTACGTAATCTGCTTTAAGGGTTTCTTTTAAGTTCACCCGGACAATACGCTCGAATATACCGCTGATTAAGATGCCCAAAGTCAGACTGGGGAGGGCGAGGTAGTAAAGCGATGTCAGCAATTGATTGATGTTGCCGTTGAGCAGACTATCAATCGAGTAAAGTCCGGTAATTGTGGGTGGCGCTTCTGAGGCGAGGGGGAAGCGAGTACCCAAGGGAAACCAACCGAGTTGCACCGAAAAAATTAACTGCAAAATCATGCCGAACCAATACATAGGTATGGCGTAGGTGATGATGCCAAATAAACGTCCGCCAGCATCGAAAGCAGAATTAGGTTTCGATGCTGAAAGGGCGCCGACGCCGACGCCGACAACGAAAGCGATCGCCATTCCAAATAAGGACAATTCTAATGTGGCGGGGAAGTGCTGCCAAATAATCTCCCAAACCTTTTGACCCTGACTGGTAATCGATGTTCCTAAATCGAATTGCAATACCTGACCCAAATAGCGCAGGTATTGCACCCACAACGGATCTGCCAATCCCAATCTTTGGCGCAATTCTTCCTTCGCTTCATCGGAAGCGCGACCGCTGAGTAATGCATCGACTGGATCTCCAGGGGTGGCGCGCAGTAATAGGAAGACCAGCGTCACGATGGTCAAAATCATCAGCGGTGCCAGGAGTAAGCGCGCCAAAACGTAATACTGTAAAGCTTTAGAACGGGACATAGGATTGAGGACGTGAGAGATTGGCTGTCCAAACAATATGGTAAGGTTTGACTGCACTTTTGGCGATCGCATCAGCGATGCGGAGCATTATCGCATCTGGTTTGAGGAGCTTCCGACCAGAAGAATACGCGGTTAACTCAGATCTTGCACCATTTGCAACTAGAGGCAGAGCCTCTAGATTCTCGTTCCCAGG
>DNGG01000185.1:32499-44936 GCA_003486675.1 Cyanobacteria bacterium UBA11372
GGTTCAACCTGGGAACGAGGGTTTGGAGGCTCCGCCTCCGGATTATTGAGAATGGTGCAAGATCTGAGGTTAACGAACCGCTACAGGTATTCCAGAATGTAAAGGGAAGAGAAAAGAAGAGGTAGGTGCCTTGGATGTGGATTTTCGATCGTTTGTCCTCTGATTGGGAATACTAACTGGAAGTTAAAATCTCAACAGGATGTCCCAGATGCTAAATTTACCGGGCTATCAAATTACCGAGCAAGTCTACGACGATAAGAGGACTCAAGTTTATCGAGGCATTCGCCTAGCCGATAACCAACCCGTCGCTGTCAAACAGCTCAAAAGCGATTATCCCAGCTTTAGAGAGTTGGTGCAGTTACGCCATCAATACGCGATCGCTAAAAATCTCGACTTGCCTGGAATCGTCAAACCCTACAGTCTGGAAAGCTACGGCAACGGTTTTGTCCTGGTGATGGAAGATTTTGGCGGCATTCCCCTATCAGAATATACCGCCCGCCAACCTTTACCTGTGGCAGAGTTTCTCCCGATTGCGCGACAAATTGTCCAAATCTTGGCAGGACTTCACCACAAGTGCATTATTCACAAAGATATTAAACCTCAAAATTTATTAATTAATCCCCAAACTAAGGAAGTTAAGTTAATCGACTTCAGCATCGCCACGCTTTTACCTAGAGAAACTCTAGAAGTTCAAACCCCCAACGTTCTGGAAGGTACTCTCGCCTACATCGCCCCGGAACAAACCGGACGCATGAATCGAGGTATCGACTATCGCAGCGATTTCTACTCCCTGGGCATTACCTTCTACGAACTTTTGACTGGAAAGCTGCCTTTTGAATCCACTGACTTGATGGAGTTAGTTCACTGTCATATTGCCAAAGCACCCATTCCCCCGATTGAAATTAATCCAGCTATCCCCCAACCGCTCAACGATATTATCTGGAGAGCGATCGCTAAAACCGCCGAAGATCGCTATCAAAGTGCTTACGGACTCGCATGGGATTTAGAAGTTTGTTGGCAACAATGGCAAAAAAGTCAAGTAATTCTCCCGTTTGAGTTGGGTCAAAGCGATATTTCCCACCGCTTTATTATCCCGGAAAAGCTCTACGGGAGACAGGCGGAAGTTGAAACTTTATTAGCAGCGTTTGAACGAGTAGCTAGCAAAGATTCCCAAATCGAATTAATGTTGATTGCTGGTTTTTCTGGGATTGGTAAAACCGCCGTTGTGAATGAAGTTCACAAACCTATCGTTCGCGATCGCGGTTATTTCATCAAAGGCAAATTCGACCAATTCAACCGCAACATTCCTTTTTCTGCCTTCGTGCAATCTTTCCGAGATTTGATGGGGCAATTACTCGCTGAAAGTAGCGAACAGATGGCGAGGTGGAAAGCGGAAATTTTAGCAGCTTTGGGAGAAAATGCTCAAGTAATTATTGAAGTTATACCGGAACTCGAACCAATCGTTGGCAAGCAACCTCCTGTGGTGGAACTGTCGGGAAGTGCAGCTCAAAATCGGTTTAATTTGTTGTTTGGTAAATTTATTCGCGTCTTCGCCACCGCCGAACATCCCCTGGTTATTTTCCTCGATGATTTGCAATGGGCAGATTCCGCCTCCTTAAAGTTAATGCAAGTACTTTTGGGCGAAAACGACATGGGGTATTTGCTGTTAATTGGAGCTTATCGAGATAATGAAGTTTATCCGGCGCATCCCTGGCGATTGACTTTAGAAGAAATCTATAAAACAGGGACAAAGGTAGAAACGATCGCCCTCGCGCCTCTATCCCAGTCAGATCTCAACCATTTAATTGCCGATACGCTCAATTGTCCGATAGAAAGGGCAATGCCTTTAACCGAGTTGGTGTATGGGAAAACTCAAGGCAATCCCTTCTTTAGCAATCAATTTCTCAAAGCATTGTATCAAGATGGGTTGCTCGCTTTTGATGCGGAAAATAATTGCTGGGAGTGCGATTTGGGACGTGTGCGATCGCAAGCCCTCACCGATGACGTAGTAGAATTTATGGCAAGTCAATTGCAGAAGCTGCGACCAGCTACTCAAACCGTCCTCAAACTTGCTGCTTGCATCGGTAACCAATTTGATTTGCACGCTCTGGCAATTGTTACAGAACAATCTCAAACAGAAACCGCCGCAGACTTGTGGCAAGCTTTACAAGAAGGGCTAATTTTACCTATCAGCGATCTTTACAAGTTTTTTATCAACGATGGGATAAATACCCAATTACCCATTACCAATTCCCAATTACCAGGTTACAAATTTCTCCACGATCGCGTGCAGCAAGCGGCTTATTGTTTGATTGACGAACAGGAAAAACAAGCCACTCATTTAAAAATTGGGCAATTGCTGTTAAGCCATACCCCTGAAGCAGAATGGGAAGAAAACATATTTGAAATTGTCAACCATTTGAATTACAGTTGGCAATTAATTGGCGATCGCAGGGAACAAGATAAATTAGCGCAGTTGAATTTATTAGCCGGAGGCAAAGCCAAAGCAGCAACAGCTTATGCAGATGCTCAAAAATATTTAACTATGGGCATTGGATTGCTAGAACCAGACTGTTGGCAAACTAACTATGAACTCACCTTGTCTTTGTATGAATCAGCAGCAGAAACTGCTTATTTCAACGGCGATTTTGAGTTGATGAATAAATTTATAAAGGAAGTGTTGCAACAGGCTAAAACTCTACTAGAAAAAGTGAAAGTTTATGAAGTAAAAATCCAAGCCTTTGCTGCTCAGAACCAGATAGGAGAAGCAGTAAAACTAGGGTTAGAAGTTTTGCAAGCATTGGGAGTCAACATTCCCTCTAATCCCAGTCAATCAGAACTGAGCGAAGCAATAGAAAAAATCACCTATCTGATTGCCGGAAGGGAGATCCAGAGTTTAATTAACCTGCCGAAAATGACAGATCGCCAACAACTGGCGGCGATGCAAATTCTCACTAGCTTAACGGTACCTGCTTATCAAGGAGCGCCTAATATTTTTCCATTCCTGGCTTTAAAACAGGTAAATTTATCTCTGGATGGCGGCAATACTGTGTTATCCACCTATGCTTATGGTTTGTATGGAGTAATTCTCTGTGGAATCCTGGAAGAAATTGAACTAGGATATCAATTTGGACAGCTTGGTACTAAACTGTTAGAACGGTTGGATGCTAGGCAAATGGAGAGCCGCGTCATCTTTACGTTTAATGCTAATATCTGCCAATGGAAAGAACCGCTCAAACAAACTATTAAGCCTTTGGGAGAAGGCTATCAAATTGGTAGGGAAATGGGGGATATTGAAGCTGGTGGCCTTTGTGCATTTTACGATCTACAGCATTCATTTTGGATCGGGCAAGCATTGGTGGAGCTTGAGCAAAAAATTGCTAATTATAGTCAAGCTTTTCGTCAATTGAAACAACAAACAATGCTTAATTATGGAGCAATATATTGGCAGTCAACCTTAAATTTACTAGGATTGGCTGAAAACCCCTGTTGCTTAAGCGGGACAGCCTATCAGGAAGAGAAAATGCTGTCTATACACCAACAAGCGAACGATAATCCTGCGCTGGCATTCCTATATCTCTTGAAGCTCATTCTCTGTTACACCTTTCAGGATTTCCCTCAAGCAGTAGCTTCAGCCGAATTAGCACAAGATTATATTAGTGGAATGCCAGCTAATATGGTCGTACCAATGTTCCATTTTTACGATGCTTTAGCTTGCTTATCTGTATATTCTGACGTACCGTTGTCAGAAAGAAAACAGTTAATGGATAAAGTGAATATCGATCTAAAAAAGATCGAGCATTGGGCGCAACATGCTCCGATGAATTTTATGCACAAATTCTATCTGATAGAAGCAGAAAAACATCGAGTTCTTGGTCAATCTGTGGAAGCAATGGATTTGTACGATTTAGCAATCAAAGGAGCGCGCGAAAACGAGTATGTCAGCGAAGAAGCTTTAGCTAACGAATTGGCTGCCAAATTTTACTTAGAATGGGGCAAAGAGAAAATTGCCCAAACTTATTTAATCGATGCCTACTATTGTTATTCCCGTTGGGGAGCGAAAGCTAAAGTTGAGGATTTAGCTCGCCGCTATCCCCAACTGCTCGCCCCAATTATGAACCGTCAAAACAATACCATAAACACAGCCACAAAAATTGAATTAACAAATACAGAAACCGTCACTTCAACCAGTTTGGAAACTTCAGCAATTCTAGACTTAGTAACAGTAATGAAAGCCTCGCAAGCGATTTCCAGTGAAATTGAACTGGAAAAATTAATGGCTGCTTTGATGCAAGCAATGATGGAAAATGCTGGAGCAGAAAAAGGCTTTCTCATCTTATCCAGAGACGAAAAACTTATCGTCTCTGCTGCTGCATCTGCGGTAGGAGAAAATCTAGCTTTGCATCAATCTATTCCCGTTGACGAGTTTGATGAATTGCCAGTAACTGCAATCAATTATGTCGCTCGCTTGCGCCAAGATTTAGTTTTAAGTCATGCAGCTAAGTCAGAAGAATTTATCCGCGATCGCTACATCTCTACCAATAATTTAAAATCTCTTTTATGTACCCCCATCATCAATCGAGGTCAACTCATTGGTATTTTATACCTGGAGAATAACTTAATTGTTGGTGCATTTACTCCCGAAAGGCTGCAAATTGTAAAACTTTTATCTTCCCAAGCGGCAATTTCCTTAGAAAATGCTTTCCTCTATGCCAATTTAGAAACGCAAGTGTCACAGAGAACTCAAGAATTAAATGAAAAGAATGTGCATTTATCTCAAACCTTAGACCAACTTCAGCGCACTCAAGCTCAAATGATTCAGACCGAAAAAATGTCCAGTTTAGGACAAATTGTTGGGGGAGTTGCCCACGAAATTAATAACCCGATTAATTTTATCTACGGCAATCTGGAACACGCCAATCAATCGGTTCAACAATTGTTAGAACTGATTGTTTTATACCAGCAGCAATATCCCGAAACAGCGGCGGAAATTCAAGCAAAAATAGCAGAAATAGAGCTAGATTTCATCGCTGAAGACTTGCCAAAAATGCTGACATCGATGAAAGTGGGAGCAAACCGCATCCGCGATATTATCCTCAGCTTGCGTAACTTCTCCCGACTCGATGAATCGTCGCTGAAACCAGTGGATATCCATGAAGGAATTGAATCTACATTACTGATTTTGCAGCATCGATTAAAGGCAGGGGGAATTGAGATAATTAAGGAATATAGGCAGCTTCCTGAAGTTACCTGTTACGCTGGCGAACTCAATCAGGTTTTCTTGAATATTTTGAATAATGGGATTGATGCTTTGGAAAATGGTAAAATACCATTACCTACAATTCGTATTTGCACTGAAGCGATTGACTCAAAGTTTATCAGAATTAGCATCGCGGATAATGGTTGCGGGATGGAGAAAGATGTGCTAAGTAGAGTTTTTGAACCGTTTTTTACGACAAAACCCGTGGGTTATGGCACGGGTTTGGGGTTATTTGTCAGTTATGAAATTGTGGTACAACAACACGGGGGAAATTTAACTTGTGTTTCTTCCCCAGAAAAGGGTACGGAATTTATCATCGATCTTCCTTTTAGAGCGATCGCATCAAGGCGAGTTTAAATTCTGTAGGTTGGGTTGAGCTACGAAACCCAACCCCATCATATCATGTCCGTTAGACTACCTATGCTCCTTTTTGAATTTGCCACAGGGGAAGTTGCACAATTGGATCTAATACAGCATTCTGCAATCCTTTTTTAGCAAAAGCATAATCTTTAGTCTGCCATAAAGGAATGATGGGAACCTCTTGCGCCATGATGGTTTGAATTTCGGTAAAGATTTGCTGTCGTTTCTCTTGGTTTTGTTCGCCGAGTTGCTGCTCTATGAGTTGGTTCATGCGATCGCTATAATAAAACGACCCCTGATTTTGACTCCCGCCTTTCTCGCACCCGGTATTCGCCGTACCTTTTTCGCACTTTAAAAACGGGCGAATAAAGTTATCGGCGTCGGAGAAGTCGGGATACCAGTTCACCAATGCTGCTTGATAAACTCCTTTGCGGATGTTGGCAAAGAAACTAGCAGATTCTTCCGAACGAGGTTCGATCTCAACAACGCCTGCTAATTGCTTCTGGACGTATTCTTTCAAGGTGCTGGAAACTTGCTGGCGAATTGTCGAGGCGGAAGGATACCAAACTTCTATCTTTAAAGGCTTCGCTGCCGAAAATCCTGCCTTGGTTAGCAATTCTTTGGCTTTGGCGATATTACTGCCATCTCCATAAGCTTCTTTATAAGTTGGCTGGGAAACGTCGAAGGTGTTGGGTATCATACTGTAGGCAGGTTCCCCTTGATTTCTCAGTACGCGCTCGACAATTAAAGGACGATTGAGCAGGGATGCGATCGCTTGTCTCACCTCGACTTTATTCAAAGGTTCCGACTTGGTATTCAATACCATGTAATTGACTACATTCCCTTTCGCCTCCAAAACTTGCCAACCTCCCGACGCCGCATCCGCTTGCAGTTTGGCAATCTGATCCGGATCTAAACTTTGATAGGCGATATCAATCGCACCCGTGCGAAATGAATTAAATAAATTTGCCGAACTTGTCAAAAACTGAAAGTCTATCCCTTGATTCGGCGGTTTTGTTCCCCAATACTTGTCAAATACATCCAACCGCACCAAGTTGGGACTAAATTCTACCAATCGATAAGGCCCCGTTCCCACAAATTTCGTCGGATTAAACTTGCCGCTACCAATCTCGTAAGCTTTCGGCGATACCGCGCACAAACCCGAATAAGATAGCACCGCCGGAAACGGCGCAAAGGCATTTTTCAGTTTAATTGTTAGTTCGTATTCTCCCGAAGCCTTGACAGATTCAACTAAATCTGCGATTAGGGAACTGGGTTTACCACCATTTTGAATAAATCTATCGAGGGAAAACGCCATTGCTTGGGCGTTAAACGGCGTGCCGTCATGGAAAACAACGCCCTGACGCAAGGGGATCGTATAGGTTTTGCCATCGGGGCTGATTTTAGGCAGGGCGGTGGCGAGTTGGGGTTCGAGTTCGTTGGTTCCCAACTTGTAGGAGTAGAGGCGATCGCCCAAACTATAAAGTACGCTGCTCGATGCCAATTCGTAAGCATCCGCCGGATCGAGAGTGCGCGGTTTAATCGTCATCCCAACTGTAACCCGCGCTGAATTGCTTCCCGTCGCGGGAGTTGGCGCATTAGCAGCAGGACGCCTACCACAACTCGCGACCAATAACAAGCAGAGACAAAACAAACCGAGAAACTGAACTAGGGAACGAAATGATTTAGATCCGGGTAACCAATGCATGGGGACTATTTGAACCAAAGTCAGTGCTGAGTAGGATTGGGTTTTACCAGATAGTTTACATAAACCCGACCCTGAGTATAGCAGGAGAGGCTCGATCTACGAGAGCGATCGCGTATTTTCAGTGAAATTTCCGATTGCAAATGTGCTTGCTTCGATTAAACTTCTCCTACTAGGGATTTAATGTAACAACTATAAAAGACAAACATGAGCGCAGACGAACATATTCTACGATTACCCCATATAAATATAAACAGCCGAGGGCTACTTCCTGAAACATCAGGAATCTACTACGTTTTAGACGAAAAATCTATAATCTGGTACATAGGACAGGCGAAAAATTTGCGCGATCGCTGGACTGGGAAGAGCCACCACAGGTTCTATCAGCTACAAAAGCAACATAAAAACAAGTTTACCATCTATTACGAGCTAGTAGCTGAATCGCTGCTCGATGCTATCGAAAAGCAACGCATCGAGCATTATAATCCGCAGTTGAACGGGACTAAAGTTAAGGCTAAGAAACTACATCCAACAGAGACACTTTTACGGGAAACGCTAGTTAGCCTTGCTCCCTACATTTTTGTACTAGGGGTAGAACTACCACGCAAAGAAGACCTTAAACTAATCGAAGATTCTGTATATTGGCGAGATGATTGGAGGGTTCAGAAGGCAGTGTTGTCTCTCAAAGTGATACATGTATGCGTAAATTCAAAAGAACTACAAGAAACTTTTAATGACTGGCTACCACGTTATCGGTATCTTAGAAAAATTTTCAGAAAGCGCCCTAATTATTCAGATAACTGGGCTTGCAAAGGTAACGCAAAGTTTGAAGATTCAGGTATCTTTTTTATAAGAAGATTATTAGTGAATGGCTTTGCTATAGAAGTATACCAAGCTCACCAGGAAACAATAGAACACATTCAGGGCTATGAGTTGACTCAACTAGCAGGAGTAAATATTAGGGCTGTTAATGAAACATCTCTGGCAGTACTAAAAAATAAGTCTCTGCTCAGTGTTGTAGGGATGTCTGTGCTTGCTGAAAATCAAAACTATCCATACCAAGAAGTTGGTCACAGAGCTATCAAACGGCTATCTCCATACAAGGAAGATCCGGTTAAACTGCTTTTTAACGAAGATATAAACATCAGCAAGCTGCAAATTGTACCAACAGAAAGTCAGACTACACAAAACAACCCTGATGGTTTTTCTGCTAGATTAGCTAGCCTTGCTGCCAAAAAAGAGTACCTCAAGATGCTGCTAATACAACGCGGTATTGACTTAAATCGCTATCAGGTTAACAAGTATCTAGAAAAAATGCCCAAGGATAACAATTATGTTGACAGTAACAATGATAGGATAATGACTATATATGTAAAATCTTTCATGTGTGGCGATCTTCTAGGAAAACCTGATTGCTACTTAACGGCTACAGTAGACAGAACATTTTGGTTATTGCTAGAACCTTACCTATCTGATTTTGCCAAAGTCAAGCTTAACGAAGATGAAAGCTACGTCACTCAATACAATGTTTCAGCTAGGAAAGTGTTAGTTCCTGCTAAGTTGACTATAACTTTAAATGGGAAGTGGAAATCAGATATTCCATTTGGCCCTAAAAATAATATGTCATACATCGAAGTTGCAAATATCATTAAAAGCCGTTTAAACGAAAGCGGAATACCTAAGTTAAAGTTTTCTTTTAAATCTGAGTCTACACGCTAGTATCTTACTCTCCAAAACAAAAGCTTTGATCGTGAATGCAGGCGAGACGCCCACCCCACAATCATATTATTTTCTTGTGGAATGGGCATCCTGCCTGCCTAATTATACTCACCCAACTAAATCGAATAATACAGGGGAAAAGACTTGGCATCCTTGGGTTTTACATACACCCGTTCTTGCGGTTCCAACTTTAACTGATCGAACCTTTCTCTGGTCAAATGCGCGGTCAAAACTTGCCCATCATCTAAAGTTAATTCCGCCTGAATTTCCCATCCCAAATGAATCAAACGACTCACTCTCGCCGCTACCGTCGTGCCGTTTGGTTCTCTTTGCACCAAAATATCGTGCGGTCGTAAAAAGATTTCCGGTTGCGCCGACTCAAACCCATTCCCTTCAAACATGCGCGACGTACTCGGCAATATGTTTACCGGCCCAATAAAACTCATGACAAACGCACTAGCGGGATGGTCGTAAATTTCTGCGGGCGTCCCCACCTGTTCTACCCGCCCTTTATTCATCACCACAATCTCATCGGAAACTTCCATTGCTTCTTCTTGGTCGTGGGTGACGAATACTGTGGTCACGTGAACTTCGTCGTGCAGGCGACGCAACCAAGCTCGCAAGTCTTTGCGGACTTTAGCATCTAATGCGCCAAACGGTTCATCTAGCAACAAAACTTTAGGTTCAACCGCCAATGCCCGCGCTAAAGCCACCCGCTGACGCTGACCTCCAGATAGTTGGGATGGGTAGCGATCGCCCAATCCCGACAACTGCACCAATTCTAGTAACTCCTCTACCCGCCCCTTGGTTTTGCCTTTAGCTCCTTTGCGAATTTCTAACCCAAAGGCAATATTCTGACGCACGGTCATGTGCTTGAATAAAGCATAGTGCTGGAATACAAACCCGATGTTGCGTTCCTGTACGCTTTGGTTGGTCGAATCTTTGCCAGTAAGCAATATTCTACCGCTATCCGGAATTTCCAACCCGGCAATTAACCGCAATAGAGTTGACTTTCCCGACCCCGATGGCCCCAACAATGCCACCAGCGAACCGGATTTGATTTTTAAGCTTACATCGTCAACGGCTTGGAAACTACCGAACTGTTTTGATACATTCTCTACGACGATACCCACTGGGGAAACCTCTAATAACCCGTTCTTTAATCTCAGTAAGTCCACGTCACCGGGTATTAAAGGACACAATAATTTGGCTCAATCGCAATTGAGCGATCGCCTTTTTCCCAAAACCCCAGTTAATCGCTGGACTTACTGTAGTTTTATATCACAGTTGGGGGTTTTTGTTGTATCGTTTGTAGCGGAGAAGGCGAGGGGTAAAGGGTAAAAAGGCGCCAAAACCGCAGCAACTAATGGCATCTAAATATCCGCAATCGGGCAGCGAGCAATCGGACAGTGGGATACAACTAGCGCAGCCATCGCAGCACATACTTGGATTATTGAGGCAATGAGCGTCCCATCTCTGGCGATTTTGTTTCTCAGATTCTGACTGTTGAGATCGGAGAATGAGGCTGGCGGTTTTACAAGCCTTAAAGCGTTCCCTGGCGATGCTCGTCGCTTGTAACAAGCCTTGTTGAGCGATCGCACCTTTAATATACCCTGAACAAGACTCGCTGCCATACAGCACCCTGTGAGGGCAAGCAAAGCCCTTATGTGGCGAAATATACCGCTGATACGTTTTGATGGCAGCGATCGCAACTTGTCGGACAAGTAAATCCAGGGGATTAATTCTATGAGTTCTCAGCATGAATTTGTCGTAGCATTTGAACGCCAAAAATGTAGAGACGTGACATGTAACGTCTCTACATCATAACTACGAACCTGCAATCCTCAGTTTCTGAACTCAGCGTTTAGTTGCGGAACTTACGCACGACTATCTTAGAAAATAAGTTTCTTTGCGTAAGTACTGAGTTTAGCTAAAAGCCTTTGGATTGTAATTTTTGGATTTTCTTAGCTAGAGGTTTATTAACCCTAACCTTCTTGTGTTTATTAGTTGAGAGTTGCGCTTTTTGCTTGGAGTTTGCGCTTGAGATTGGAACCAGCACCCAAAGCACCCACAGCTAACAAACCTAAGACAGAAGCGGGTTCAGGGACGGAGGCAATGGTGTAGTTGATCGTTCCATTCCAAGTCCGAGGTGAAAATGTAGCACCAAAAACGCCACCCTTTCCAACTCCTGTCTGAATCTTGAGATCGGCATTGCTGTAGGTATTAGAACCGTTTGTGTATTCAATACCTGGATTTCCATCAGCAAAGGTGATGTAAAAACCTGTCAAGCTGTTAGCTGAGAGAATGAAATCAGTAATATCGACAAAAGTTGGAGTTCCTACTGGAGAAACTGAGTTCAATATGGTTGAAGAGACTTTAGTCCAAGCTGCCGCATTTGTTTCAAATCCAACAAAGCTTCCTGATTTAATATAAACATCCAAAGTTTTTGGACTACTCAATGACCCCAGATAGGAATTTATTTCCAAGCTGGTCACATTTAAGGCATTCCCAAAAGTGGTGACATCAAACATGTTCCCTGCGAAACCGTTGCCCCCAGCAAAAGTAGTAGTTAGAGAGCCAGCTTGGGCAGGTTTGCTTGTTCCCAGTGCAATTAAGGCTATTCCAGCAGCAGCCATCGATACTTTTTTGACGAGAGTTGTAATAGACATAATTACTGGTTTCCCCCCAGATTTAAAGTTTGACATTCGGAATGATTTGGACATGCGATCGCAACCGCCCTGTTCAGAAAAATCCTGGTGAAATTGCCGCAGCAATTTCACCGATTAGAATCGATGACCTATAGGGTATTTTGTAGATGCCAAATATCTGTACTTTCAGAGCAGACGGAGAGCGAATCCGTCATCATTAGTTATTACTCTGATAGTTGACCGTTTAACAAGATGCACGCACTTTTTACAGTTGTTGTTAATCTCTCGGTCACTTGTGATTTATCCCTTAAATCTAATTTGGCATACCCTGATGATTTTTTCTACATATACTCGTTAGATTTACCGAATCTTTAAGTAAGTACACCGGGAAAATCTCAGGGGTATCTCAGCTAAAGTGCCGATTCATACTTGGTTTGGTTAATTTTACTTAAGCACAAACTTGATAAATTTCCTGTAAAGACCGCTGGGAGCAAACTGCATCGCCGATTCCCCAGTCTCCAGTTGCCCGTTGTCTCTTAAGAAGTGTTAAGGTCTGTAGCAATTTCTTCATATCCAGCCAGATCGGTGAGAATTAGGCTCAAACTCCGTGATACCATCTCAGCTTGTAGCTTGAAGCGATTGGGAGAAAACCTTTGTCACTACGGGTTGCTGTTGTAGGAGGGGGACCAGCGGGTTCCTGTGCTGCCGAAACGCTTGCAAAGGCTGGAATTGAGACGTATTTAAT
>DNGG01000347.1 GCA_003486675.1 Cyanobacteria bacterium UBA11372
TATGGATGATCTGCGTAAGTCCTATATTGTTCAAATATAGGGGAAAAATCGCTCGGCTGACCTTCATAGTTCAACATACATTCATCAATAAAAACCCATTTTTGAGCGCTGCGAGTCCATAAATTTCCCACTGGTTTCAACCAACTGGTATCATCAAGAGTACCGGGTTTGACGTTGGTAATTTTTGGGTTACGTGCTGGGTTGTGAAACAACCTGGTTCCGCAGTCTCCACAGAAAAAACAAATCACTTCGCGATCGCTATCCCCTTTCCGACTCCATTGTTTTGGCTCTCCCCGCAGGATCTTAATGGCCTCGCGCGGGACTGGCATTGACATCCCAAACGCGCTAGATGACTGCTTTTGGCACTCTTGACAATGGCAGACATAAAGTGTCAGAGGTTCAGCGTGTATTTCGTAGCGTACCCGCCCGCATTGACATCCGCCATTATAGGGATAATTCATACAATAGATTATACAATGCATTGATCAGTTTTACATGAATTGAGAGCGATCGCACACCCCGCCCCCTTCATTAATAAACACCCAATTAGCAATTAGCAATTAGCAATTATCCCGCAGACCTTTTTCCCGTAACAGTTCGTTTGCCCAAACCATATCTTGTTCTGATAAAGGCGGGATGGGTTCTTGATGATAATCGATGCGATAATCGTAGCCTGCGCGATCGTAAACACCTGTGAGCAATGCTGGTAAATTAACAATCGGTTCTACATCTTCCTCGCGCAAAGGCAGCGGAAATACGGGTAAAGAGTCGCGGAGATTGCAAGCATAAAGTTCGGCAAAGGGACGGCGATCGCTGCGACTGACTAAAACGCGATAATCGCTTTGAATCGGATTGTTAAGTATTGGCATAGATTGCCAGCCTCGCAGCAAATCTATTTCAACTAAATGGGTTAAACTGCCTAAAATACTCTGGCGTTTTTTGAGGTAAGTCATTCGTCCTTCTCCATTGCGTTTGTTGACTGGGGAAAGAATTTCAATCGCCGTCACAACTTGTCGAGTTGCCATTTCTCGCACTTCTAGATAAGCTTGTTTAATTTTTTCAGGAATTGGAACTTTGACGGTAGTAGGAACAGTTGTAGTTACAGTTGCAACTGAACTGGTGGGAACATTGGGGCTATTAGGTTGGCGTTTAATCGCGACATCGGGAATGCCAACTAAAAGCGAGTCGCCGTTATTGTCGTTGGTATCGTTAATTTCATAGATGCGTTTTTTAATAGCGATTTCATATTTGGGGCGAATTTGAGGCATGATGAATTCAGCGCAAGCGACAATTAACCAATGGTGAGTTTCCTGCCAGAAATCGGGGTGTTCTAAGTAGGGGTCCATTCCGGGAAAGGGCGAGGGCATAGGACAATCTCCAGATATATTGATTCTTCAATCATTTTAGCACTGGGTTTTTTTGATTGATTGATATCCTGTCCGGTAGCAATGGTAGCGTATAATTTTTGATGTTGTAGGGGCGGGTTTTACGAATCAATCTATGGAACCACGAGATATCTCGTTAAACCCGCCCCGGCTGACGCTACCGATGCAACCCGACATGATATGAGAGCGATCGCGCGCCTATAAATTAGCAAATAGCTACCAAGTATTTGAGGTAAAATAGTATTAAACATTTACCAGAGGTAGAGAGATGCAACTAGAAGATTATTTTGAATTTTTACATCCAGATGACATCCGAATCAAAGGACATCGCATTGGCATTGACGATGTGATTGATTATTACTTGCAAGGATATTCGCCAGAACAGATTTTGGAAGAGTTACCTACTCTGAATTTGGAAAAGGTTCACGCAACGATTACCTATTATTTGCACAATCGCGCCGAGATGGATGCTTATATGCTGCGGTTGGCGAGGTGGCGGGAGGAGCGTTATCAAGAATGGTTAGCTGCTGAACCATCTCCAGTGGTAAAACGTATAAGAGCAATAAAAGCCCAACGAGAACAGGAGTTGCTGAATCGTTCGTGAAAATACGCTACTTATTAGATGAAAACTTGCCGCCAAAACTCCAAGCTGCGGTTTTGCGCCTCAACGGGGCGATAGATATTCTGCGTGTGGGCGATCCAGATACACCACCGCTAGGAACACTCGATCCAGAACTGTTGCAGTATCTAGAATTATCGCAAAGGTTGTTGGTGACAGATAACCGCAGAAGTATTCCTGGGCATTTGGAAGACCATTGGGCAACGGGTGGACATAGTTGGGGAGTGTTTTGGTTGCGTCCAAGTGGGACAATACGAATTTGGGCAGAAGCACTTTTTCTGATTTGGGAAACAAGTGAAGCTGAAGAATGGATCGATAAGGTAGATTGGATTCCGCTTTAAGGGATTGGGTGAAAGGGTTGCGATCGCGTCAATTAGGATATGCGATCGCGCTCTTTATACAAGAATAACTAACCGTTTCTCAAATACTTGCTCAGAAATTCCAATTGATTTTGCATTTCTGGGGCAGTTTTAGTACCGACCAATCCTAAAATCGCGCGTAATTGTTCGCCGATTGAATAATCTTGCGACAACAAGGCTATTCCTGTATGAGTTTTACCTTCAGCAATAAATTCTGTATGTAGCTGGCAGAAGTCTGCAATGTTGTGACTGTATAGCACTCGGTTTTGGGATGTTGCTAAATTCAGTTGTTCTTCATCAAGTTGCCCTTCTGTCTGTGTTTCTAGAACAGTAATGACATCAACATTTCTGGCTCGCAATGCGCGGATTAAATCTCTATCCATTGAATCTTCATCGATGTATAAACGAATGGCACTCATGTTTGGTTGTTAATGTTTTGTTCGTAGAACAGTTCCAGGCGTTTCGCTTCAGCAGCTTGGGCAGCTAAGTCAGCTTCAATCTCTTCTTTGTTAGCATGGTAATATGCGAGTGCAGTATAAACCTCGGCAAGGTTTAAATGTCCAATGCGGTCAGAGATTTCCTCTGCATTGAGTCCTCGTTTATACAACAATACGATGCGTCGAACGGTAACGCCTTTGCCTGTAATATGAGGACAACCCCCGTGCAAGCCAGGTGTACGAGTAATCAATGTACTGATATCAATTTCAGTCGCTGGCATGGCGATCGCTTTCCTCCTATTCGCTTGTCTTTTGTATCTCTATAATTTGAGGATAGCTTAGCCCTAGAAATTTAGATAGGCTTGCGATCGCGTTTGGGGTGCGTGCGATCGCGTCAATTAGAATA
>DNGG01000188.1:0-6179 GCA_003486675.1 Cyanobacteria bacterium UBA11372
TATATGTTGATGTGTAGCATTATCAAGGGAAATTGGTATAAGGACGGGGTTTACCAGACATTTTTGATTGTTGCCAATTGTGTTGATAAACCCGCCCCGCCCGCGATGATTGAAAAGCTTAAGTAGCATGATAAGCAACATATATTTTATTATTATTTTGGTTTTTTGAAATCAAACAGCAAATACAATAAAATCGCCAAATTTACCACAAACACAATTAACTTTATCGGGGATATTCCTTTGATTAATTCCCAAATTTCTAAAGGCAAGCTAATTCCAACTAAACCAATTACTAACAAGCTAGCCCATTTTTTTTCAAACCACAAACCAACCGCTTCTATTACCGTTACAACTGCATAAACTCCGGCAAAAATTCCACTAAACTGTAGAGATTTAGGGTTGACGCTTAAAAATTTGCTTAATATAAACCTAATAATTTCTCGCTTTCCTTCTAATACATATTGATTGGCAAAATTATCAATAGTTTGATAATTTTTCAGGGCTAATAATAACGCTATAGAACTGATAGCAACCAGTCCAGCTACCAAACTTTTATAAATGACAATTGCAACTAAAGCACGCGATCGCTTTCGTCTCCGATTTCTTTGACTCATATAAATATTGAGATGGCAGATTCCAGATTTAATTTAGCTCTAAAATCTGCAATCTGCCATCTGAAATACCCTTTTATCAGCTAACCAAATTGTTCGCCGGTAGAGTCGGCTTCGAGGTTAAACAGCATTTCCAAAGTTTGCATCGCTTTGCGTCGCGCTTCGATATCTTGCTGCGCCCGTAATTGTACCATCGGGTCGTGAAGAATTTTATTGATAATACCCCGCGTCAGGTTTTCAATTACACCTTGATGGCGTTCGGAAAATTCCGTACCCAGACGAGATAAAGCTTTTTCTAACTCTTGGGCGCGGATAGTTTCCATTTTATTTCGCAAGCAGTTGATTGTCTCAACAGTATCGAGACTGCGCCACCAGCTATCAAAAGCTTCGACTTCTTCTTCTAACAATACGGCGGCTTCTTGCGCCATTTGTCGCCGACTTTCTTGATTTTGAGCTACTACAGCTTTTAAGTCATCGACATTAAATGCTTTGACATTAGCCAATCCGTTGACATCTCCATCTACGTTGCGGGGTACGGAAATATCAAATAACATTAAAGAGCAACTGGCTGTTAATACCGCTTCCAATTTGGTGCGATTTAACAGCGGTTCAGTGGAAGAAGTACTGGTAAAAACAATATTCGCTGCGGCAACAACTGGCATCATTTCTGATAGGGGGTGCAGTTGTATTTGTGCTTCGGGAAATTGATTGGCTAATTCTTGCGATCGCTGCATCGAACGATTCACAATTGCAATCTGAGTTGCGCCCTTCGCCAACAAATGCTGTACCAACAGGCGCGACATTTTTCCAGCCCCCAAAATTGCCACCTTACAAGCAGCTAGATTATCTGCTTTCATGTGGGCTAATTCTACCGCCGCCGAACTGATAGATACAGCACCCGTCCCGATACTGGTTTCGGTGCGGACTCGCTTACCTGCGGTGAGCGCTTGTTTAAATAATCGATTGAGAATTGACCCAATTCCCTTGTATTGTTGGCCTAATTTATGCGTATTTTTGACTTGAGCGAGAATTTGTCCTTCACCTAACACCAAACTATCCAAACCAGCCGAAACGCGCATCAAGTGCATCACCGCGTCTTGGTGGAGCAGGATAAACAGGTGCTTCCGCAGGTGAGGAACGGGTATTTTGCTATGTTCGGAAAGAAATTGGGTTACTTCCCGGACACCGGGTTCGGTTTCCTTAGCGACGATGTAAATTTCCAGACGGTTGCAGGTGCTGAGGATGGCGACTTCTTCGATGTGGGGGTAACTGAGGAGGTGAGCGATCGCGCCTTCCACCTGGGGTTCTGGAATGCTCAGTTTTTCCCGAACTTCTACGGTTGCGGTTTTATGGCTAAGTCCTACGACTGCAATATTCATTTTCTAAAGAGCAAGCTTGCTAATTGGTAATTGGTAATTGGTAATTGGTAATTTCAAATTGCAGATTTCAGATTACAGATTAATTTAAATCTAAAATCTGCAATCTGAAATCTCAAATTTTCCTAGCGCAGTTGCACGTATTCGAGCTTGTCGAACATGTGGATTGTGTCTACAAATCGGGCTGTGCGCGATTGACTGGAAATTACCAGGCTTTGAGTCCGAGCGCCGTTGTGGAAGAACTGCACCCCTTGCATTAGTGTACCTGGGGTGATGCCGCAGGCGGCAAACAGAACAGTTTCGCCAGAAGCGAGTTCTTCGGCATTGTAGACGCGATCGCCGTCAGTAATTCCCATTTCATTCAGTCGCGCCAGGTTGCCTTCTTTGCTTTCGCCAATCAAACCTGTTTTGACGACTTCGGGATCGTAAATCAGCTGACCTTGGAAGTGTCCGCCCAAGCAGCGCATAGCTGCTGCGGAGATTACGCCTTCTGGTGCTGCACCGATTCCCATCAAGCAGTGAATGCCCGAGCCAGCAAAAGCACAGCAAATTGCCGCAGAAACGTCGCCGTCGCTGATCAGGCGCACTCTGGCTCCCGCGTCGCGAATTTCTTGAATCAGTTCTTTGTGACGGGGACGATCCATTACTACTACTACCAATTCCTCAACGCTGCGGTTCATGCAATCAGAGAGGATTCTCAGGTTTTCGGTAGCAGATTTATTGATATCGACGTGACCCCGCGCCACGGGTGGTGCTGCCAACTTTTTCATGTAAAAGTCGGGTGCAGCAAACAACCCGCCTTTTTCCGAAATTGCCAACACAGCCATCGAACCATTTTGACCGTAGGCGACCAAGTTAGTGCCTTCGCAAGGGTCAACGGCGATGTCAATTTCAACCAGTTCGTCGGGGTTGCAGAATGCTTTGGCATCTTCGCGGGTGCAGATACCTACTTCTTCACCGATGTAGAGCATCGGAGCTTCATCCCGTTCCCCTTCACCGATAACGATCCGACCGCGCATGTGAATTTTGTTCATGCGTTCCCGCATCGCTTCCACAGCCACGTGATCGGCGGTGTTTTTTTCGCCTTTCCCCATCCAGCGAGCAGAAGCGATCGCTGCCTGCTCCACTACTTCAATAATTTCTAAACCGATGCTACTCTCGATCACGGTGTCCGTCCTTCCAGCTGCTTGATTTTGCGAAGTTTCGCGTGGCCTTACCAGTTTTAAAGTCTATCAGAATGGGGATCTCCACTTGAAGGGGTTCTGATAACTTAGGCTACCAACCTAAGACGGGACAGTTTGATCTAGGGACAAGGGGCACAAGGGGGACAAGGGAGAAAATTATTCTCAGAGAACTTGCCCCGCTTGAGACTGGTAGCCATAAGTTAACTTTTGAGGGGGTTTGAGGAGCTATAAGTCCCACGTTCCGTAGGGTTAGCCTTGGGATACGAGGAAAAAGCTTGAAGATCGATGGCATACTTGTCCAGACTGCGGTTTTGACATCCTCCCCGCCGTAGAACGGCGAGGATTCCTAAGACTGACGACTTAGGTTTCTGCTTCTGTCCCTTTAGGGGTTTCGCACCAGCCGGATTCAGATTTACTCTGTTCGGGTCTTACGGTCGCTCCACAGACTGTAACGGCAAGCCCTGCCGCCAAAATGTTCTTAGCTGCATTGAGATCTCGGTCATGGTGCGTCCCGCAACTAGGACAATTCCATTCCCGAATATTCAACGGCATCTGTTCAACAATGTGACCGCAATTGCCACATCGTTTTGAACTCGGAAACCATCGGTCAATCAAGATTAAAGTGCGACCGTACCAACCACACTTGTATTCAAGTTTTCTGACCAATTCACCCCAACTTGCATCGCTGATAGCTAGAGCGAGTTGGGGATTTTTAACCATGTTCTTCACAGCTAAATTCTCGACGGCGATGGTTTCTGAATATCCAGCGCCTTGTTGAAAAAAGCACTACTACCTGTAGGCAGAGAAAACTGTTGAAAGCTGTGAAATAAATTGCTACCTGCCCTTGTTCCTCCCTGAATAATGAGGGTATTACCCTCTGGCGTCACGGTGGAATTAACGGGCAAAGTAGCATCTGGAAAAATGTGTGCTGCCGTTGGTTGGGCTGGGAATAGAGCCAACCAAATACACCCGTTAAACACCCAGAATCGGATAGAACGCGCTTTCATTTACTGAGAGATATGATGTTGAGAAACATTATCTGGCAGGGATGGTATTTCGGGAGCGATCGCATCTGCCCATCCTGTATTTCCCTTTCCTTGCCAATGATATACCCTAGATCCAGTTGACTCAGAAGAGACAGGGAAAAGAACATGCTAGACTTCCTCAACCCTATCCTTGGTCGCCATCCAGAACGCATCAAAGCTAATGTAGAAATTTATACCTGGCAAACCTGCCCCTACTGCATTCGATCGAAATTATTACTGTGGTGGAAAGGTGTCAACTACACCGAATACAAAATCGACGGCGACGAAGCAGCGAGAAATAAAATGTCCGAACGAGCCAATGGACGCCGCACCGTACCGCAAATTTTTATTAATAACCAGCATATCGGCGGTTGTGACGACGTTTATGAGTTAGACGGAAAAGGTCAACTGGACACTTTATTAACTCAACCAGCAACAACTTAAATGCGTGAATATGGAAATATCGCCACCGCTCGTTGACGATCCAGCCTATCTGATTCACCGAAAATGGATGATGCAGGCGCTAAAACTGGCACAAGCAGCAGGGGAGGCGGGAGAAGTGCCAGTGGGAGCAGTGATTGTTGATGTTGCTGGTAATGCGATCGCCCAAGGACAAAACCGCAAAGAACGGGACTTCGATCCTACAGCCCATGCAGAAATTATCGCGATTAGAGCCGCAAGTAAAATTTTGCAAACCTGGCATCTCAACCAATGCACTCTATACGTTACCTTAGAGCCTTGTCCCATGTGTGCTGGTGCGATCGCTCACGCACGCTTGGGGAAGCTAGTCTATGGAGTGGACGATCCAAAAACAGGTGCCATCCGCACCGTAGCCAACATCCCCGATAGCCCTTGCTCAAATCACCGCTTATCCGTCATCGGTGGCATATTAGAATCTGCCTGTCGCCACCAGCTACAATCGTGGTTTACCCAAAAAAGGTGATGAGGAAAATGGGCAAACATTGGTATCATATCCCTCATGCCCAATACCCAACATTTGTAGTAAAAACCGTCTTTTTTTTTGCCTTGTAAAAGCTCATGACACCACCAGAAGTGTCCATTTGATAGAACACAATTAACCAAAGAAATTTTACGGTGATGTAATAAGGATGCTTTTGTAACCAGCCGCCTTTTGATATGACACAGATTGACTCCTCTGATAAAACCCTCGCCCTTGCCAATCCCATCAAAGTGACAACAGTCACCTCTCACGTTTCCCCTTGGTTCAGTGCTTTAGCCTACCCCTTGGCGCGCTACGTTGTGTTACCGTTTTACTTCGGCAAAATCGAAGTAACGGGGCAGGAAAATTTACCCAAAAATGGCCCAGTAATTCTAGCGCCTACCCATCGCGATCGCTGGGATTCATTTATGGTTCCAATCGCCGCAGGGCGCGATATTACGGGGCGAGATTTGCGGTTTATGGTTACCTCAGATGAAATGAAAGGATTGCAAGGTTGGTTTATCCGTCGCTTAGGCGGCTTCCCAGTTGACATCAAACATCCAGGAATTGGTAGCATCCGTCACGCCATAGAGTTGCTGCAAGCAAGGGAAACCCTGGTAATCTTCCCAGAGGGCGGATACCTTTCAGAAAATCGCAAGTACCCCATCAATAAATTACAACCCGGTTTAGCTCGCATCGCCTTGCAAGCCGAATCTAGCCAACCAGGCTTAGGGGTTAAAATTGTGCCGATTAACATTGATTACAGTACTTCCTATGCCACCGTAGGCTGTAATGTCAGAATCCGCATTGGTTCTCCCCTCCAGGTGGCTGACTACTACACCAAAACCGAATCCGTCAAGCGCAGCGCCGCCAGACTAACAGCTGATTTACAAGAGGCGCTCAGAATATTGCAAGTCGGTTACGATAGCCCAAACCCAAAGCTGCTTGCTGGTTCGGTTTAGCTCGATCAAGTCTCAGATAGCAGCCAATGGCAGAAGTATTGTCAACTCACTTTTGCCTAGTAATGGTAATATACTCCGAAG
>DNGG01000188.1:6380-6963 GCA_003486675.1 Cyanobacteria bacterium UBA11372
AGTAATGGTAATATACTCCGAAGTCTATCCGTCGTATTTGTGCCTTGGCACAAAACAACTCCATGATCCCTTCTGCAACTGCTCGCTTCCTCAACGTCACTGGCTTGGTGGTTCTACCCCTAATGGCAGTTTTGAACCTGCTAGTGCCAGTGCATGTTCAGGCACAGGAATCGGCTCTGCCGACAGGTTCTAATTCAACACAGCCAGCTAACCAAACAGATCCAAACCAACTCCGTCCTTTAAATCAAGATAACAGTCTGCTCAGCCTCCAAGGTGGGCAGCGTCTGATGGCTGAAGCCAGCAATGCAGTTTCGGCACAAGATTATGCTTTGGCAATTAAGAAACTTCAGGATGCTCGCCAAGTTTTCAATCAACTATCCAACTTTTATCAAGAGCTAGCCGCCAGTTTTTCAGGAATTGATAACCGTGTAGCCGATAGCCAACGGCGCAAAGCAATCGAAACTGCTCAAATGCGGGATGAGGCAACGTATCAATTGGCATTGGTACACCGGGCGCAAAATCAGCCGGAATTGGCAGTGCCCTTGCTAGTTCAAATTGTGCGCAGTCAAAACCCAACGCGGGA
>DNGG01000188.1:7162-58851 GCA_003486675.1 Cyanobacteria bacterium UBA11372
CGCAGTCAAAACCCAACGCGGGAGTTGGGTAAAAAAGCTTACCAGCAATTATTGGAACTCGGTTTTGTCGATGCACCTTTTCCCAGAGCGGGTAATGCCCCCTCCTCTTCATCTGCTCAGTAGATCCAGTAAACTTAAAACAAAGCGTTTCACTGTCGGTTTTTACACGAAAGGAATCGAATGATTACTCCGGATCAGGTTGCAGCGATGATCAAGGCCCAAATGCCGGACGCCCAGGTTCAGGTTCAAGACTTAACCGGAACTAACGACCACTATCAAGTTACGGTAGTGTCTTCTTTGTTTGAAGGGAAGAATCGCGTGCAACAGCATCAGATGGTTTATGGCGCACTGCAGGAAGCCATGGCTACAGAAGCAATTCACGCTCTGGCACTCAATACCTCTACTCCCCAAGGCTAGCAAGCTGCTGGTTCGATTAATTAAGCAAACATAATGGTTGGGTCAACGACCCTTTGGGTAGCGGTAATATTGTTGAACCAAACCCGCTTGAACCTAGTACAGGAAAACAACGCGATCGCAAGGGTAAAATCATGACACCAGAACTGAAACAACGCATTGACACCTTAGTCAAGGACAATAAGATTTTAGTCTTCATGAAGGGCAACAAGTTGATGCCCCAGTGCGGTTTCTCCAACAATGTGGTGCAGATTCTGAATACTTTGGGAGTCCCCTACCAAACCGTAGATGTTCTGGAAGACTACGAAATCCGCCAAGGAATCAAAGAATATTCCAACTGGCCTACGATTCCTCAAGTTTATATTGACGGTGAGTTTATTGGCGGCTCGGATATCATGATCGAGCTGTATCAAAAAGGCGAGTTACAGCAAAAGGTGGAAGTCGCTCTCGCTTCGTAGAGCCTCGATCGTCTTGACTCGCCTTCTACGATTTTGACTTAGACACAAACCGGATTTTATTAACATAAATGCCTTGTTATTGTCAAGCATTTTTTGTTAATAAAATCCGTTTTTTAGTGGGAATTGTCTAAATTAAATAGGGTGAGCAATGCCCACCCTATTTGAATCGCGCTCTGACGGTTTTGTTAGCCAGATCGAACTGATAACGCCACCCGTAAGAGCTAGTAATAGTCAGATTTCTTCGTCTCAGGCTGGAGCTGGGGCATTTCAAAGTTGGACGGATCGTAGATGTAGCGAGTTGACTCTTCTTCTAAACGGTTTATTAGATAAGGTTCAATCGCGTTAGTGTGGCGCAGGGCGGCGAGATATCCGTCTAAATACAACCTTAAATCGCTGAATCTGTAGCCTCGATTCCACATTTCGACTAGGGCGTCGGTGAGTTTTTGATAGTGGCGAATCGTTTGTGTATCTTGAAGCATGATTGGGTGTCTGAACTCGGTAAAGGCGGAAATTACGGGCAGTGTTTACCGCAGGTAATTATTGGCGTTAAGCATAGCATCTTCACTCGACTACCGTAGACTCTCTATCCCCGACTTGGAGATAAAGATTTTGTGAAAATTATTCAACTGGACAATATTTAAGTCCAGGTGGCTAGGTTGGCTAGGTTCGGTAAGTCGGGCGATCGCTTGATGCTTACACCCCGCTGGCGCATCGTGCTTAGCTCGATCATAATCAAGCAGGCAAAGGAAAACCTGTATCTGCTGAGCGATTTGTGCTAGTTTTTGTTCCGGCTCGGTCACTGGTGTTTGAACCACTAGGTTAGGATTATTGTAACGATAATTTAATATTCTTCCCAGCTTGGCTCGTATCCGGGCGCAGCGCTTGCCCCAAAGGCTAGAACGCACTAAGATGAAGCCCAAGGCTGTAGCCCCCGAAGTAACTGGTGTTACAAAATTTGAATCGGGTCTGGTGTTAAGTTGAAGGTCAATAACGGCAAGGAATATAGCCTCCGTGGTTTCTGTAGGGATTCAAATTGTAGAAGGTAATCCGCACCTGCGATCGCTACTCGGTTGGCACTTACAGCAGGCAGGATATCGAGTGCATCAATCCGCTAGCCTCTACCAAGCTAGGGAAGTCTTTCACATGCGCCAGCCAACTGTGGTAGTTCTCGATACGGAACTGTCTGACGGCGATGCTCTGGAGTTTTGCGGCTGGCTACAACGGCAACAAATGCCATTAGTTCTCATGCTCTCTGCACGCAACAGCGAAGCTGATATCGTCGCTGGATTGAAAGCAGGGGCAGATGATTACTTAACCAAGCCATTTGGCATCCAAGAGTTTTTGGCGCGGGTGGAGGCGCTGATTCGACGCCAGCGCGCGACGACTCCACCCGCTTACCTGGATTATGGCGATCTCAAAATTGACCTGGTGCAGCGCCGTGTCCGCTTTAAGGACGAACTGGTAGATTTAACCCCCCAAGAATTTAGCCTGCTCTATGTGCTGGCTCAAGCTGGGGGAGTGCCTTTAAGTCGTTCGGAGCTGTTACATAGAGCATGGCCCGATGCGATTGATAATCCGCGCACCATAGACACCCACGTCCTTTCCCTGCGAAAGAAACTGGAAACCGATCCCCGGCAACCCAGTTTAATTCAAACCGTCCGTAATGTGGGTTACCGATTTAACCCTGATTTTCTCACCCTGAATCAAACTCAAGCGGATGAATCTGCCAATAACAAAAAGCCTCCTACTCCTGGCACGCCCAGCATGGTAGCCCTAGATGGTAATTGGCGCTGAAAATTTGAGATTTGAGATTGTAGATTTGAGATTTAATTTAAATCTGCCATCTCAAATCTTAAAGTTTCCTGTAAACCAACGATTTTTCAGAGAAACCCGGTTTCTTTAGGTAAGTCATATCGTGTCGGGTAGCATCGGTTGTGCAAGTGTTTTTGACGCGAGTAGGGGCGGGTTTTACGAGATATATTTGAACGCAGCGCACTGAATATACAAACCCGCCCCGCTTTACGCAACCGATGCCAACAGACATGATATCATGTTAAATCTACAATCTGAAATCTAAAATCTGAAATTATTCCCATTCTTCGGCCGCAAGCCGTTCTAATTCAACTAAATTTTCCCGCAGTTGCAGCCAGTCTACTTGAGTCGCTGGTAAATCTTGAATTAGTTGACCTTGTTGTAAGTGTAAAACTCGCGTACAAAATTCCTGCGCCTGTTCTAGTTGGCGCTCGACCATTAAAATTGTAGTTTGTTCGCGCTCCTGTAACTGTTTTAGTAGGTTTAAAACCAAAGCACCACGACCAACATCGAGGGCAGAAGTTGGTTCGTCTAACAGTAAAATTTTCGGTTGGATGACCAAGGCACGCGCGATCGCTACCAGCTGTCGCTCTCCCGCAGATAGTTGCACCTCCGTGCGTCCTAGCCAGTCTTGGGGGATGCGTAACTGTTCGATCCAATAAGCTAGACGTTCTTGTATCTGCGGTTGCTCTAGGCGGCGTAAAACTAACGGATATGCGATCGCTTCCCCTACCGTCATCCCCAAAAGTTTAGGTTCTTGCAACAGCAAGGTCACTTGCTGGCGCAACTGAATCACCGTAATTTTACGGAGATCTCGCTCTTCCAAATAAATCGTACCTTTGGTGGTTTCCCTGAGTCGATTTAACAGCCGCAAAAGCGAAGTTTTCCCCGATCCCGATGGCCCTAGTATGGCAATTCGTTCTCCTGAAAAGACTTCAAAGGATATATTTTGGAGCAAATAAGATAAACCCAGTGGCGCAGCTAAGCTGACGCCATCTACTCGCAATTGGGGATTGTTTCTGCTAGTCAAAATCAAATTAATCCTGGGTCTAACTTTGTTTGTAGTCAGCACTTTAGTGCCAAAACCGCGCTGAAAATGATTAAACTAGGGACGGTTTTAACCAAGGTTTGTAGTCACCACTTTAGTGGCAAAACCGCGCTGAAAATGACTAAAGTAGGGACGGTTTTAACCAACCTGTCGGCGGAACTAAGAACTATGGGATCTCCCGTACCCAGGGTGATAAATTTATCTAATAATTTGTAGGTTGGGTTGAGCAATAGCGAAACCCAACGTTCTATGCTAATAAGTTGGGCCCTTGGAACGAAACCCAACCTACAACCTTTATGCACACAGCTTTTCACATGATTTATCAGATTTTATTATCACCTCAACTACGGGAGATCCGAACTATGTCAACTTACCCAGACTCATAGCTGTCAAGATTGTCCAAGCATCTACAAAGAACAAGAACAAGGTAAATCCTAACAAAATTAAATACATCCAAGGCTGTGACAACGGACGAATATCCGTCGTATCGATGCCTGTTTTTGCTTGCACTTGCTTTACCATTTGGGCAAATCCCACCACGCGCATCGGCAGTAAGTAAGCTTTACCAGTTTTACTGAGAAAATAATAAACTAACCCACCTTGCCCAGTAGTACGCATTTTCAAATCTTTGACATCTGTCCAAGGTAGTGTCCAACCTTTGCGGAAGAAGCGAGGAACCCAGCGGGGATAGGTTACCTGAATTTGTCGCTCATCTAAAATTACCCGTTCGCATAAGGCGGCGTATAAGGCAACTAACCCAATGGCAATCCCTAACCATAAAATAGCATCAGGAATAGGTGCTGCGGTTGCTTGTGCCAAAAACGGTAACGGAAGTGTCAGAGAAACGTACAGACACAATAGGGTAATTCGGATCAATGGAGAAATGCGGAATACAGAAGCTGAATCTGTTTCTGATGTGAGTTGATTCACTGGGTTGGTTAACACGGTAGAATATTAGCTGACTTTCTTAACAATTTAACGGTTGCTGGCGATCGCAGCAACAAAGATGAACTAATAAAGTCGTTTATTTGATTACTAAGGGCGTATTTTTAGGAGAATTGCCTTGAAAAGATGGTTAATTGCTGGATTGGGTATCTTGATGGTGTGGGCGATCGCTTTCACTTCCCCTGTCCTTGCCGCAGATACCGCCAACGGCGCTAAACTTTTTGAAATCCACTGTGTTGGGTGTCACGTCAACGGTGGCAATATTATCCGGCGGAATAAGACGCTTAAACTTAAAGCATTAGAACGTAATAAAGTCAATACAGTTGATGCGATCGCTACCCTAGTCGCCAACGGCAAAGCCAATATGTCCGCCTACAAAGACCGTTTAAGCGCAGCGGAAATTGATGATGTTTCCGCTTACGTTCTAGAACAAGCAAACAAAGGCTGGCGATAAATTAAGGTAAATATTTCTGCACCACGTCCCACCCAGTTAGGGAAACCAAGACAAAGCCGACAAAAATAAAAATATTTGTCGCCATGTGAAAAGTTCGCGCCCAAGAATATTGGGGGCTAATCAAGATGGCGCTGCCTGCCGATAATAAAACTAATCCAACTACTGCTAACCCAGCAGGTAGGTGGAGCGAATGACCCAGGGTGCCATAGTGACCCAAAGTACCCACGATGCCAATCGTGAGGAGTAAAAGTACTAGACCCACCATAATGCTGCCTGTAGTGTAGTGCAGCGATCGCACCCAGCTAGGTCTTTGCCTGCCAGAGGTGCGGGTGTAAAACATCCAAATACCGGATAAGCCTAGCAACAGATAAGCCGCTAGGGACAACCCCATCGACCAGGCGGCAATTCTCCATAACCAAATAAAATCAGGTAAGTTCACAAATTGGGTAATGGGTAATGGGTAATGGGAAGCTTCATGCTTCAACCCTACTAAAACAGGACTTACGCAACGTCTCTATATGTAGGGTGCGTCATCAGCGGTGTACCGCACCATCTCTACCATATCTGGAGTTGCTGCGATTGTCCTGTAGCAATCGCCAGCACAAAAATAGGGCTGCTCGATCAAAGCAGCCCTAGCAGTCATAAAAACGAAAATTTTAATCTACAGCCACTAAAACGGGTGATGTTAAAGATGCTGTTTTGTCTAAAGTTTTGTTTGTTTTTTCTGACTTTTGATGAAAAGCGATGGTTTGTTCGACTTTTTGACTTGCCTCGCTCGAGACTTGGGGTTGTTCCTCGACTTGTAAGCGATCGCACGGTATCTTATCCGATAAGATGGCACTCGCCATCATACCCGAATGAATTTCCAGCAGCGCCTCAGATATTGTTTCAAACATGAGACGTTGGCCCGGAAACACCACCCGCTCGAAGTACCAGTTGGGAACGTTCGTAATCCGAACAACTTGCACCTTGCTCGTGGCATTCACGTAGCAACAGAGAATGCGATCGCTTGAGTTAGGCGGTAAGGGATCAAGGATTTGAGCCATAGCTGCTAGGGTAACTGATGCCAAAACCGATTACATATGCACCTTAGCATTTTGCGATCCCCGTTGTTTGTAACTGTGACTACCAACAGGCCACTCCATAAGGATTCTACCGTAAAATCGCTCTTCCGATAGGTTAAGAATTTCTTATATATTTTACAATATAATACAAGCCCAGCTAACAAGTGGCGTCATTTTAAGCTGGGAGCGGGCAGATGAATAAACTCTGCGGTATCGTAAAGTTATATGAACGACAGGTTTAGACTTTCCATTAATTAGATTTGACTGTTGGCAACTCACCCATCCACTTACCCGCAATGGCAAATCGAATTCTCTATGTCCGCCTACCCTGCAACCCCATCTTTCCCATCGGGGTTGTTTACCTTGCCGATCACCTGCATAAGTTGTTTCCAGAGGTAGAACAGCGTATCTTCGATCTGGGAACGGTGCCACCCCTAGATTTTGCCCCAGCGTTGGATGCCTGTATAGATGAATTTCAACCCAACCTACTGGTATTTTCTTGGCGAGATATCCAAATTTATGCCCCGGTGGGGGGTAGAGGTGGTAATCCACTCCAGCACGCCTTTGAGTTTTACTACGCCCCGAATCCTTTGATCAGATTGCGGGGAGCGCTGGGCGGGTTGCGCGTCACCACAGCCTACTATACGGAACTGTGGCGCAACCTGGGGTTAATCAAGCGGGGACTAAAACGCGCCAGAAAATACCAAAGCGATGCGCGTGCGGTTGTTGGCGGCGGTGCGGTGAGCGTATTTTACGAGCAATTGGGTAAAAGCTTGCCGAATGGGACAATTGTTTCCGTCGGCGAAGGCGAAACGTTGCTGGAAAAACTCATGCGGGGGCAAGATATTAGCGACGAAAGGTGTTATGTGGTGGGAGAGACAACGCCGCGCGATCGCCTGATCCACGAACCTCCCACCCCAATCGAAAAAACCGCCTGCAATTACGACTACATCGAAACCATCTGGCCCGAATTTCAATACTACCTGCTAGAGCAAGACTTTTACGTCGGCGTCCAAACCAAGCGCGGTTGTCCCCACAACTGCTGCTACTGCGTCTACACTGTGATCGAAGGCAAACAAGTACGCATCAACCCTGCCGATGAAGTCGTCGCCGAGATCCGCCAATTATACGATCGCGGCATCCGCAACTTCTGGTTTACCGACGCCCAGTTTATCCCAGCCCGGAAATTTATCGACGACGCCGTCGAACTGTTGCAAAAAATCCTCGACGCCGGGATGAAAGATATCCACTGGGCAGCATATATTCGGGCAGATAATTTGACGCCAGAATTATGCGACTTGATGGTAAAAACCGGGATGAATTATTTTGAAATCGGCATTACCAGCGGCTCCCAAGAACTGGTACGGAAAATGCGGATGGGCTATAACCTCCGCACCGTCTTAGAAAACTGTCGCGACTTAAAAGCCGCCGGTTTCAACGATATAGTTTCCGTCAATTACTCCTTCAACGTGATTGACGAACGTCTTGAAACAATTCGCCAAACCATCGCCTATCACCGCGAACTAGAGCGAATTTTTGGAGCCGATAAAGTCGAACCCGCAATCTTCTTCATCGGGTTGCAACCCCACACCCATTTAGAAGAATATGCCTTTGAAAACAATATCCTCAAACCAGGCTACGACCCCATGAGTTTAATGCCTTGGACAGCTAAAAAACTCCTCTGGAACCCAGAACCATTAGGCTCGTTCTTTGGGGAAGTTTGCCTGCAAGCTTGGCGACAAAATCCCAACGATTTTGGACGCGAAGTTATGAGAATATTAGAACAAAGACTAGGTTGTGCCGACTTAGAATCAGCACTCAACGCCCCCATCGAAACCAAAGAAAAACAGCTAGTACTCGCTCGGTAATGGGTAATGGGTAATGGGTAATTGAGAATTTTAGATTTCAGATTTCAAATTTTAGATTTGAGTTAAATCTGCAATCTGCAATCTGCAATCCTCATTACCAATTACCAATTACCAATTACCAATTACCAAAACCATGTTAGAAGGCTCAATTTTACAACAGCTGTCAGATGCCCACAAAACTGGGCCAAGACCGCTACGTTTTGGCGTATATTACAAAAACACCTTAGTTGCCCTCTGCCACGCCTTAGAAGACAGTATATTATCCTCAAACTGTTCGCCAATAGTCATTACGGCGTTTCAGCGGGGAAAGTGGTACCTGCAAGAAGCAGAGCGGTATCGCGAAATAGCGGCAAAATCGCGTCAAATTGCCATCATGGCAGCACCCGATACCGGCTTTGCCGAACACCCCACCAGCCAGCTGCTCAATGTAGACTTAGTTAGCCTTGCTCCAGTCGATCCCGTGGCGCAAGAGTGGCACTTGATGATTCTATCGCCCACATACACAGCAATGGTAATTTGTCAAGAGCTATCGCCATCAGATTACGGGGCGGAAGGGCAGCCAGAAGCAGATTTGGAGCGCAAGTTTTACGGGTTTTGGACGTTTGAACCGGCGTTGGTATGGGAAACCGTAGAATTAGCGAAGTCTCGCATCGGGCAATATAATCCCGAACTGGAAGCAAAATTAACCGCGCAGCTCAAAGCAATGTCTGGCGCCGGAAATCAGCAACCGGAAGATCTCGGTGCGATTGTATCCCGCGTGGTAGATTACCTTCAGAGTAGCCATGAGGATTTAATTAAGGACAAGCACGCGGAAATACCCGCATCCCATCACGAAGTGTTGGATATTAACTTGGTTTCCAACGAGTTACAAGCTTTCGTGCGGATGGCGCAGCTGATGGAACTTGCCAATACGGGAAACCCAATGTCAACGGCAGAAGTAGCGGCGCTGGCAGAAACAATGGGGCAAATTTTAGATTTACCCGCATGGCAGTTAAAGCGCTTGCGCCTTGCTGGGTTACTCCACGGGTTAGTGCCATCTTTGACACCGGCGACTTCCTCGCAGGAAGAAGCGCCTTGCTGCGCCTTATTGCCAGGAATACAGGCATTGCGTGCCATGCCCCAGTTAAAAGCGATCGCATCAATCATCACCCACTTTACCGAATGGTGGAACGGTAGCGGCTCTCCCGCCGGGTTAGCATATGATGCGATACCTTTGGAGTCGAGAATTTTAGGGCTAGTTACAGATTTTCAGTGGCGCGTCAGTCAGTATAAAGCATCCCAAAAGAGTCGCGCCGAAAGTTTATCTCAAGCATTGGCAGAGTGTCAGGCGCTGGCAGGGGAGCGGTGGGACCCTAAACTAATAGAAACCCTAACTATTTTGGTCAAAGGTTTACAACAGGGACTCAGCTTACCTGTTACGCCACCTAAAGTGAGTACTGGCATGTGGTTATTTGATGACCATCAGGAAAGCAATTTGGTTAGCAATCAATCAATTAGTTAAAAGTTACCCATTACCGGCTATGGAAGCTATAAAATCGGGCAATATTCAACCTCTGCCTGGGGCAGATTTAGAAGACGAAGATTTATCAAATCTCGACCTCAGTCGCGTTAATTTGGCGGGTGCTAACCTCGTCGGTGCAAATCTTTGCGGCTCTAAATTAGAAGGGGCAAAGTTAGAAGGCTCTAATCTTTTGGGTGCTAATTTAGCATCTGCTGACTTACGGGCTAACCTGTTAGGTGCAAATTTAATGCAAGCTGATTTAACGGGTGCTGATTTGCGAGGTGCTAACCTCCGAGGCGTTAATTTAATGGGAGCAAAACTGACTGGAGCATCTTTTGCCGGTGCTTTTTTAAGCGGTGGTAATTTGATGAGCGTAAACTTGCAGGGTGTAGACTTGCGCGGTGCTGACTTGCGCGGAGCGAATCTTACAGGCGCTAATCTTTTAGGAGTTGATTTGAGTCGCGCCGACTTGCGCGGTGCTAGCTTGAGCGATGCTAATTTGGAAGAGGCAGACTTGCGCGGGGCGAATCTTGCGGGTGCAGATTTACATGGGGCAAATTTGCTTTGTGCTGAATTAGAAGGCGCTAATTTAGATGGGGTGAATTTAGCCGCATCTTGCCTAGTGGGAACATCTCTGGTTCCAATGGGGCAGCCACTCGAAGAGTTGAAAATTCCTTTGAAAATTGCTCATAGCGAGCATTCTCAGGTACAAGAATAGGCTTGTGAGCGACAGAACTAAATAAAATAGCGATCGCAACCAACGGTGGTACAATTTGCCTCAAGTGACTGAGAAAAACTTGTGAATTTACATGAAGTTCTGAACCTAGCCAAGCAACTTTCGCCAGTAGATAAAGTGCGTTTGATGCAACAAATGGCTTTTGAGCTAGAAAACGAGTTAAGGGATAAACCCACTGCTCCCCAGCAGCACCACCAACCCCAGCAACCTCCCCAACCACCCCAAGAACCACCCCAGTGGGAGATGTCTGCCAATGCGGGAAACAGACCTTCTGCACCAGACATCGATCCATCTCGCTGGGATGATTGGGCAAGCTTTCCCGAATAAATACCAAGCTAGCTAATGGCTAATAGCTTTGCACCAGCCAGCCATTAGCAATTAGCTATGAGCAAATAACTATTTAGCATTAGCATCAACTGCATCCCTTTCGGTGCGTATCCACTTTGTTTGAGGTCGCACTAAAAAAGCCAGATACAGGGGAATTTTCCAAAGCACATAAAAAGGGACTGCCAAAAGTGTTGAAAGCGGTAAGTAGGCGCGTCCAAATTTAGCCCAAGCCCCAAAAATTGACACTAAAATTAGCAATCCTTCTGCTGCTAATAAAATTGCTGCCGTTGATGCCAATCCTAAGCTTGCCCCTAATAGAGCGCATCCAAAGGCAGCTAGCCACAGTATGACTAAAAGCGAGAGGGGCGGCACGGATAATTCTAGCGCGATCGCTAACAAGTCCCATCGCCTTTGAACAACCGACTCTTCCACCAATAGGGGCACTTGCTTCACCAAGGTTTGCAAGTGACCGTGTTCCCAGCGCGTCCTTTGACTCTTTGCGGCTTGCTTCTGCTGAGGGAGAACGCCTGTTACTCTACCTTGGGAGCAAAATACTGGAGGATGTCCCGCGATCGCTAGATCCAACCCCAGCTGCATATCTTCGACAATATTGCCGCTAGCCAAGGGTGCTTCTCGAATCACCGACCAAGGAAAGGCCATTCCCGTTCCACCTAACAAGCACGGCATTCCTAGTCTTTCCAGTCCCAGGTTTCTGACCAGGTTCTTGACCATAAATGCCAGTGTGGAAACCCCATCTTTTGGGCTTGGGTTTTGGGGTTGTTCCATCAGGTAGGTTGCCTGAACTGGGCGTCCCGTCACAGCTGCCTGTCTGGCTATACGATCAATTGTACCATCTTCTACAATACAATCTGCATCGACCATGATGACCACATCAGGGGGATCGGCATCCAGGCACCGCAGACCATAGTCTAAGGCATAGCCTTTACCTCGGCGATCGCTATCCTGCCTTTCTAGTACCGTTGCGCCGCAGTTGCGAGCGATCGCTGCCGTGGCATCAGTGCAATTATCTGCTATGACCACCAGCCGGTCTACATTTGTTAATTGTGGTATTAATTTCTTCAGCGTTGCACCAATTCCGGATTCTTCATTATGCGCTGGAACTAATACAGCAATTCGAGGTCGGATGCTATCGATAACATTAGCCCTAGCTCTACTTGGCCATAAGGCTGCACAGCATTCAATAAAAAGAAACCCTATCGGCACTAGGAGTCCGAGCGAGACCACTAGCAAAACAACATCTATCCATTGCACAATTGTCGGCACTGTTTATACTCGCAGTACGTGAAACTTACTTACTCGATAATTACACCTATTTTAGTATTTTCATAGGCGTTGCAAGTCTTTTTTCTGACTTTTTTCTATCCTATCAACTCTTTCACTAGCGCCAACTCCTCCTGTTGTATTTCCTACCTAATTTTGCTTTCAGTCTCAACTGCTAACTTCTGAATATTTTTTTACTGACCTCAGCTTTTTCAGATTTAACTTCTGTTTCAACACGTTAAAAATAAATGGAGGAATTCCCACCGTGTATCTTTTAAGATACTTGTCTGGCTGATACAATAGTCGGAAAAACCACTCCAAACCTAATTTTTGCAAAAACTCAGGCCCCCGTTTCTTTTCCCCAGCAAACAAACTAAAAATGTCTCCAACCGATTGCACCACATAACAATCCAGAGCTTTTCTGTTTGCTTGTATCCAAAGTTCCTGCTTTGGCGCACTCATACCTACCCAGACAATATCAGGCTTTGTGCTATTGATATATTCAACAATATCTGCTGATGCCACATCATCAAACCCATTCTTCATCCCGGCAATTCTTAATTTAGGGAATCTTTTTTCAATTTTATTCCTTGCTTTTGCCAGGTTCTCTGTTGTCGATCCCAAAAAGAATATACTCCAATTCTTTTCACAACATAGTTCTAGAAATTTATACCCGCAATCTGTCCAATTGAATCGCTCCCTCAATCCTTTCTTATCAAGAATTTTTGAGGCCATCCATACTCCTATTCCGTCGGGATGAACTATGTCTGATTCATTTAGCATCCGACTCAGAGCCGGGTTTTGCTGCGATAAGTTTATAATGTTTGCACTTGCATAAGTAATTGCTATTTTCCGACGCTCTCCTATTGCCTCAGCAATAAACTTTTCCATAATCTCGTAATCAACATCTGCTACCCCTACCCCCATGATGTCAATTTTGTGAAGCTGATTCCTTTTCTCTGCTTTTTCTGCAACCATTTTAGCCCTCTTTATCTTCTAACCCTAAGTTGATGGTTGAGTCTATAGTACGCTTTGAGGTTGCTAGAGCCATCTATTTGCTCGTTTGCTGGGAGTAAATGAGCAAATCCAGGGTTTCTGACACTAGCTGCACTGTAAGGATATAGACAAGTCAAGTTTTATTACATCGACGCTTAAAGAGCGAGCCATTTCTATGCTACCATCTGTGGATGTAGAATTTACATAAACAAACTGCTGCACCCTGCCAAACACCCACATCAGACAAGCTTGGCAGTTGCTTCCCTGGATTGCCTGCTATCGCCACCAATCGGACCCGCTTTAATCTCTAGCCCTGGAGTTCGACCGTAATAACCACAACACACTTGGCATCAAGATAGCAAAGATCTATAGCTCTTGTGAAGACTATACCGATAACTTCACCGAAAGTTCATTAATTTATTTGTAATATTAAGTTTCTTAGCATCGGACTTGTATATCCAACCCCTCACCTTTGAGCGCAGAGGAGGCTAGGGGTAATGGTGCCAGTCCGATGTCACCCTACTTGAGATATATAACGGCTCACCGCAACGCAGTTGCAGTATCGCCAATCATATCAGCGATAGCTGTTGGCAAGATCCTACACGCCTGCTCGACCTTTCCCAAGCTGAATCCGCTGCCAACTCAGGTGATATTTGGCGATTTGCCTGGATTAATAATTTTAGCCGGGATGCCTACCGCCGTCATACCCGAGGGAATATCTGACAAAACCACCGCATTAGCACCAATGTTGACATCATCGCCAATCGTCACGGCACCAAGGATTTTTGCACCAGCTCCAACGTTGACGCGATCGCCCAATTTCGGCGCCTCAAGCGGGCGATCCAGATAGCGATTGCCGATAGTTACTCCTTGCCGGATATAGCAATCATCGCCGATCTCGCTATATCCATGAATAACAATACCATGCTGATGTTCAAAAATAACGCGGCGACCCAGCTTCACTGTATAAGGCAACTCAATCCCATAAGTGTTGCGAATTTTTCGATACAACATCCGGTAGAGAATGCTAAAAGGTGCCCGCAGTAGCTTTGGTTCAATTTTCATTCTCCAGACACCAAAGCGTTTAACCGCAACGGCTCGAAATCCCGGCATTGTCCAATCTCGTCCGTGAGCAATCCAATCTTCTTTAATTTGTTCCCACAGTCCCAGCTCTGAAGTTTCTGACTCGTTAGCAGTTGAAATCAATTCGGGTTGCGTGACCATAAAGTTATCTTTGCTGCTTCACTATTTCGGTGACAAAGTTCTTTTAACTACTGGGTAAGACGCGCAGAAGTTAAAACATTTCCCTTAAATAACACGCTATTACGGAGAAAATCACTCAGGAGATTTGGCGGATCGTTATCCGGTTTGCCTTGAACGACTCGGCGCAGACGCCAGAGAGCAAAGCCCAAAGCCCAAACAGCGTCAGCTAAGGCAGCATTCAACCAACCATGGTTTTTCAGAAAGTACCGGCGTCTGGAATCAAACCAGTATTGAGGGAGACGCTTAGGTGGACGCTTGGTGTCAGTCACTCCCGAACTTTGCCCGACTAAATGCACAACTCGACTTTGAGGCACATACCAGCAACTCCAGCCAGTTTTTTTTGCCTGCAAGCAAAAGTCGGTTTCCTCGTAATACATAAAATATTCTTCATCCAGCAAGCCCACCTGCTCAAACACTTCCCGGCGGACGATCATGCTTGCCCCAGCTACCCAATCTGTTTGAGTTGCTGTTTCGGGAACCGGAGGCCAAACGACCCAATTAGCCAATAATTTTGATACCACACCCAGACGTAAGCCGGAATCCAGCTCGCTGAGTACTGTATGGAAGCGAAAAGCAGAACACTGCGGCGTACCGTCGGGATCTTCCAGGCGGCTACCAGCAATTCCCACTTCGGCATGAGAGTTCATAAACTCCACTAACGCCTTTAAGGCTCCGGGGCGGACAATGGTATCTGGGTTGAGTAACAGAAAGTAGGGGGGTGGATCGGGTGACTGTAGAGCGGCACGGATGGGAGCGTTGTTACCGAAAGCGTAGCCGCCGTTGCGATCCAATGCCATGAGCGATACCCAGTCACTCCAGCCTTCGGTTTCAATGGCGGCTTTGATCTGTTCGACCGAGCCGTCGCCAGAAGCGTTGTCGGAAACTATAACGCGGGTGTCAGGGAGACATCGCACTTCATCGACCAAGGAGCGCAAGCAGTCTATGGTTAGATTTGACGTTCGGTAGTTAAGGATGACTACAAGCAAACGGGTTGGGGTATTTTCCTGTATTGCATTATACATAAGGCTAATAATTGGGTCACCCCTACCTGAAGGACTCGTTAACAGGGACATGTATGCCTTCTTTAATCAAAGTCTCGCGCTCTTTAACCGGAGACCAGCTAAGTTGACGCTCCGCCTTAGAGGAGTCGAACAAAGCGGCAAAGCTGCGACCCTCACAATCAGCATAGCTGGGGAACGCAGCATTGGGGTCGCGTCCGATGCTTTTGATTGCCCACTTGACGATCGCCGACGTGTAAACCCTCCAAGCCTCCGTAGGTACGCGGCGTAACTTAATACCAGCCTTATGCTCGAACTCATTGAGATATTCGTTGGCGGTAATACAGGCAGTGCTGGTGAGATTATAAGATTCACCCTCGATTCCAGGGACGTTAATCGCCCTGACCATGGCATCAGCCACATCATCCACTAGCACGATCGGCAGGGGATTGTTGCCATCACCGTACAGGTTGCATACCGAACTGTAAGGCCAAGCAGCAATACCCCAGTGGTAGGGACTACCACCGCTACCGAGTACGACGCCTGGGCGGAAGATCGCCAAGGGCAGACCTTTTTGGCGGTGAAGTTCGAGCAGCGATCGCTCGTTCTCTACTTTAGATCGCGCATAGGGTGCGGCGCGCATTATACCCGCGTTAGGCTCGGTTTCTTCGGTAATCGTCCCAGCGTTTTTACCTGCATAGTAAATCGCAATCGACGATGCGTAGAACAGGCGCTTGACTCCACGTTCCAGGCACAATTCGCCAACTTTGCGCGTAGGCTCAACATCAGATTTAAGAAAATCGCTCCAGGTTTTCCCGTTGCCCCGCGCTAAATGGTAAACGTAATCTATCCCATCGAGTGCGGCATCTACAGCCTTGGCATCGATGAAGTCGCCCTTAACAATTTCGACCTGAAGGTTTTTTAATTCCGGTGGGCAGCTACTGGGATTGCGGGCGAGTATCCGGACGCCATAACCATCCTGACGCAGGCGGCGAACCAGCGCCCGACCGATGAAACCCGTACCGCCCAAGACAAGTACTGTAGATTTTGGCGCGGCAGGTTCGACCAAGGGGCTGGGAACCGATAGTGTTTTTTCAGGCATTGGCAGATCGGTTTCCCGTGCCACCCACTCTGCAAGTGCCACCGCCGCCTCGCCAATTGCCGGATCGACTCGTTCGTCCAGCTTGCCTTGGCGACCGTTATAAAAGCTCTCAACCGTCCGGGCGATGCTGTAGGGAAATGGCCCCGCCGCCTTGGATAGACGCATCTTTGATAGCACCGCGTTACCCAAAGTGCCGCCTGCTTGGACTAGCGATTCCCGTGCTGTTGTGGCTACATTAGCGAAGCGATCCAGATCGAGTAGATAAGGTGTATGCTCTTGACAAACATAGGTGTTGTTCTCAAAGTCAACCCTTGCTGCTGCGTTCGTTCCCCTCACGAGGATATAGTGTTCCGGGTATCCATCAATAAACGAAAAACGCAGCCGGATACTGGTATTACCTTTCCATCCCCGAATCTCCCAACGACGGTAAAACTCTAGCCCTTGAGGCAGTTCTACCTTGTCGCGCACATCGACAGAGAGCGAGTCGGGTTGACCCAAAAGATGAACCAGGTGGGCGAAGGAGTGGGGAGCCACCTCGAATAAAATATTCTTTGGAGTTTGAAGCATCCAGGCTCCAAACGGACCGCCCTTGAGCTGTCCAAGCTCTTTGTTCCATACTATGTCCACCTGATCTATCTGCCCTAACCGACCGCTACGCAGATCTGACACCAACTTTTCATAGACTGGAAAATACAGGAAATTATGGCTAACCCCGATTACCCGACCTGCGGCTGCGGCACGCTGGCGCAACTCCTGACAGTGGGCAAGTGTGTGGCAAAGCGGCTTCTCGATCAGGGCGTCAACGCCTGCTTCAATTACCTGGCAGGCTGTTGGAAAGTGAACGTGGGGCGGCGTCAGGATGTGGACGACATCCAACTGCTCTTGGGATAGCATTTCGCCCAAGTCTCCATAGACTTTGGATATCCCCTTTGCTGCGCCGAACTGCTGCGCCAGGGTGCGGTTCAAGTCGCAGATAGCCCGCACCTCAACGTTGGGCAAGAAGCGCAGCGCCGAGTAGTGGTAGTCACTAATATAGCCAGCGCCGAGGAGGGCGACGGCTACAGGGTTGCTATTTTTGTTACTAGCAGCCATTGTTATCTCCCAGTTGGTTGGATTGCGGGTGCTTGAGCAGTCTTGTACTCAATTATTTCATGCTGTTTGTTTTGCAAGCGATCGCGATGGAACTTGACAGCGCCAAAGGCTTGAGGGAACGATGACATCGCGCAAGACAGCCCCCAGGCTATACTATCTTTCCATGAAAACCCCTGCCGCCGCCGCGTTTTATCAATTGTTCGCAATGCCGACAGCGGATAGCGCCCGAAAGCAATTAACGAAATTCCCTTCGTAGGAAGCATCATTGCCAGTGCTGCTAAGGGAAAGATCGCCCCCCAAAGCCAGGTATCGCGTACCTCTTTGATGAACTTGCGTTCTGGCAAAGCCCCGTGCATGTGCGAAACCAGGGCATAAGCATAGCCGCAACGTTTGGCACGTTGCCACCATTGCGATAGTCGATGCATTTCAGCGTCGTGCAGAGTGCTATTTTGGTCGATTCGCCTTAATTTTCCACCATTTTGGCGCAGACGCACCCCCAATTCGTCATCTTCGGCCGCAATAACCTTCGGGTTGTAACCTCCAACTGCTGCGAGTGCTGCGGCGCGAATCATCACATCGCCGCCGAAGCAGAGGATTTCTCCCACTGGTCCGATCCGCCATTCTACATCACAGATGCGGTTGTAGACGCTGCGTTCGGGATAGCGTTCCCGCCGCCAGCCGCATACGGCAACTACGTCGCGGCTATTGTCGAGCGTTTCGGTGGCGGCTTCGATCCACCCTGGTACGACTTCGCAGTCTCCGTCGATGAACTGGACGTACTCGACTTCGGGGTACTTTTCTCGCAGCCGATCAAAGCCAGCATTGCGCGCTCTAGCAGCGGTGAATGGAACTGACATGTCTAGTTCGACTACTTCAACGTTGCGATCGCGTGCCACCTGGCAACTTCCATCGGTTGACCCAGAGTCAACATACACCACTGGGCGCGATTTGTCAACAACCGATTCCAGGCTGCGGATTAAGCGCGAGCCTTCGTTACGTCCAATGACCACTACTCCAATTTTTTTATATAAGCTACTCACTTAATTCTCCTGCCAGCAGATCGTTTGAACAATATTCTGTATTTTCATCCTGTTTCCTAAATCTATTTGTTAAATTGTTTTGATTTTAATTCCTCTGACAGCCATCCCACCAGCAAGAATTTTTATTAATAAATTCCATCAACGCATTGTATTTTGGCGAGCCGTTTTGCTCCACATATTCTAACGCTCCCCAACTTCCCCATTTACTCGGTCCCCCTATATCCAAATAGTGCATAAACAGCGTTCCTCCTACTTTTTTCCACTCATTGAGTAACTGGCTATATATTTTATACATTTCCGGATGTCTATTCAATTCTATAAAAAACTTAGTCAACTTATCATTATTTTCTACTCCTGATGCCCCAGCGATGTGCTGTCCCCCTTCGTAAGCCACCAATTTTAAACCTTTCTTTTTCGCCACATCTGCATGATATATAAATCGATTATAAACATCTGGCAAACTATCTTTGAACCCAGAGAGTAAACCCCCTTGTTTTAATTGCTGCAAAGCTTTGCCAAAACCCCCATCCGGTTCCTTCAACCAAGACTCTACAGTGCTGGAATTTTCAGGTAGACCCAGCCCCCCACTAAAATATCCAGTTATCGCATAAACATCAATACCATGTTGATAACAAGGTTTGTTACCTTCGGCTACCCAATAGGGGCAGTCTAAAGCATAATTTTCCAACCCTTGCCAAGCTGTTTGAGTCCCCATCACGCATACTACACGATTCTTTTGCTCCGCAAAAACACTTTTCCAAATATCGCACATTTGAGCATTACGCATCCCATACCATTGCATATGAGCATCTGCTTTATCTTCTCCCCACCTAGCTTTACCTTGTTTTAAAGCATAATGAGATTGTTTAAATTGCCAATTCCAAACTTCATTAGAAAATTCAACATAAGCTTTTAGATTAGGGGCTAAATTCTGTTTAACTGTCTGAGCAAATTTGGTTATATATTCATCATCAGTCTGATGTGGCATATTGAACCACGGGTCAGCTTTGACTTTATTCGACAAAGCAACCATTATTTCTATAGGCACTCCTTTAGTAGCATAGGAAGCCGTTTCTAATCTAGGTCTGTCAGACCATTTTTTTTGTTCTGAATTATTTGTTCCCATCCAGTCCATGAAGCGCAAAGCTCTAAAGCTTTTAATTTTTTCTATAAAAAATGGGTTAAATATTTCATTATTATAATTATTCTCATACTCTGCCTTAACTACTCTGATGTTACGGATATAATTACCTGTTTTTTTGGGATCGGTAGAAGCGATTGTCAGCTGTATACCGCCCCCTCCTTTTGCATCCACATCAAGCACATCCCTTCCAGGAGTTGACGCAGCCGTATCTTTTTTGGCATCAAAACCATATTCAATCCTGCCTTCCCCATCATACAAAACCACATATTTTCCAGAAGGATAACGATTGGGTATTTCCCTTAATAATAAAGTACTTACACGAGTATATTTAGGAGCCTCTTCTGGAGTTGGTAGAGACTTAACCCAGCCATTTTCGTCTAAATTTAAAAGGTTATATTCTCCTGTATCCGGTTCCCCATTACATCCTGGATCTCCACTTAAGCATTGAGTAAACCATTGTCTAGAAGATTTGAAAGCATCCAGAAATGGCAACTGAGTTGACCAGTCAGCAATACCATGAAGACCAATCCCTAAAGGGGAAGTCAAATTAGAAATATTGCTTGCTGTCACCACAGCTATTTTGTTGTTGGTATTAATAGTTTTTTCAATTAAATTATTATTTTTAAATATGAAATTACCAGATAATGAAATCAAAATTACACTAATTATTCCAACTAGAAAGGCTAAAATTTTTGTTTTTTTAAGTAATGCCAATACAGACATATATTTAAGTACCTTGGCAGATATAGGTTGGCGTGAAGTCAGTCAATCAAGCTAGTTTTGTCTTGCTTGAGCTAGGGAACGTCGGGCAACGGATGAGCGAGTTCCTGTAACTCGATTGGTTCTTGCCTCTTTCAGCACCAGCGCTGATAGCGCCCCACTGATGATCGCAAAAATCGGGTTAGTCATGGCGTTCAAGATGCAATCTAGCTCGTACAAAGGTAAGCAAATCGCCAGCACAACTGCAGGCGCTACTTTGGGATGAGACCAAGTACTAGCTGGATAACGCAGTATAAACAAGCTTGCGGGAGGAAGTAACAGTGCCAATGTTAAGCTAACCAGCCCGACTAGACCGTTAATACCAAATGTAATTATCCATAAACTATCAGTAATTGAGACATCAACTATATCTCCTTTCCAGTCCGGCGCGTATACGCGGTTGCGTCCAAAGCCCCCCCAGCCAAACATTATCCGCTCCCGCGCCTTTTTTGCTAGCAGCTCTTCATTGTCAATTCTAAAAGTTAAGGATTGGGTTCGTTCTTCATTAGTGTATCGAAGCGAAATTTCCTCAATCTGATCGCGAGGAACGGTTCCGGTCACCCCCTGGTAAATGTAGAATGACATACCCAAAATTAGCAGGAACACTGGCAAAGCGGTACGAAGCCATTTACCTGCATACAAGAAAATGACTCCCAATACCAGCAAGAGATAGGCACCAGTGGCTTTGACCAATACAAATGTAATCAGTAATAACAATACCAGCGAGTTCATAGGAATACCCCAGAATTGGGTGATGACTCTAGTTTGCCAGAGCCAAATAGCTACTAGCGTTGCTGTCATCATCCATATGCCCACCATTAAACCGCTTTCCATAAATACCGCTGGTCTATATGACCCATAGCGAATTGACAGCATAAAACTTGTCCGAGGGTCAGCGTAGCCGTACACAAGTTCATGTACGTTAAAAGACAAACGAGTTTGCAACAGGCAGAAAGGAACGTATGCTAACCCGCCAATGAATATACCCATCGCCATCTGACGCATCCCAGCCAAAGTCCCAAGATATATTCGGCCCAGAAAGTAAGGAATTCCCCAGGTCATAGTTTTATCGAGAGAGCTGGAAAGTCCATCGTACAAACCCAGGTCATTCGTGAGCGATGAAAGCACCGGGCATAGACACCAGATCAACATCGGCCAGTCAACCCAACCGAGTTTAAATGAATTAACACGTCCGACATCGTTGACCAAGGTAACAAGCAAAATGCTGTAGCAAGTTACGTTCATCTTGGTGATATCTGGAATGCCTGGTAAGGGAAACTCTATGGTTGGAAGAAATAGCCATCCCGTGATGAAACTGATCACGACTGCCTGCTGAGCCGGGAACCGTTGGAATAAATAAAAAACGAATGGAAACCAGGCTATTACAACCAGGAATGCTAGGGGACTATACATAGATCTAGGCTGGCTTTTGCCTTGCCATAAACTAATAGCCTTTGGGTTTAGTATACCGCATCATATTCATGGCTAATGGCTAATTACTTTTTTAGGATTAGCCATTAGCCAAAGATAAATTTTTACTTGTTCTTCAGTGCTTTCCCCACATCAATTAAAATCGGAGGAACTAGCTTTTTAAGGACAGTTTTGAACGTCATTCCTGATGGTTTTTCTTCCTGTATTTCCTCTCCGGATCGAGGTTTGAATATAGTTGAATGATCGTGATGGGCAATCTCTTCAGCAGGTCGTCCGTTGGTGTAGTAGTATAGCGCCAATGACTTCCGCGTCCAACCCTCTGGACAAGCCAATGGATCGGGATGTCCGTGATATGAGAAGTCGGTCGTACTGAAAATGACACAACGATTAAAAATCGGGAGTATCTTTTTCTCGCAGCGAGTCATATCTTTATCCCATAGTTGTATATGACCGCCATATTCTTCTTTCCAATCTTTGTTTAGATACAGTAGAAGATTTAATCGGCGATCGAGTTTAAGTCTGGTATGCCGATTGAAATCTACGTGCATTTTTAAGTATCCGCCTCTTTCTATCTGATGAAGACCACCACCGACAAAGTGAGGATCGGGGATGATTCCATTAATACCCGTGAGCTTTTCTAAAAAACTAATAAAAGTTGAACAATTGAACTGGTAAAGTAGAAATCGCGTAGCATCTCCCATTTGTATTTCCGAGGTAGACGCTAGTTTTTTTTCGGATTTATTTTCAAATTCTTGCCACTTAATTTCACCTGGTTTTGGGAACTCCTTGAGAACATCCTCTAATACATACTCGGGCAAGAAATTATCCATGACGATATGGGGAAAGGGCTGAGCATTTATGTATTGTTCGTGGTATTGCTCAGCTAAATTTTCTAAGTAGTCTGGAGCAAAACGAAACATTTGCATTGTTGAAGTCATAGCATCCTCGCAGGAGGTTTACAAAAAAGACAAAGTAATCTATCTAAGCGATGGATTGGCAACCTTTTTCTATAAAGGTAAGCGCATCGCAAACAACAGGCACAGCACAATCTGACCAAAAGTCCTAGTTAACATAACTAACGATGTGCTTTCTCTGTTATAAATCAAGGTTAGACCAGATGCCAATAAAAACATGGCTACAAGTCCAACCCATACAACTTTTTGTTTCTTGATTTTAACAATTATGGAGCTTAGATACTCCACAAAGCGTGCCCCCAAAAAGCTTATGGTTAAAACAGCGATCGCTATTATCCCATAGCTTAATAAATTTAATTCCTTTGCTCCCATCCTAGTCACCAAATCAATCAGGAAATAATGTACTGGCACCACTGCTAAGGAAGCAATTCCCTTGAGGGATAAAGCATTTTGACAAATGCTTAGTTTCGGTTCTCCACAGAAAGCTAATGTCCCGGCAATACTTACTAAGAGTATGGCAAAACTTACTATGTAAAAACCCAAACTCACCGTTCCCCAACGAAAGAAAGATGAGCCACGTTGTAGTAGGATTAGACTAGCGATCGCTGGCACTCCCGCACCCATTAATAACCCAACAACCACTTGCAATCTATGGGTTTTTATATAATCCCTATAACCCATAGCCACCACACCAACTATGTAACCTGCCAATGGATAGGCAATCCAGGGTGAAAGCGGATAAGATACTCCATCAATTTCAGTAGTGCCAATTATCCAATCTAGCAACCACCAACCTTTCTGATCGTAACCCAAAGAATGAATAAAATGCCCGAGCAAATAGCGAATTATAAAAATCGCAACAAAACCGATCAAGCAATAAGTTAGCGGTGACTTCGATCTTCTAATAAATTCCATTACTAAACTCGAAATAGCGATAAACCCAAGGAATTCCAGTCCTAGCCATCTCCCGTTGCTCCAGTGGATTAATAAATCAGCCAAAAATAGTATAATTACTTTATTAAAAATTACACACCAATGACCTAACTTTTTCTTCTGGCTTGACTGAATGCCGTAACCCACACCTGTTACGAAAAAGAAAAGCACTGGCGCACAACTGGTTATAAACAATAAACTTGCTGCCCATATGCCATTAATCTCTGCTGTAGCCAGCGTATTATATCCTACATGATTAAGTATCATCAATAGCGCAGCTAAGCCTCGCAAAACATCCAGCTCTTGCCAATGTACAGTCACTTTAGAAGCATTGTTTGTCATAGGATTTTAGACATTTTATCAAAACCGCATACCCGATATCATTCGCAGTTTCACCCATTTACGCAAGCGGCGATTAGATAAAATCCATCTCTTTACTCTATTCATAGAAAAAATATATTGTATTGCATTATTTTTAGACAAAAACATAGATGTTGATGGTGTTTGTAAATATCCGAAACTAAATTCTCTTCTCCATCTTTTCTGAAATTTTGTTTGTAAGTCCCAAAAATCTTGCCTTATATTACCTGGACTCAAATGAGTTAGATGAAAATCGATGACATAACAGGAGTATCCTTTCAGTATTGCATTGAGGCATAGGTCTGTTACATAAAGGTGAAAACCTTTCAATTCGGAGGAGCAACCAATATTTGCATCAGACTTGATGACAAAAAAATTTTCATCAAGTGAGTAAACTCTCTGTGGAAATCCAGCACTCCATAAAGGTGTGTTATGTGGATCTGTTATTTTTACAATATGCTCATAGTTATTGTTTATCCCAGAGTTGCCCGCAACAGCCCAGTTGGGGTCAAGTTGATCTAACTCTTTTAAAACTTTCAAAAGTTGATCAAATCCATGTCCCTGATTTATAAGTACATCTTGATGGCAAAAAATGATATAGGGTGCTTCTGTATTGGCTATAACATAATTGATTGTGCTATAGGGTTCGTAAATATTGTTTTTGGAGTTGTCAAAAACTGAATATCTACACTTACTTTCATCAAATCCTGCTTCAACAAATGAAGATTTCATTTCTTCGTATTGTTCTAATTTATTGGCTATTGTGCAAATGTGAAATATTTTCATTTGGCCCTTCCTTAAATTATGTTATCTCCCACTTATACAGTTATTATTTAACCAATATTGCTTTAAATCCCTGGTGACCTCCTCAGACAATATTTTCATAATATCCAGTTTTCCCATGGCTCATTTGTATTTTATTCCTCTGTATATATAATATACATACATTTTCCTTCTTTTCATTGAAGTATTTGATTTATAGGAAGCCCCCAACCCAAAAGATATCGAGCTAGCAGCACAGATGCCAGTAGCTGCAAAAACAGTGCAGTTGCCAGAATATCCTGTTTCAAACAAATTAACCCTTCACGCCAAAGACCGTACATATTTACTCCATATATTGGCAGATCGTAAAAGGCTATTACGAACATAGCCCCAACTATGCCAAACTGGGAAAATACAAGCGGTAATCCGATGCTGATAGTCAGAAAAGTTAGGATATAACCTGGAGGCTGATAGTGAGATTTTCCCAGAGCCAAAAGCGAGGGACTCGTTGTACAATACAAGCTGGTATGCCATATACCCAGTGCCACGATCGGAACCATCCAACCCGCTTCGTGATAATTGCTTTTATACAATATAAAAACCAGGCGATCGCCAAAGCCAATCAGCAAAGACAAGCCTGCGGCTAAACCCACAAGCACAAGTCGGCGGTTTTTGACAATTTTAGCTCGAAACGTTTCGCGAGGCAAGTCAGCAAGCTTGGCAAAAGATGGAAAAATCACTTTGTTACTCAGAGCTACAATGACTTGGCGCGGTATGTCAGCAAGGGTAAAAGCAATGCCGTAAATCCCCAGCATCTCAAGCGAGATTAATTTACCCAAAATCATCCGATCGGATTGGGAAACGAAAAAATATAGGGCTGTTGAAACGAATATCCATTTCCCAAATGAAAAAATACTTTTGACAGCATCTCCATCCCAGGCAAAGCGGTTGGGTTGTTCTGGAAATAAACGATGGCTCCACACCATTTGGACTAATGCCGAAGCAAAGCCTCCAGCTACCATAGCCCAGACTGTTGGCTTGAAATAAGCGCAGACAATCGTTACAGTTATCGAAGTAATTTGTGCCGCTAACTCATAAATTGCCAATTTACTAACGGCTACTTGGCGGTTGAGAGTAAACAAGGCAGTAGAGTTGAACCCAGAGATAATTGCGTTCAAACCAACTACCGGCAGCAACCATAGCAGCCGGGGTTCATTGTAGAACTGGGCAGCTGGCCAAGCCAGCAAAAGGCTACCAACCCACAGACAACCGCCGCGAACCACCTGTATTGTCCAAGCTGTGTTGAGAAAAGCTGGATCGTCCCCGCGCTTATTCTGAATGATGCTCGGACCTATGCCAACATCTGAGAACAGGTTCAGCCCGGTTATGAAAACATAAACCAAGGCTATCAGGCCGTACACTTCTGGCAAGAGCAGGCGAGTCAGGATCAAGTTACTGCCAAGTCGCAGCATCATACTCATCCCGTAGCCAGCAAATGTCCAAGCTGCCCCTCGAATTGCCAGCGCTTTAATTGATGACACGATCGCATCTCCGAGTGGGGAAAGTAAACTTGTGGGGGAGCAATCTTTTTTTACGCATCAGTACTCAGTTAATCTTATTGGGGTAGATATTGGCATAGATCACCCTTGGTTAGTTACCAAACGGTTACTTTTCGATATTAGAGCAAAACAAAGCTGCCAATTTACTTGCTTCCTTCGCCGCGTCTTGGTGCCATCGGACAATATCTGCCGCAGCAAAACCGATTTGCTCCAGCTTTTCCACAGGGGAGTGCAATGTGAGACGCATCACCTCCGTTAAGGCTCCGACCGAGCGAGCCATCGGGCACCAAACAAATGCACACCTGGTTGCACCCATTGAACGCTAACCCAGCATCACGCAAACCTCAGCCAGGTCGGTCAAATCATACAAAATGTTACGTTCTGACCGCTTGCTGCTTTGTAGCATTAGCCACAAAGCCTTTAACAAGGCAACAGGTCGAGTTAAAGCCGCGAGCGGCAGATTAAGCACTAAGCCTGCAATACTACTCCCAGGATGGTTCGAGTTTTTTCCCGCTCGAGTTTGTCTGGCTTCGTCTACCAGTTCCCAGCCGTAGGAGCGGAGTGCAAAGCGCCCCACTTGAACGCCACAAGCTTCCATTGCCGCGATTTCTCGTCGAATAAAGCTGTGGCTGGCTTTGGGATACTGATTAACTAGGTAGGCTGTCATCAGTCCAATTATAGGCAAGTCCTAGCCAAATTATAGGCAAGCCCAAGCCAGAAAATTTTATCTTTAGCTGAATTTTACAATTGCATCCAGTTAAAATCGTGTTTAAAAAGATCTGTTAGGGTCGAACCGAGCCTAGGTTACCGATCCTGGCGATCGCAAATCCAGTAGCCGTCGAGCCGCGATTCTCATCCTTGGTGGTAATTCGAGATATGTATGTAACTTTTTATACCTAATTCCCGAATTACAATATAAAGATATTTTTGTTTTCCCCCCAAAAGAAAAGCCACCCGCAATCTTCCTCACCTATACTCGATGTGAGTAGGTCAAGTCGAATCCCAGTCAAGACATAATTGTAAGTGACGGTCGATTGCGTCAGTGGCAGGCTGAGTAAGCAAATCTGCGTAGAAATTGAAAAATGGTTAAAGATAGCAGAGCATTATTGCAGCAATTACCATCGGAAGAGCCAGAGGAGTTTAACGCTCCGCCTTCCAAAGGTTTGAATCTGCGTCCGTTTTTAAGGACATTCCAACGGCAAGCTTGGTTGGTTACCGGGGTGGCAGGGGTAGTTATGTTTGCCGCTATGTTGTCCGGCGGCAAACAACCCCCCACCTATGAAGGTGGTTTTCGACTTTTGGTAGAACCAGTAACATCTGAAGCCAAAATGTCTGAACCCACCACACTGACTCGCAGTGGGGGAGGACTGCCTGATGATAGGATTTTTAGCCTGGACTATCCAACCCAGTTGGAGATTTTACAGAGTCCAGCGATGCTATCAGCAATTGCCGAACAAGTGCAAACCCAGCATCCCAAGTTTAGCTTGAATAAACTTAAAAAAGGACTAATAGTTCAACGCATCGGGCAAGATTCGTTTACTAAAACTAAGATTATTGAGGTTAAATATACAGGGGAAAATGCAAAAGAAGTTGATTTCGTTTTGCAGAAAACGGCTGAGAAATACTTGAAGTATAGTCTGGATGAGCGCAAAACACGCATCAGTGAAGGGATAAAATTTATTGAAGACCAAATGCCTGAATTGCAAAATAGAGTGAATCAATTTCAGGGACAATTGCAAGTACTGCAACAACGATACACTTTAATAGATCCAAAAGCACAGGGAACCGAATTATTCGAGCAAGTTCGTAGAATAAGGGATGCCCAATTAGAAGCCAAAAGACAGCTGCAAGAATTGAAAATTCTTTACGCAACCATACAGAAACAATTAGAGCTAACGCCAGATCAAGCAATGGCAGCATCAGCGTTAAGTGAAGACCCCAACCGCGTGGCATTGCTGCAAAAGTTACAAGAAGTAGAAAATCAAATTGCAACAGAAACCGTTAGGTTTACAAGCAATAGCCCCAATATTCAAGCTTTACAGGAAAAACGACAAAACTTACTAGCATTAATGAATCAAGAAACCCAGAGAATTTTGGGACGAAATGCAACAAGCAAAGCGAGCAACCCCCAAGTATTATCTTTCCAAAATAAGGTTCGGGTACAACTAATTGAGGAACTGGTTAAGACGGCTAATCAAATTCAAGTGCTAGAAGTTCGGGATCGGGCACTGGCAGAAACTAGAAATGCTTTTGAGCGACAAGCACAGCAATTTCCGATTATTGCTCGTCAGTACAATGATATAGATCGGAAATTGGACATAACAAACCAGACGCTTAACCAACTTTTGGCTCAGCGAGAAACACTGCGAGTCGAAGCAGCACAAAAGAACGTGCCGTGGGAACTTATTTCGGAGCCTCAAATTGAGCGCGATACTGCTGGAAATCCGGTTGCGGCTCCCCAGAGCAATAAAAAGCAACTAATGATGGGAGTAGGAGGAGGACTGGTTTTGGGCCTATTGGCGGCTATTCTCCTAGAGAAGTTACGCAATATGTTTTACACAGAGGAAGATATTAAAGATGCAATTGAATTGCCACTTTTAGGAGTGATTCCACTGGATAAAAAGAAAGAAAAAACACGCTGGTCAATGGCATTGCTGAAGAGGATGCCCAAAATACAAGACAGCCATGAAAATACTTCTGCTTTTGAGGAAGCTTTTGACTCGCTCTATGCCAACGTCCGATTTCTATATTCCGCTCCACCAGTGCGATCGCTAGCAGTTTGCTCGGCTCTTGCTGGTGATGGAAAGTCTAAAATTGCCTTGCATCTGGCTTGTGCGGCAGCACAGGCAGGTCAGCGAGTCCTATTGGTGGATGCCAATTTGCGCTCTCCTCAGCTTCACCTCTGGTTAGATTTGCCAAACCACAGGGGACTTTGTGACCTGCTTAACCATAAATTATCCCCTAATGTTTTCATCGAGCGATCGCAGCAAACCGAGAATTTGTTTGTCTTAACTGCTGGACAACCTTTACCAGACTCTGCCAAACAACTCGGCTCTCCTGGGATGCAGCATCTCACAGATGAACTTCAGTCCAACTTCGATTTAGTTATCTACGACACGCCTAATCTGCTTACCTTTATGGATGCCAGTTTTATCGCTACTCATACCGATGGAATATTGCTGGTGGTGGGTATCCAACACACTAAAAAATCCGCAGTCATGCAAGCCATTAGTCAGCTAAACACTTTTCGCTTACCAACCTTGGGTGTAGTTGCTAACTACAGCAAACCAAAGTCTGCTCCTGTCTCCTCTAACGATCAACACCCAACTTCTAGACTAAGGGAAAAACTCGCATTTAATGCCAATAATCCCTCTCACCCAGAGATGAATAGCAAATCGATATGATCCGTAATGGTTCGTATTTGCCTTCTAGCTAAGACAGCTCAACTACGAACTTTACCCAAAATGGGCAAGTAATATCATCAGGACTTGTTGAGCAAGATCCCAGAAACCGAGTTTCTTGCGGCGATATCTAGTTTTAAAGCAACGATTTTTCACAGAAACCCGGATGGGTGAGCCTAAGTCCTGACCTATTTGTCCACATTCGTGCCTTGGCGCATTCGCCGCTGCATCACAAACGCCAACACACCCAAAAATAGCACCCCCATTACCCCAATCAGAGGATTTCCATCAACCCCCGTCATCCAGTCCGGAACCTTGCCGGAATATTGCACCAACTGCCCTACATTGATAATGTAATAGCCCCAAACTAGCCCCGCGTGCAGACCAATAGGTAGCCCAAGACGCCCTTGACTACCCCGCTTCGCCCAAACCATCGTTAGCCCTAATAGTACTAGAGCTGGAAATGTGGGCAAGGTGCGAAGCATCGCTTGCAGCGGTTTGAGAAAATGCAGCAGGGCAAAAATAACAGCATCTGCCCAAAGAACTATGCGCGGACGGTAATCCCACTGTAGCTCATCTAGCAGCCATCCCCGGAACACCAGCTCCTCTGCCAACCCAATTAAGAAAGCGCTTCCCAACCCTTCTAAAATTATCCTGGGAAAGGAATCATCTAGCTCCTGCCACACCAGCCACCCCAGTAACCCTTCTAGCCCAAATAGACTCAGTACAAATAACAGCCCAATACCCACTCCCGCAAGCAATTCTAAGCCATTCTGCCTGGTTATTACCAAACCGTAGCTGTTGAGCAGATGGGGTTTCCGGTAGACTTTCTCACCCCAAAATCGCAGCAGGAGAAGAAATTCTCCGAATAATAGCCCCATCGTCAGGATAGTGACGGCGTTTTGGTCGCGCCCTAACCAATAAATTGGCGCTGCTACCGGCACCCAGAGCAAAAGCAGGGTCAACAAAAAGACACCCAGCCTGATCGGGGCAGGGTAGCTAGCTAAACGGTAACGGTTCAGTCGCAAAAAATTCTGGCCTTCGGTGCTATTCTTCAGGTTCAATCGTACTGGTCAAGCCGTGATTTTTCAAAGTTTCGCAGTAAAACTCCGCGTGTTCCTGAGCGCAGGTAATCACCAAAGCAATCCCGTTCGTATGGGCTTCCATCATGATGCTGACGGCTTGGGGTTGGGTGAGATTGGGCACGGTTGTCAATAATACCTGCACCACGTACTCCATTGGGTTGAAATCGTCGTTATGGAGTAAAACGCGGTAGCGAGGTGCAAGTTTACGAGACGTTGAACGCTTTTCAAGGGTCTCGACAGACACGGCTCTATCCTCCCCGTCAATTCAATACAATTGGGTAACTGATTATTTTCTCTGTCCGCTTTGAACGCTCAACTGGAAAATTTTAGCACCTCAGTCAACTTTAAATATAGTTGTTAATCTGAGCCTGCTGGCAGCCTTACGGCTATTTCATCCGTTGTTAGCAGCAAACGGCGCTATTTTGATCTTAGCTTTAAAGTACTTAATATTTAACTGAACCGCAGCGAAGTCCCCTGCTATACCCGTGACGGGATTAGGTTGCCAACATGTAACGCTCCTAGTTCCTAACATAGCATCGGCGAATGATGCAGGCAGTCCCCGCTTGAGCTTTGCCCAGAGGTGGGTACTTCGCTTTACCAATCGAACTGCTGGTCTAGCCACCTAGCTGGCAATATAAATGGGGAGTGGGCTGACCATAGCACTGGGAGAGTGCGGTCTCATCGACGATAAGCGGCGCGTCAGCGCTTCGCACCTGCTCCCAAGTATCAACTGCAACTGCCATCTACACTACAATAAGGAGACGTGTTAACAGATCCACAAGATAGGCTTTTTTCTTGTGAAGCAAACAGCGATGGGTTTTGATCGTAACTTTCAGCCTAGCCAAATTGTCTGTCTAGAGCATGAGGGAACCTGCCTGTACACAGAAGTGATTCAGATCGTAGAATCCCGTCAGTTGTGTTGGGTACGCCCCTTGATGCTGGCAACTTTCCCCTTGCCTGCGGATCGAGTTCCACTTTCGCCTGCGTTGTATGACTTACGACAAGGTGCGGATCTGGTTTGGCCTTTGAGCTTATTCCGCACCACCCTCGATACTGAAGTTATACCGCTTTTGGCTCAGCTACAGGCGTCAAAAGCTCAATCTGATGGATGCCAACAGGCACACCTACAACTGAGCCATTTTGTTCGCCAAGTTTGGCAAGCTCACCAAACCCTATTTTAGACAGGCTTGAATTTATCAGAAAAATCCATGAAATGCCGGTGAATTTAGTCCAAGTATGAAAGTTGAATATCAAACAAAGCGATTGGAGATTAGACCCTAGAAAACACCGAATCACTTTTATTAGTAAAAGATCCAGAGCTTCAGCTCTCATCTGTTGAAGCAGTCGTGGTTAGCAGACGAGTAACTTTTATCAGGATTGCTTTCCTAGCCAGATTATCAGCAACTGGCTACTAACGCAATCCGACCAGCATCCATCTCATCCATTAATAATTCCAGTGCCTCGTAATCAACGTCAGAAATGTAACCCAGGCGCGTCAGTTCATAGTTGATTTCATTCTCGATATCCGGAGTCAATCGCCGAATCGAAATAGCTTTTTCTACCAGTTGACGAATTGCGTTTTTAGTTTCCACGGTTGGGGGCTAACTCTTTTAATATAAAAATTTTCCCTCTGTTATTTACCTTTTGGGGTGATCTGTAACTTTTGGATTCAGTGATCTCACTCACAGTCGGCTTCAACCTTGCAGGTGATGCGAAATTTTTAAGTGAAAATTAAAAAATACAGATCGATTCGCTATTTATAGATTTTTACCTGGTTCAAAGCCGCTTTTATAACATTTGTCGGTGTTATCCAAACAAGGAAAAGAACGGCAAGCAGTCTCAGCAATACTCAAAACATTTTACATCAAAACCAGTGGGTTGAATATTTAACAACCGTATTCTTGCGGAAGTTTTGATGTTTGTTAATAGCCAAGTTTGCGTTCGTACTGAAGACAAACCAAAACCCTAAAAATTTTCCAACTTTCCGGAAATGACCTTTGACATGTGTAAATTACCCAGTAAGCGGCTGTCCCAGGTAAAAAGCAATTGTTTCTAATTGTAGCATTAACTACTACTGCCTAGCTTGACGCAGCTGGGCTAGAGCCGCAATTCCCAAGCCCCGATGCTTTTCGAGGCCAACTTCGCCCTCAGAGGAGGAATTGGGGAACAGTCCAACTTGTTCGTGAATCGATCCAGATTGCTGCTATATTGTCCAAAATCATTCTTTGGATAGAAATTTAGGTAAAACGAGGCTAGGTAACTTGGTGATTTATGAAACTAGCGGTTATACTGTTGTCGCTTGAGGTTCGCATTCAGTCAATCAATTAAAATGAAATTTTTGTATAGCCCAATACTTTTTAGCGAACCAAGCTTGCTGAAAACTTTAAACAAATGGGGTCGAACGATGAAGATTCCGTAAAAACCCTCAAACCGAGTAGTCGATACTCGAAACCAACGTTTAACGTCAAAGGCATCTGATGCCATTGTTTGTCTATTCACAGGGTAATTGAATCATGCACGCGACGATTGCTAGTTCCCAACTTACAGTTATCCGGCCCCAAGGCAATCTTAATGCCGCCAACGCGGCTGAATTTGGACGACAGCTAACAGCAGCGATCGCAAAGGATCGGCCTGCTGTTGTATTGGTAGACATGGAACAGGTGGAGTCTTTAGATAGTGCTGGTTTGATGGTGTTGGTTTCTGCTCTCAGTCAGGCTCAACAGCAAAACTATCAATTTAGCCTTTGTTCGCTTTTACCTTCAATTCGGATTATTTTTGAGTTAACTCAGCTCGATCGGGTGTTTGAGATTTTTGCCAGTCGTGCTGCCTTTGAAGCCGCGCTCAACTCCTAAGCACGGCGAATGAAGCCTGCTTAAACAAAAACTGAAGCTCGTGATTCTCCGTCATCTCGCCGCTACGCGATTGTGGGGCAGATACTTGAGCGATATGCCAAAGGCTAGCTGGGCGATCGCACCAGCCAAAACCGATAAAACCTTCTCGACAGTTCAACAATTTACCCCTGATATACCATCGCCTTGCCTGCTATTTGGCCTGTTATGGGACTGTAGCAGAGTTTTGGCCTGAAAACAGGACAACATTAGCAACGTTTTTTCCAGCCCCTGCGGCAGACAAGAGCCATTATCATGAACTAATAGGGCAGATAACTTACTGCCTCATGCCCCAGATTCCCAATTGTCCCCGAAAGCCGGGGAAAATTAGGGATGATAATTTTTTCAGGGATGGCAGAGGTTTCACTTTTGATCGATGGCCCTGTCGCTGGAATTAAACGAGAAGAGAAGTACCTGTGGCAGTTGCAGTAGAAGCATTACTAACACCCGATATCCTCCGCCCTGCTCGCTATTTGGGCAACGAGTTGGGGGCGGTTCGCAAACCTTGGGATACCGCTGTTGTGCGCTGGGTACTGACTTACCCAGAAGTATACGAAGTCGGCGCATCTAACTTAGGGCATATTATTCTGTACAACGTTTTGAATGCCCAGCCGCGACAGTTGTGCGATCGCGCCTACTTGCCCGCCCCCGACTTAGCAGCGAAACTGCGGGCAACCCAAACTCCTCTATTCGCGGTGGAGTCGCGGCGTACCCTGACAGATTTTGATATTTTGGGCTTTAGTCTCAGCTACGAACTGGGTGCGACTAACATCCTGGAAATGTTAGACTTAGCCGGAATTCCCCTGACTTGGAAACAACGGGCAGCCGATAATTCCTGGAATGTTGAGCAAGGCAGCTGGCCTTTAATTTTCGCCGGGGGTCAAACTGCAACATCTAACCCGGAACCCTATGCGGACTTTTTTGACTTTATCGCTCTGGGTGATGGGGAAGAATTATTACCCGAAATTGGCCTAATTCTGGAAGAGGGTAAAGCAGCCCGATTGAGCAGAGAAGAACTCTTGCAGGATTTGGCTCAAGTGCCAGGGGTTTACGTGCCTCAGTTCTACGATATGGCAGACGATGGCTCGGTGTATCCCAACCGCCCAGACGTGCCGGAGCGAATTCTGCGGCGAGTGGCGATGCCAATGCCAGCTTACTCGATTGGTTTAGTTCCCTACGTCCAAACGGTACACGATCGCCTGGTGGTAGAAATTCGGCGCGGTTGTACTCGCGGTTGTCGCTTTTGTCAACCGGGAATGCTAACCCGTCCGGCGCGAGATGTGGAACCGGAACAAGTCATAGAATCGATCGAGCAGGGAATGCGGCAAACTGGATATAACGAGTTTTCGTTGCTTTCCTTGAGTTGTTCCGACTATCTGGCGCTACCCGCAGTCGGGATGGAAATTAAAAATCGCCTGAAAAACGAGAATATTTCTCTATCCCTACCCAGCCAGCGAGTAGACCGATTTGATGAAAATATTGCCAATATTATCGGCGGGACGCGCCAAAGCGGTCTGACTTTTGCTCCGGAAGCGGGAACCCAGCGGATGCGGGATATTATTAATAAAGGGCTGACTAACGAAGAACTGCTGCGCGGGGTTAAAACCGCGTTTGAGCAGGGTTGGGATAAGGTGAAGCTCTACTTTATGATCGGCTTGCCGGGTGAAACCGACGCCGATGTGCTGGGCATTGCGGAAACCGTCCGCTGGTTGCAGCAGCAATGTAGGGCAAAAGGCAGAAAGCTGCTGAACTTTAACATTACAATCTCCAACTTCACGCCCAAACCCCACACGCCTTTCCAGTGGCATTCAGTGTCAACAACCGAGTTTGAGCGCAAGCAAGAATTGCTGCGCCGAGAATTCCGCCGCATCAAAGGAGCGAAAGCCAATTTTACGGATGTGCGGATATCGGCGATGGAAGATTTTGTGGGAAGGGGTGACCGACGGTTAGCGCCTGTTCTGCGTCTCGCTTGGGAACTGGGTGCGGGGATGGACTCTTGGTTTGAAAGTTTAGACAAAGCTTTTGCAGCTTGGACCGATGCGATCGCTGAATCTGGCTTAACCTGGAAATACCGCCTGGTAGAAAACGGCGAATGGGTAATGGAGCATGGTGAAGAGTCAAACCTATCATCAGCCCTCGACAAACCCTTGCCCTGGGACCACCTGGACACGGGTATCGATAAAAACTGGTTAAAAGCCGACCTGCAACGCGCCTTGAAAGCGGCTACGGTTCCAGATTGCTCGTTTGATGGTTGTTCCCACTGCGGCGTCTGCGGCACCGATTTTGGTCATAACGTCGTCATCGAACCACCGCCCATCCCTCAATTTGAGGGGCACTTTGCACCCAATCAACACCGGGCAATGCGCCTGCGAGTTTGGTTTGGCAAGCAAGGCGATATGGCGCTTATAAGCCATCTAGATATGGTTCGGTTGTTTGACCGCGTGGTGCGACGGGCGTCCATACCCGTTTCCTATACGGGTGGGTTCCATCCTTCTCCCCGCATATCTATCGCCAATGCGCTGCCCCTGGGAGCCACTAGCGTTGGGGAAATTGTGGACTTTGAGTTGACGCAGCTGATGGATGTGGCAGAGTTCCAAGAAAGGTTAGTCGCCCAACTGCCAGAAAATATTCCCGTCTACCGGGTAGAGGAAATTGACCTCAAGGCAATGGCTGCAACTCGGTTGTTGGAACGAGCAGAATATTTGATTAAGGTGGCATCTGCTACCGATGCTACTACCGAACAGTGGAAAAATTGGATAGAGGCGATTAAAGCTAGGGATGCCATTTGGAGCGAGCAAACCACCAAGTCCGGACAAATTCAGCAGGTGAATCTTCGCGATCGCTTGTTTGAATTGGATCTAGTAGAGGAGAATACAAGCGCCCTGGAGTCGGTCATTCTCCGCTATGTCGGTAACTGCCGTAACGATGGTTCTCAGCTGCGCCCCGACCACGTTGTATTCATGCTGGAACAAATTGCTCAGCAAGAATTTCAGCTATTCCATATCCACCGCCGTCAGCTTCTGCTGGAAGCGTCAACGACCCACTCGTCGCTCGGCTAATGGCTATAGAGTTGACTATAGGTAGGTTGCTGGCTCTCTAAAGTTTCAGAGGTTGACCCAGTCTCAAGCTGAGTTATAAACCATGACGAGAAGCACTTGCACCCCCGTCGTTTACGCGCCCGATGTAGTGCTTGCGGGGACTTTTAAGTCCAGTCAAAGTAAGTCCTATCAAAGCGCAACTATGCTACAATAGGTCGCGTCAGTACAAGACGTTAAAACCTACCTCCGGACTGGGGGAAAGTTGACGACCGAGGAGCTAGTTGTAAGACTAGGATAGCAGACTGCCTTTGGGTAGAAGGATTGCGCCCGGTAACCTGGCTCTCAGGGTATTAAGACTGAAAGGTCTTAAGAATCCCCGTACAAATAGGCGCGGGGATTGTCAAACTTAGTTAAGTAAACTGTACGGTTGGCAAAACCTGCTTTGATACCTGTGGACAAGGATATGCCGACATCCTTGGTTGAAACAGGAAGCAGAACCTCTAGAAGTAATTTCTAGCTGAATGGTGAAACTTAGATAAGTTTAGCCAAGTTCTGTGGGGCAGGAACCCGAAGGCTTTAGAGCCAGACTACTCGCGAGTGGGTAACTCTAAGTACAACTTTTGGCAATGTTAGAAAACCGCGAACGCACGGAAGTTAACGCTTGAGGTGAAGTTTTACCCCGATCGCTTTTTCCCGCATGGGGAGTCTCCCAGAAGAGCAGCTATCGTTCATCTGACCCGATAGGGGAACTTCAACGGCGCGCGTTGGGTTCGTAGAACCAAGAATTCCATGCCTGACAGAAAATTTAAGATTGCAGATTTAAGATTGCAGATTTAAGAATTTAAGCAATCTAAAATCTAAAATCTGAAATCTAAAATCTGAAATCTGAAATCTGAAAAAAGTGTGGAGTGATAAAATACTTCTTAATGGCAGCGGTTGCGGGTGCTTGAAGCCTTTAGGGTTGTTCTACGGAAGCGGCGCAGAACCAAACCTGTTAACCAATGTTTTGAGTGCGATATGTTTATAAACAGATGAGCGGTTGCGCGATCGCAACCCCTCGCGCCAAAACCCAGCGTCAAAACATCAGCCGTCGTGTTTACAATATAAGCATCGAAGATCTGAAGGTTTAAGGCACGATTGCCAATCGCTGTCCTAGCGATCGCTGTCAGCGACCTTTGCTTCTATGAAATTCGCCGCCAGGTAGTTTACAAGCAAGCGCATTATGGGACGAAAGTGGAAATTGTGGTTCGTTGGTAGCCCATTTCCAAAAAGTGTTCTAAATGCGATCGAATTCAATAGATTTCAAATTTTAGATTTGAGATTGTAGATTTAAGTTAAATCTGCAATCTGCAATCTGCAATCTAAAATAGTACGGATGGCAAAGCCTGCACTTAACGCCTGTGGACAAGAAGGAGCCGACTCCCAAAGGTTGAATCAGGAAGCAAACTCTCCAGAAATCTGGTGGAATGGTTGGACTTGAAGAAGTTTAGCCAAGTTTTGTAGAGCAGCTTGAATAAGTAGCCAATTTTCTGGCTATAATTCTTTAAATTTTTACCAAATGACCAAAAACCAAGCTTAATCTGATTGACAAGTTTGAGTCAGTTTTGAGTAAGATGGGTTTAGTCTGAATTAACCCCTGTAGACAAGAAGACTCCGAAGTCCTTGTTAGAAACAGAAAGTAATCACCGAGTAGTGATGAGCAACTTTGGATAAGTGTTATAGAACGCGCGCGAAACTTGCTATTAGTGAAAAGCGAAATTTCAGTGCCTTATCTCCAAGTGCCTAATCTCCATCAAAGGGCGCTATACAGCTTATCCATAACCTTTACCTGCTGACTCCCGTAAAAGCGGGTTTTTCAGAATTGTTTGTACTATTACAGGCACGTTTGGTAAATCCGCCCTGACAACGAATGACTGCTAAATCAGTTGTTATTTGACCCAATAGAGTCAAAACTGGATTTGTAAATAGCTGATGCTCAATTGAAAAATTCAGACCATTTCAGCCACAGTAAAAGGCACATCAAATAAAAAGTTTAAGATTTCAATCTGAAAGATGAAATCTTAAATTTGAAATTGTTTAACGTTGTTTGTGCCCATTCAATAGCTGCGAAATTTAGAGGAATTTGAATGCCAAAGCAAATTATTATCGCCGAACAACATCGCATTGCTGCTGTATTTTCCGAAGACCAAATACAAGAACTCGTTGTCGCCACGGGGACGCACCAAGTTGGTGACATTTATCTGGGTATGGTGGAGAACGTACTCCCCGGCATCGATGCTGCGTTTGTCAATATTGGAGATGCGGAACGGAACGGATTTATACACGTATCCGACTTGGGGCCGCTGCGACTGAAACGCACGGCGGGGGCGATTACCGAACTGCTGACACCTCAGCAAAAAGTATTAGTGCAAGTGATGAAAGAGCCGACGGGCAGCAAAGGCCCCAGGCTCACGGGCAACATTACCTTACCCGGACGATATTTAGTGCTGATGCCGTTTGGACGGGGAGTAAATTTATCCAGACGCATCAAGAACGAAAACGAGCGCAACCGTTTGCGAGCATTAGCAATTTTAATTAAACCAGCGGGGATGGGTTTGCTGGTGCGGACTGAGGCGGAAGGTCGCGACGAAGAAGCAATTATCGAAGATTTAGAGGCGCTGCAAAAACAGTGGGAAGCGATTCAACTAGAAGCCCAGTCGGTACGGGCACCAGCGCTACTTAACCGCGACGATGATTTTATTCAGCGGGTTTTGCGGGATATGTACAGCGGTGATGTGAATCGGATTGTGGTCGATTCCCACACGGGTGTCAAAAGAGTCAAGCAACACCTACTCAACTGGAGTGGCGGTAGGACGCCCCAGGGGGTTTTGATTGACCATCACCGCGATCGCATCCCCGTTTTAGAATACTTCCGCGTCAACGCGGCGATTCGCGAAGCCCTTAAACCCAGGGTAGATTTACCATCCGGTGGCTATATCATTATCGAGCCAACAGAAGCGCTGACGGTAATCGACGTAAACTCCGGTTCCTTCACCCGTTCGGCGACGGCGCGAGAAACCGTCCTGTGGACAAACTGCGAGGCTGCTACGGAAATTGCCCGTCAGCTGCGCCTGCGGAATCTGGCGGGGGTGATTATTGTCGATTTTATCGATATGGATTCCCGCCGCGACCAGCTACAGGTGCTGGAACACTTTAATAAGGCACTGAAATCAGATAAAGCCAGACCACAAATTGCCCAGCTATCCGAACTGGGACTGGTAGAACTTACCCGCAAGCGCCAAGGCCAAAATATTTACGAGCTATTCGGTACCACTTGTCCTACTTGTGCCGGATTGGGTCATTTAGCAGAATTACCGGGTGAAGGGGAACAAAAGTTAAATACTTACTCACCTTCTTTGACTGGTTTCAGAGAAACTACGAGAGAACGAGAATCGCCAGCTGGCTCTTCCTACGGAAAAGGTGAGGCTTGGCGCGGTACAGGAGACAGGATGGGAGAAGTTGCCGAGCGTTCTCCGTCGGTACGGGAGTATCGTCCGAGCGAGCAAAGGTCTTTGCCGGTAACTCCGCCTTACGGCAAGAGGGAAGCCTTTGGGCAAGAAAATACCTCCGATCTCGATTTTAGTAGTGGTGCAGACTTGGATGACCTGGGTCTCGGTTTTCATCCCAACTATCAGCCGGAAGGAGGGAATTCTCGCCGTCGCCGTCGTCGCCGGGGGTTTGGCGAAATGGAGGAGGAGTCGAGCGGACGCGGGGGGATGTTTTCTAACCCTGCATCTACTGAGGTGGGCGCCGATTCGGAGTGGGAAACGGATACCGAACTCTCTTCCTCAGCACCATCGTTGTCTCCGACGCCGCTAAAAGTAGGTCGTCCAGAAATATCTGAACGTCAGCGTCCTGTGAAGGCAGAAGCGGCTCCTCCAGAGGTCATTACTGTAGAAATGTCCCCCGAAGAGCAGGAAGTTTATGCATTGATGGGAATTTCGCCCCTGGTGCGCTTGAATCGGCAGGTGAAAAATCCCAAGTCTGCTATTGTTAACGTGAAGTTGCCGGGACAAGGGAACGATACTCAGAGTGATGTAGCCCCAAGGGGTAGGAATGACGAAGAAACTGCGGAAGTTCCTTCGGCTGCTTCCTATGGCTTTGAGCCTTCCGATTTTGATGGGGAGCCAGATTTTCAGGGCGACTCCTTGACAAATGTATCAATACCTGATTCAGATGAACTGAGTGCCGATGCGGTTGGTAATACCGCAGCACCAACGGAATCCGATAGCGGTGACAGTTTAATCCGACGCCGTCGCCGCCGTCGCTCTTCGGCAGTGGATGTTGATGGCGAGCGATAAATTCAAGGACGCCCAGATGCGGGGAATGAGGAAGATCTCGGAGGTGATGGAGGTGAGGGAGATGCTTGAAGACAAGGAAGCAATTTCTTACCTACCTTCCCCACTTTCCCCACCTGCATTATTTCCCGCGTCTGGGCATCAGAGCGTCCCCGCTGCCTCTTCCCGATCTCACCTGTCTCCGGGCTTGGTGGCAGGGGTCGATGAAGTGGGGCGGGGCTGTTTATTTGGGCCGGTAGTAGCAGCAGCAGTAATTTTGCCGGATGCGGCAGCTGCCGAACTTGTCGCCGCAGGTCTTAAAGATAGTAAAAAACTAACTTCTGTGGGGCGGCGGCGTTTTGCCGAGCAGATTCAAGCTGTGGCAATTGACTATAAAATTGGCTTTGCAAGGGTTGAAGAAATCGACCGGCTGAATATCTTTCATGGGTCGTTGTTAGCGATGAAACGCGCTGTGATGAAGCTGAAGGTGCAGCCGGATTTGTGTTTGGTAGATGGGAAATGGCCTATTCCCAATCTACCAATTGAGCAAAAAACGCTGATCAAAGGAGATGAGATTTCGCCTGCGATCGCTGCTGCGAGTATTATTGCCAAAGTGTGGCGCGATGACCTGATTATGCGTTTGGCGCTCAAGTATCCAGAGTACGATTTAGTTGGGAACAAAGGTTACGGCACTCCTAAACATTTACAGGCGCTGCAAAAATACGGCCCTTCACGCCTGCATCGTCGGTCTTTTAGTCCTTGCCGCAGCTTTTGATTTCAGATTGCAGATTGCAGATTGCAGATTTAGGAATTGAAGAACTGAAATTAAATCTGAAATCTAAAATCTAAAATCTGAAATTTATGACCAATGCGAGAGGTTTTCTCATGCTGACGCTTTATCACGCACCGATATCTCCTAACTCTTGCCGCGTCTGGATTACTATGCTGGAAAAAGGGCTTGAGTTTGAATTGGTAGAAATAAAATTGGATGGGGAACAGCTGAAACCAGATTTTTTGGCGATTAGTCCTTTCCACCACATACCAGTTTTGGTAGATGATGGCTTTAATATAGTCGAATCCTTGGCAATTATGGACTATTTAGAGGCAAAGTATCCCACGCCTAGTATGTTGCCAAAAGATGCAAAAGATCTAGCAGTGGTGCGGATGGTGCAACTGGTATCTGTGAATGAGTTGTTGCCTGCTATGACTCCACTGTTGCCGGTGTTTTTAGGCTTATCAGGAGGAGATGCAGAAAAAATCGCTCCCGCAAAACAGAAAATTGCAACTGTGCTGAAGTTTTTTGAGAATTTATTAGGCGATCGCCCTTATTTTGTTAGCCAAAATCTAACTCTAGCTGATGTTACAGCTGGAAGTATCATACTTTTTTTACCGCAAGTTGGCGTCTCCTTGAGTGACTATCCAAAACTGAGTGCTTGGTGCGATCGCTTAATATCGCGTCCGGCGTGGCAAGCTACCTCCCCTACACCGGAGATAATAGAAGCGTTTAAGTCGATCGTAGCAGCTCGAATGACGGCGCAGAATGCCCCTTAAAAGGCAAAATCGCATATATTAGGCTTGACAAATCCCGCTAACTGCAAGCAGTATAGCGGGGTTAACTTAAACGATTGGATGATCAACAGATAACCCTGGCGGCTGGATAGAAGGCGCGTTGTCAGTGTCAGCAGTTGCCCATCGCTGATAGTCAAATAGCAATTGATACATCAATCGTTGTTTAATTGTCAGTAGGACGCTCTTGAGCAGTCCGTTACCCGTGGCTTCCAAAATGGGGGCGGGTGTCAGCCAAAGAGGGGGCGGCAACTCGACTTGCACTTCTAGATCCGCTCTTCCTTTAAGATGGGTCGTGTTGTCGATTTGCACTGGATAAAGCTGACCTACCAGGTACAGCGCAAAGCGTTGGTTGATATACTCAATTCCCCGGATCTCGCAGCCTGTTGACTTTAAACGCACCGTTCCACCTGGTTCTGACCAGACTCTCATATCCACCGTCGGTTGAATCGTTAATGTTAAGAAGCTTAAAGGGCGCATTTTTAAGCGAAAATGCTCCTCGCCGAGTTGCTCCATCCGACTGCGATCCACTAAAGCACCTACGAGTCGTTGCGGCTGGCGCAAATAGTGCTGAATCGGTATGGGCTGCTCCGGCACGGCAATTTGAACGGATTGGCTGGCAATAAATCGGGTATGCATTGGAGAATAAAAACTTAGGATAATTACGTAGCTTTGTTAGATTAATTTTACTTTACGATTCTTTAATAATTCACATAGAGGTTTGTATAAGTTTTACAGATGGAAAGGTTTGGCAACAAACTTTTCAGCTAGTCCCCGGTTGGATTAGACTTTGGGCGCGATCGCTAGCCTCTGCCATCATAAAAATTTATATACCAACCCCTCCTCTTTCTCAGGCAATAACAAAAAGGCAATATAGTTAGGCTTAACCTGACTCGACAAGCCTTTCCCGTAAGGCAGAGTCTAGAGTTAACCCAATCTACGATAAAACTGAGGGCTGGACTTTATGGGCGCGATCGTTGCACACTTGGGGCCAAAAGGCACTAATGCAGAAGCAGCTGCACTGGCTTATGCCAAATGGCTACAGCAGAAAACCGGAGAGCAAAGTTGTTTGCGTCCGTATCCCAGTATTGCCCAATCAATACGCGCCGCAGCAGAAGGACAAGCGCACCTGGCAGTTGTGCCGGTGGAAAATTCCCTTGAAGGCAGCGTCACGATGACGCTGGATACACTGTGGCAACTCGATGCGCTGCAAATTCGACACGCCTTGGTATTACCGATAGTACACGCGCTGCTGTCATGGGCCGAAAATCTGACAGATATTCGCACAGTTTATTCTCATCCACAAGCATTGGCGCAGTGTCAGGGGTGGCTAGATCGGTTTCTGCCTTGGGTGCAAGTGGTTCCTACCAATTCGACCACAGACGCAATAGAGAATCTGGAACAAGAAAAAACAGCAGCTGCGATTTCTTCCCAACGAGCAGCCCAAATTTATAACGTACCTATTCTCGCTTGTCCGATTAACGATAATCCCGATAATTGCACGCGGTTTTGGGTACTTAGCCTAAAATCCGGTTCAGAAGCCTTAAATTTTGGCGAAAATGAGGGCAGTCGCAGTCACACTTCCCTAGCTTTTAGCGTACCTGCCAATATGCCGGGAGCGCTGGCTAAACCGCTTTTAGTAATTGCCAATCGCAATATTAACTTAAGTCGAATTGAATCTCGCCCCACCAAGCGATCGCTCGGCGAGTATCTTTTCTTTATCGACATCGAAGCTGATGCTAACGAGCCATTTATTCAAGCTGCGATCGCCCAACTGGCAGCTTACACCGAAACCCTCAAAATCTTCGGTAGTTACAGCATTTTGCCAATTTAGCCACCAGACAAGGTGAATAATTTTCCTCTTCTTCATACTTCTTTACAAAAAACTTTCGCACTTACCTACTTTGGGTTATTTTGGAAGTTAACCTCAAATTCAACAGGCAGCCTATATGGACGCAGAGGAAGTGCTGGAGCAATATGGTGCTGGAAGACGTGATTTTCACGAACAAACCCTGAGAGAAGCAAGTCTAGAACAACAGGACTTAAGTGATATAAACCTCTTTTGTGCAGACTTAAAAGAAGCAAGCCTAAAAAACGCAAACCTGACCCGATCTAAACTGGGATACGCATCCCTGAAAGAGGTAAACCTAGCTCTTGCAAACCTGAGAGATTCAAATCTAATTGGCGCAAATCTGAGGCTTGCATGTCTAGTTTTGGCAGACCTATCGTTGGTAAACCTGAAACAGGCAAACCTAAGTGAAGCCCAGCTAACTGGAGCTAACTTAAATAGAGCCAACTTACAACAAGCAAACTTGGCGAATACAACATTGATTGGTGCAAACTTTTACGCAGCAGACCTGAGTCAGGCTAACTTATGGGAAGCCAATCTGACTGAAGCTAACTTGGAAAAGGCTGACTTAAGAGGAGCCAATCTAACTGAAGCAAAACTCTTCGGGGTAAATCTTAAAGAGGCTAACTTAAGCGGGGCAATTTTACGCAGGGCTAACCTAGAAAAAGCCGATCTAACTGGAGCGAACCTAGATAAAGCTGACTTGACTGAGGCAATATTATGTGAAGCTAAGTTGGAAGGAGCAAATTTAGACAAAGCTATTCTAAATCGAGCGGTACAGTCGTGGGTTAGATATCCTTGATTAACATCAATAAAGCGTGAGGTACAACCTTTTCGCGCTTGTTTGTCAAGCGCGCTGCCATTTTTGCTGCCCGCACACTGCTGTCGAAGATGTACCTAATACGGCTACCATCCGCCATCAGCTATTTGTTCAAGCTGCTATTGCAGAAATAGCAGCTTACACCCAAATGCTTAAAATCTTTGGCAGCAAGGGCAGTCATTAATTAATATGGAGGCAACAATCTACGAAATCCATGAACGATAACGACGATCGTAAATAACAGATTGCGTAACAAAATTCCCCACAAGGGAAGCGGTAAAGCACCCTTAGCATTACCATCGTTACAAACATCAACCAATTGCTTCCCAAGCAATTCTATCCACACTCTAGTTCTAGGCCATTCCCATATACCCTGAAGCCACTCAGTTGGAATACCGCCTTTACCCACAGATGCCCCAATAATACCGCCCAAAATGGCTGCTGTAGTATCTGTATCCCCTCCACAACGAACAATTTCTCGAATAGCTCCAGGGTAATCTTGTTGATGCCTTAACCAAGTTTGAATAACAACAGGAACCGTATGATAAACATAGCCGCTGACGCCATTATACATCCCCAACTGACTAGCAAAATATGCAGTACTTTCCCCGGCATCTGCGCTGTGACAAGCTTTTTCTATTAGTTCTAAAAATTCAGCAGCTTCTGTGCCGAGGATGTTTACGAGTTGGCGATAGTAATTTTGAGAATAAACATTTGAGTTGCAGCTAGATAAGTGAGCAGCAAACGCTACAGCAAAAGCGCCATATTCAGCTTTTGGATCGGTGTGGGTTAATCGCGTAGATGCTCTGACTAATTCGCGTAACTTTTGTAGGTCATCACCATAACAAACGCCGATGATAGAACTTCGCATCGCCGCACCATTTCCAGCGGAGAATACGCCAGATTGATATCCCAACCACAACTTCAAAATTGATCTTAACGTCCCATAACCAATTCCAGCCGGTAAACCGAGTAACCAAAAACGCAACCTCCAAGCCAAATCTTGCTTAAATATATCCACATTTCCCGCCGAAACAATCAGCGATTGAGCAACCATACAAGTATGTTCCGTATCATCAGAAATCATCCCTCTACCAAACAAAAATTGATATTGATTCAAATTTGGATAAAGACGAACTTGCCGACGCTTACTTAAGCCTTCATAAGGCAATCCAAAAGCATCACCCACAGCCGTTCCAAGTAAACAGCCAATTATTGAGTCAGAAGTTCGAGAAATCATTAAAACCTCAAAAAATCTCTCCCTACTCTTCCTCTGCGTCCTCTGCGTCTTTTGCGGTTCATTAAAAAGAAAATTTTTGTAAACCACGAAACTTTTGACAAATGATATCAGTCTTTCTGCCTACATTCTTAAAAAACTTATCATATGGTTGACCTAGCCCAAGGTATTCCCGGATTACCCGATCTTACCCAACCAACCCAATTAATTGAATTTGGCAAACAGCTACTTCGTACATTCCTAATTTTGACTGGTTTAATAGGAGTATTAGGAATAGCGATCGCTCTCCTAAATTTCTCCCTCCGCCGCGATGAACCCAGACAAGCCATTTTCATTGGCGAATGGCTTTTCCGCTACTCAGTATTGATGCGAGGATTGCAACATACAGCCTTAATTTTAATCCTCTTAGTGGGCGGATTTTTTCTCTGCTCAACCTTAAGCACTCGCTACCACTTTTGGGAACAAGCAAGAGTAGCTAAAGTAGCCGAAACCGTTGCCGGAGAACGTTTAGAACAACCAGCACCCCAAGTGCGTTACGTTATTGGCGCACCATTAACTTACAATACTCAAGTAGGTGACAGGCTTGTGCGAGTCCAGGAAAAGCGAGCAATTAATCGCTTTCTGGCACTCACCGGATCGCAAATTGAGGTTAAAATTGACCAAGTTCCAGATCCCCAAAAGCAGGGTCGAGCAATTTATCTTTTAGATTTTAGCGCTGACTATCAAGCAACGAATCGTCTAAACCAAGCTGAGAATTTTTTCTTTGAAATTTCTCCACCCAACGGTTACTCTCTATTACAGAATTTTAAGGTAGAGCGAAACGGTACGAGGCTGCAACCCAAAAATCCAGGGGAATATAGCTTTCCTTTCCGCCTACAACCTAACGAAAAAACTCGCTTTCGCGTTACCTATAAAGCTCAAGGCGCGCCGCGTTGGGTTTATAATGCCAGCGGACAACTTCTTTCCAATTTTCGCCTCAGCGTACTGGCTAACTTCCCCGAAGCCGATTTTGCCAGCGGTATCGTTCCTACTGAGAGCAAAGAAGAAGCAAAAGGCACACGCTTTACCTGGGTATTTGACGATAATGTTTCCGTCCTCAACCCTTTCGGAGTATTTACAGCGATTAAACCCGCTCAGAATACGGGTATATTACCCCGCTTGCTGATACTGACTCCAGCTTTATTCCTGTGGTGGTTATTGTTGCTCTACTTATCCCTACCGATGAGTTTGCCGGATGTGGCGATCGCAGGCGCTACCTTCTTCGCCTGCATCCTGGCTTTAACATATCTCAGCCGCCTTGTCAATGCCCAAATAGCTTGGACAGGTATTTCCCTTGTCCTGCTAGCCCTAGCCTGGGGACTGGGGTCAAATCGTCGCGTCCACCTCGCCGCCGTTATTTGTACCATTGCCGGGGCAATTTTGCCCGTTTTAGGGCTATTAGTCACCTACAGCGGTCTAACCCTTAGCCTAGCGGGGCTGCTCTCGGTCATATGGCTCTGCGTTCGTCACTGGTATAATTTATATCCTTTAACTTCAGGATATTCAACTAATCGCGGGGAGTAAGGGCGAGAGGTAGATTGGCAAAACCATTACCAATTACCAATTACCAATTACCCATTTACCCTCGTTCCCTGGCTCCTGCCTGGGAACGCCATTAGCTACTTTTCAGCGTATCTTTTAGCACAGTTCGAGCCGCCAGATGATTGCGCGTGGAAGTGAGAATTTCCGCTTCCCGCTCCAGTCGAGCCGCAGTATCTTGCATTTCTAGCATTGCCTGTTGCTCTAATGCCACGCCAGCGAGATTGCTGGCAACCCAGTAAGATAATTCTCTGGGCAGACTGGGGATATCATCTGGTAATTCGATATTTTGCTCGGTCAGCTTAGCCGAAAGACGTACCACATCTCGTAGCAGTTGTTCTACTTCCGCAGCCAAAGGAACCAAGTTCTTCTGTGGTGGGGTATCTTCGATCCATTCCACCAAGCCGACTCGGTAAGGTTTTTCTCGGACATACTCCAGAACGCGGAACCGCTGCTGTCCCAAGGTTAAGATCTTCATGCGATCGTCTGGGAGACGCTGGTATCGAATAATTTCGGCGCAGCAACCCACATCGGCGGGTTGTCCCTTAACCTGATCCCACAGCAGAATCCCGAAGCGGCGATCGCTTTCCAGAATCGTGTTCATCAAGATTCTGTAACGAAACTCAAAAATGTGTAGAGGCAGCGGTCTACCTGGAAATAAAACTACTTCCGGCAACGGAAACAGAGGAAGCTCTCTAACAGCAATTGAGGAAGAGGATGCCATAGTACAGAAAGTAAAGGCGCTTATTTACTTACTTTAACGGATCTGCTCCTCAAAAAGGTAATAAAGCACCCTTGAGCATTAGCACTCAAGGGCTAGCCTTACCGACTTACAAGTTGTACTTACAGCTTAACTTCAATATCTACACCGGCTGGCAGGTCGAGTTTCATCAAAGCATCAATGGTTTTAGAAGAAGGCTGGTAAATATCAATAATGCGGCGATGGGTGCGGGTTTCAAAATGTTCCCTCGAATCTTTATCAACGTGGGGCGATCGCAGTACGCAGTAAATCCGGCGTTTAGTCGGCAGGGGAATCGGGCCGATGGCTGTAGCGTTTGTCCGATTTGCCGTATCTACAATCTTTTCACAAGAAGTATCGAGCAAGCGACGGTCGAAAGCCTTGAGTCGAATGCGAATTTTTTGCTGTTGAATCGTTGCCATTTTCAGTTTTCCAGGTTCAGTTGAAAACGATTATTTTTGTTTGTCCAGAAGCCAGAGCAGAAAAGCAGACTTCCCAAACGGGTAGTTGCCTTTCTGCTCTTAATTAAAAAGTCAAGTGTCTACTTGAGGATCTTCGATACGACACCTGCACCGATGGTGCGACCACCTTCGCGAATAGCAAAGCGCATTCCTTGCTCAATTGCGATCGCGTTGATTAACTCCACGGTCATTTTTACCCGGTCACCGGGCATCACCATTTCTGCGGCGCTGCCATCATCTGCCGTGAATGCTGTGATCGTCCCGGTTACATCGGTTGTCCGCACGTAGAACTGAGGACGGTAGCCTGGGAAGAACGGGGTTTTACGACCGCCTTCTTTTTCGTTTAGCACGTACACTTCACCTTCAAATTGAGTGTGAGGTGTAATCGAACCCGGCTTAGCAATTACCATCCCGCGTTCGATGTCGGCCTTTTGAATACCCCGCAGCAGGATACCGGCGTTGTCACCAGCCATCCCTTCATCCAGGGTCTTCTTGAACATTTCGATCCCGGTTACTGTCGTAGTGCGAGTCTCCCTAATACCCACCAGCTCGACAGTCTCGCCCACTTTGACCTTACCGCGTTCGATCCGACCAGTGGCAACCGTACCCCGACCCGTGATCGAGAATACGTCTTCCACTGCCATCAGGAACGGCTTGTCAATATCCCGTTCTGGGGTTGGGATGTAGTCGTCTACTGCATCCATCAGTTCGTAGATCTTATCGACCCACTCATTTTCACCCTTTGCAGTCTTGGGGTTAGCGGTCATCGCTTCCAGAGCCATCAGACCCGAACCGCGAACGATCGGCATGTTGTCCCCATCAAACTCGTAGCCACTCAGAAGTTCGCGCAACTCTAGTTCCACGAGTTCTAGGAGTTCCTCGTCGTCTACTTGGTCAATTTTGTTCAAAAACACAACCAGACGAGGTACGCCCACCTGACGAGCTAACAGGATATGCTCTTTGGTCTGGGGCATGGCACCGTCGGTTGCTGCCACCACCAGGATTGCACCATCCATCTGCGCTGCACCCGTGATCATGTTTTTCACGTAGTCAGCGTGTCCGGGGCAGTCCACGTGAGCATAGTGCCGCTTCTCGGTTTCATACTCCACGTGGGCGGTATTGATCGTAATCCCCCGTGCTTTTTCTTCGGGCGCAGCATCAATTTCATCGTACTTTTTGGCTTGTGCCTTACCCAAGGCTGCCAAAGTCATCGTGATTGCTGCGGTTAAGGTTGTTTTGCCGTGGTCAACGTGACCGATCGTGCCGATGTTAACGTGGGGTTTATTCCGTTCAAACTTTGAGCGTGCCATGAATTAGATGTTCCTTTTTCTCTGATCTATATAGCGATTCGAGAGCAAGATTTTAGATCTTAGATCTGATTCAATCTAAAATCTAAAATCTAAATTCGCGCAATCGTTATCCGTTCCCTTTGCTCTTGGCGATGATGGTTTCAGCCACGTTCTTAGGCACTTCATCGTAGTGGCTGAACTCCATCGAGAAGATGCCCCGGCCTTGGGTCATAGACCGGATATCTGTAGCATATCCAAACATCTCTGCCAGTGGGACTTTAGTGGTCACCTTAGCCAGACCCTGTTCGACTTCTTGAGCTTCGATTTGACCCCGACGGGAAATCAAGTTCCCCATCACCGGCCCCAGGTATGCTTCTGGTACTTCCACCTCAACTTTCATCATAGGCTCCAACAGTACCGGCGTCGCCTTGTTGACTGCCTCTTTAATTGCCATTGAGCCAGCAATCTTAAACGCCATTTCTGAAGAGTCTACTTCGTGGTATGATCCATCGACCAACGTGGCTTTCAGGTCAATTACCGGATATCCAGCCAAAATACCAGATTCGCAGGTTTCCTTGATCCCTTGCTCGATCGGGCCGATGTATTCTTTTGGTACAGTACCCCCAACGATCTTCGAGACGAATTCAAAGCCGCTACCAGGATCTCCTGGTGCCACTTCGATCACGGCGTGACCGTACTGACCTTTACCACCGCTCTGGCGGATGAATTTACCTTCTGCTCTCACCGCTTTGCGGATGGTTTCGCGGTAAGCAACCTGCGGCGCACCGACGTTTGCTTCTACCTTGAACTCCCGTAGCATCCGGTCAACCAGGATTTCCAGGTGCAACTCGCCCATCCCGGCAATCACGGTTTGGTTGGTTTCCTGGTCAATATTGACTCTGAAGGTGGGGTCTTCTTCAGACAGTGATTGCAGAGCTTTGGAGAGCTTCTCCATATCCTGTTTGGTCTTGGGTTCCACCGCCACCGAGATTACGGGTTCGGGGATGAACAGGGACTCCAGAATCACTGGCGAGCCTTCTTCGCAGATCGTATCGCCGGTAAATGTATCTTTCAGACCCAAAATCGCACCTAGATCGCCCGCTCGCAGTTCTTCAACTTCGATCCGTTCATCTGCTCTTAATACGATCAGGCGGGATACCC
>DNGG01000054.1 GCA_003486675.1 Cyanobacteria bacterium UBA11372
ACATTTGCATAATAAAAACACCTTACCCCGTTGTTGCGTAGGGACACGGCATCATAGATGTTTCCGACAAACAGATAACTTTAATCATGCCGTGTCCCGGCTGCTAATTATGGGTAATCGACCGGACATGATATCATACCAAGATTCTAAGGATTTGGCGTTGCAAAGGTATTGCATTGTTCAGGATCGCCTGTTTGAATACCGCGCCTAAACCAACGCACCCTTTGTGCCGAACTACCGTGGGTAAAAGTTTCTGGGACAACATACCCTCTCGCTCTTGCCTGCAAGCGATCGTCTCCAATACTACTAGCAGCATTGAGCGCTTCTTCAATATCGCCTTGTTCTAAAATTTTCCTGGCACGTTGCGCGCGATTCGCCCAAACACCGGCAAAACAATCTGCTTGTAACTCCACGCGCACTTGAAGTTGATTCGCCTCTACTTTGTCTACCTGACTTTGCAATCTTCGCACTTTATCCAAAATTCCTAACTCATTCTGGACGTGATGCCCAACTTCGTGAGCAATTACATATGCTTGGGCAAAATCTCCTGGTGCTTGAAATTTGGTCTTCAAATCGCGATAAAAACTTAAGTCGATATAAACTGTTTGATCCCGAGGACAATAAAATGGCCCCATCGCCGCTCTGGCAAATCCACAGGCAGATTGCACGGCATCGGAATATAACACTAATTTGGGTTCTGTATAAGTTGAACCGTTTTGCCGGAATACTTCGCGCCAGGTATCTTCGGTATCGGCGAGTACGACGGAAACAAAATCTGCCATTTGATCGGTACCCCCAGGGTTGCGAGGGGCGGAGGTTGTCGGGCGATCGCTCTGCTGATTTATCTGCTCCAAAACTATACTAGGATCGCCACCCAAAAGCGCCACCAGCAGGGATAACAGTATTGCCCCTATCCCCCCACCCACTACCGGCGCGGACACTCCGATACCGCGTCGATCTTCAACATTCGTACTCCGACGCCCCAGCTGCCAACGCATAATCGCCTGCCCTCTTCACTTTTACACTTAAGACGTTAGCGATTCGCTCCCCAGAGAGCCTCTATCTGCGGATGAGCGAATAATGTGCGATCGCCAACCATAAGGAAGGTTTTTCCAGCCTCGATCCGATCAAAACGCCCGCTCTGGCAAAAATTCTGCCCCCCGCTCCTCTACCGTCCCCATCACCAAAAAACCAACTAGAGTGAAAATTATGATTGACTTAAACCGGGCGAGATCTGCTACAATAGATTTTCGTCACCCTGGAGAGGTGGCTGAGTGGTCGAAAGCGGCAGATTGCTAATCTGTTGATGGACTCGTAAGACCCATCCGAGGGTTCGAATCCCTCCCTCTCCGTATTTTTTTAAGGTATTTTTTTCATACTTACTACCGCGACTCGTTGATTTAAGCATCGGGGAGGGAGCCGTGGAGTGGAAACAACCCAATTTATTGGCATCTACTAGCAATAAGGACTGGTCATGGCGATTCTGGCTGGCTGTGCCACTTTACCCATACAGTCGGCGGCGGACAGTTCGCAAAGAAGTTATTAAAGACACCCTCTGGACGTTCGATCAGTTGCAGGGCATCCTCTACACCGTGGTACCGATTCGCATGAGCGTCGTGAAGCTGGAAAAAGGGGGTCTTCTCGTCTATGCACCTGTTGCACCAACCAAAGAATGTATCCGGCTCGTTAAGGAGTTGGAGGCGAAGCATGGTGTCGTTAAATACATCATCCTGCCAACTGCCTCTGGCTTAGAACATAAGGTGTTTGTTGGCCCTTTTGCCAGACAATTTCCTCTAGCGCAGGTTTTTGTGACTGCTTCCCAGTGGAGTTATCCGGTAAATCTACCCTTGAGTTGGCTCGGTTTCCCCAGGAAACGGACTGCGATACTCCCAGCATCTAGTGGCGATGCGCCGTTTGGGGATGAGTTTAGCTACGAGGTGCTGAGTATTAATCTCGGACGGGGGTCATTTGAAGAAGTTGCTTTATTGCACAAGAAATCGCGCACGCTCTTGGTGACGGACTCGGTGCTGTCTGTGCCAGAAAACCCACCAGAGATTGTTCAGCTTGACCCCTATCCCTTGCTGTTCCACGCCAGAAACAGCGCATTTGATCCCATTTCTGACACTGAAGCGAATCGCCGCCAGGGATGGCAGCGCATTTCTCTTTTCGCTTTGTACTTCAGCCCCTCTGCATTAGAGACAATTGGACTGTTGCAAGCTTTTCGCGATGCCTTCAAAGCACCAGAGCGCTCAAAAAAGGCGTATTTCGGTTTGTTTCCCTTCCGATGGAAAGCCGATTGGAAGCAGTCATTCCAGGCGCTGCGAGGGGGCGGTCGTCCTTTGGTGGCACCGATTCTACAGACATTCATTTTCAACCAAGCACCGAGGCAAGTACTCGATTGGGCGGACGAGGTGGCGAAGTGGCATTTCCTGCGGATTATTCCCTGCCACTTTGACGCGCCAATTGAGGCAGGGCCGCATCAGTTCCGCCAGGCGTTCGCGTTTCTGGAAAAAAATCCTATTGGTGAGGACTTATTGGCAAGTGGAAGAAAGCCCCTGCCTGACGAGGACTTGGTATTTATCAGGAAACTGGAAGAAAACCTCACCAAAAAAGGCATTACTTCGCCGTCGAAGGAAAAGGTTTGATCTGTCATAGAAACCCAAAGGTGAATTGTATTGATAAACCCGCCATGAGCGTGCGATGCCCTTCGCAACCGGACATCATATTTTAATAACTGTTTCTTAAACTTTTTTTGGTGTTTTTATTACATCGCTTCTCCAGATCCGTTGTGTATAGTATTTAATCGATTGGGGAGGGAGATTTTATGCCAGCGAACAAATCCGCCTTCCCATCTAACCATCGACGGTTTCTACCCAGGAGTTCTGATGATAGGGGATGAAGCAACCAGATTAGCCTTGAAAACTGAACTGTGGCAACGAGTGGAAGCATTAGGAGCAAATCAAGCCCTATTGCCATCGCCAGCACAGGCAATCGATCAAATTGTCCAAAAGTTAGAGATTCTTAATCCCATCCCACGCCCCCTAAGTCCCAACTATCTCCCCGATCTACTTGGTGACTGGCAATTAGTTTACGCCTCTAACGGAACCGTCGTCACGCGAGCGATCGCTTCGATGCCCAATTTTTGGGAAGGAATCCAAATCAAACGGGTGTGGCAAAGTTTAGTTCCAGGCACTTCTGGTAAAATTACTGCGTCTAACGGTGCTTTTATTGAATTGCCATTGCTAGGTGAGTGGCAGCTACAGGCTGAAGGAACTTGGAATTTCGGTGAAGATGAGCAGATTGCTAAAGTTACTTTTGGCACATTTTCTATCCGAGCCACCAAGCCCTTTGGTGCCGAAAACTGGAATTTACCCGCATTAAACATCCCCGTACTGGAATTCCTGCGAAAAGAAGCTTTGTGGACGACTTCCTACTTAGATGCAGAAATTAGAATCGGACGAGGAGCAACGGGTAATCTGTTTGTATTTCGTCGCGATCGC
>DNGG01000165.1:0-1120 GCA_003486675.1 Cyanobacteria bacterium UBA11372
TGTTTACTCCGCCCGGTTTTGAAGCCCATTCCGTGAAGACCTCCCTGGGAGAAATGGTGTATTACACTGCTGATACATCGCCTTGGCTGAGTGAGGATGCAGACAGGGAGCAAGAGCGAGAAACGCTGGTATTCTTGCATGGCTTTGGTGGCGGCTCTTCGGCTTACGAATGGTCTAAGGTATATCCTGCTTTTGCGGCGGATTATCGCATTGTGGCACCGGACTTGATTGGATGGGGCAGATCCAACCATCCAGTGCGGAATTATCGCATTGAAGATTATCTGACGACGATTGCCGAGTTTATCGAGCAGACTTGTAGCGGGGGTGCCTATGCGATCGCCTCTTCCCTCACGGCGGCGTTTACCATCCGCTTGGCGATCGCGCGCCCAGATTTATTCAAGTGTTTGATATTAACTACGCCGTCAGGGCTGGCGGATTTTGGCGACAATTATGCCAATACCCTATTTGCCCAACTAGCAGGCGTCCCCATCCTCGACCGGATATTCTATACTGCGGGAGTCGCCAACAAAAATGGAATTCGCACTTTCTTAGAGCAACGCCAATTTGCCAATCCTAACCGCGTCTACGAGGAAATCGTTGACGCCTACCTGGAATCTGCTCTGCAAAAAAATGCCGAATACGCAGCCCTGTCGTTTGTGCGGGGCGACTTGTCGTTTGATTTATCTTTGTACGTTCCCCAGTTAACCGTTCCAACAGCTATTATTTGGGGCAGAAAATCCCAATTTACCAGCCCAGAAGTAGGACAGCGCTTAGCTAACCTAAATCCCGAAGCGATTAAGTTTTTTGAACGCTTGGAAGATGTAGGATTGACGCCCCAATTAGAACTACCTGCGGTGACGATTGGTTTAATGCGGAAATTTTTGCAGCGGCTGGTTTAGTCAGCATGGGGAAGATGGGGAAGATGGGGAAGAAATTATATCGCCTCGGTTTGCTTCTGAATTATTACGAAAGCTCCAGGTGCAGAGGTCAAGGTGTCAAGGTGCAGAGGGGAATTTGAATCCACATTCATTCTCCTCTGCTCCCTTGGTCCCTTGTCTTGCTCTTCCTGCAAGCTAAATCAGCCTTTAATCCGAAGATCGATGGCGCTGGCGTTGAAGTT
>DNGG01000165.1:1346-11679 GCA_003486675.1 Cyanobacteria bacterium UBA11372
CTGGCGTTGAAGTTATATTCCAAACCTTCGAGTTCTACGGGGGTACCGACTTTAATTTTACTGTTGCCGAGAACGGGGCCATTTTCCGTGATGCGGGCATTTCCGGCTAAAGTAATCAGCAGATCGGTGCTAAAAATCTCTTTTCTCGGATCGGGAAGCGCTTTGACAGTACCATCGGGTTGGGGAACGAGTACGGTTTTGGGAAGTTCTCTGACAGATTTAATCTCAACTTGTCCGTAGGGTTGATTGCGAATAATAATATTCGTTTTTTTTCTGGTTTGAAATTCCTTAATTAGCTCTTGGGGGTTGCGGATGCTCAAACCTCTCACAACTACGTCTACCTCAATCGGTTTTGTGGGAACTCCGACTTGAGCAATTGAACCCGAAGTGCCTGGAAAGAAAAATATCCCCACCACAACGAGGAGAATTACCAACGCAGCACCCAAGTCGAGGATGCTCATTTTACCGAATAAGCGGCCTTTAGAGTCCAAAATTTTCATAAAAACTTGTCCGGTTCATTCTGGAGGGGAAGCTCAAGAGGTTGTTTCTTGGTCAGAGTACCATGACTTGGTGGGAGAGGGAGAGAGACGAGCGAACTTTCTATGGGAATCATAAAATAGCAACCTAAAGCAATCCAAGTTCGTCTGGCTTCAGAGAAAGGTAAAAAATAGTTTTACCGATTACCCTTGGTTTGCGGCGGTATCTGTTGCCGTACTATTTGTTCTCACATCATACGCTGCTATGTTGAACCCGTTGTCTTTTGTTTCCCATTGGCTGCGTCGCCGCTGGTTTTACCCGTTGCTGTCTTTTGCGATAGCTTTATCGCTGGTGGTGGCAACTCCCGATTCTACGATCGCGCAGATTCCTTGGCGGGATTTGATCCGTCAGGGGATTCAAGTTATTCAACTGTCGAATATGTCCCCACAACAGGAAGTGCAGCTGGGGCAGCAAATGAACGATCGCATGGCGGGGCGTCAGTTTCGGCTTTACCGCAATTCCCAGATTACCAGTTATGTGGATGAAATTGGTCAGCGGTTGGCAGCTGTGAGCGATCGCCCCAATCTTCCTTTTACTTTTCAGGTGGTGCGCGATGACAATGTCAATGCCTTCGCCACGACGGGGGGATTTGTCTACATTACTACTGGTTTGCTGAAGACGGCAGACAACGAAGCGCAGGTGGCAAGCGTTTTAGCCCACGAAATCGGTCACATCACCCGCCGCCACTTGCTGCAACAAATGCGTCAAAGCGCGATCGCCCAAGGTATTGTTACTGCTGCTGGATTAGACCGCAGTACGGCTGTTAATCTGGGGGTAGATTTGGCGCTTAATCGTCCCCGCAGCCGCAAAGACGAATTTGAAGCGGATCAAACTGGACTGGGGTTGTTAGCAAAAGCGGGCTACGCTCAATCGGGGATGGTTGGATTTATGGAAAAATTGCTAGATAGACCTTCTCCGCCGACGGTTTTAAGTACCCATCCAGCTACGCGCGATCGCATCGCCGCTATCGAACGCGCCCTCGATCCGGCTCGAGCAAATGTGGGGGATGGTTTAGACGAGACTGCTTATAAGACCCAAATTCAACCGCTGCTGAGTGCTAATCCACGATAGTAAGACTTTTAAAGGGGAAAAGATGAACAAACACTTTCCCCCTTTCCCCTTCCAGTAGGTAGGGGTTTGATGGTTTTTTTTCTAACTTTGAGCCAGCACTAAGTACTTCTGGGGACAGGGGGCGATTTAAGTTGGATCGATTGTACTAGAAGTATAGAACAACAAAAATCAATCAGAGCCAGCTGTACAGATGCTTTAGCTACCGACTGGCTTGACTTTTTAGCTGGTACAAGGAGCGATTTGATTATGGCTTTTTTCGAGAATGTTGAGCTAGCTTTTGCCGACGACGATACCAGAGAAAGCTACGCCAAATTTAGAAAGCAGTATCCTTGGGCTACTTACGACGATTGGTGGAATGCTCAAGCGGCTGCTATTTCGGGCAATGAAGAATGGCATCCGGCTAATGACCCGGAATTTATGCAGCGCGGTTCTCGCTATCGCGGCGGTAGCGGTTATTCAGATGAAAGCGATCGCAGAAGCGGCTATTCCCACACTGAAATCAGAACGCGACGTCGAGTATAAAGCATTACTGGACGCCCGGATAATGTTGAGTAGGGGCACGGGGGAAGGATGAACCAACCTTTCCCCTTTCCCCTTTTCCCTTTCCCCCTTTTCCCTCGCTATGGATGAGATAGCTAGCAACTTGAGTTATTAGCCCTTGGATAAACGTGGGAGTCTAACAGCGGGCTGGATTGGCATTAAAATTTCTTCCAGAGGCAGGGTGCGGACGTAATTATCAAAAACATTGACTTGATAGACCATGGAGTTGGTAATATCTAATCCAGTCAACCAACCACTGCGGCGGTGATAGGCTCCCGTGTCGATGTCTATCCAACCCGAACCGGCGGCGATTTTTCCGGGTTTTATCCCTGGCAGGGTAAAGGTGATCGTATGACCTGTAACGATCAGTTTGTCGGCAAAGAAGGGTTGGGACATACTGTGGAATTCTTGACGAATCCAACAGAATTGATCGGCGGTTTGCTCTTCGAGGGGGATTTCAGGATGAACCCCTGCATGAACTAACCAAACATCGCCTAAGTCTAGATGGGTTGGTAGCGTCTGCATCCAATCTAGATCTTCTAAGGGAATGCGACCCTTGGGGTAACTCTCTAGGGTTGTATGTCCGCCGCTGTAGAGCCAAGCTTGCAGAACACTTGGTTGCACTTTTCCATTGACAAAGCTGTCGAGTAACATTTGCTCGTGGTTGCCCAACAGACATTTATAGGAGCTTTCTTGGACAAACTTGACAACCTGAGAGCTGTGGGGGCCTCGGTCAATTAAATCTCCCAAGAAATAAATTCGATCTTCTGAGTCAGGGGAGATCTCTTCCAATAAGGTCATCAGACCCTTATAGTGACCGTGTACGTCGCCGATAACTATGTTACGGGGGTTGATTTCGCTCATCCGGCTGCCTGTTCCCAAATACTGAGTGATAATTGATGTAGAGTCTTTGTGGGGCTGACCTGAAAAAAGGAAATTTAGCAGATCTCTGGTGCACGCTGTTATTTTTATTATGCCCCCGAATCCTGGAAAGGATAAAGACTGTGCTTTCTGATACACTACCTACGATAAATATCCTCCAGCAGCCGACAAGTCTGGCTTGGGTGAGACTGGCGATCGCTAACCTGGATACGATCCTTCTGGATCACTCCCACTGCGAGCGCAAGGCGGCTGGGGTAGCAATAAATTTAATGTTTCGCTATCCGTCTAATACCAAGTTAGTCAGGATGCTGACTGCGATCGCTCGCGAGGAACTAGAACACTTTGAGTTGGTTAACCAATGGCTCGAACGGCGAGGCGTCCCTTTGGGGCCGCTTTCTTCTCCGCCCTATGGAGCCAATTTAAAGGCTCAAATTCGTCCCCAGGAACCGGAGCGACTTTTAGATTCGTTGCTGGTTTCTGGACTGATCGAGGCTCGCAGTCACGAACGGTTGGGTTTGTTAGCCAACCATTGTCCCGAGCCAGAGCTATCTCAATTTTATCGCAGTTTGATGGCGTCGGAGGCTCGTCACTACGGTATTTACTGGGTGCTTGCGGATACTTATTATGAGCGATCTGCTGTCAAAGAGCGGCTGGAAGAATTAGCGGTTGTAGAAAGCAAAATACTGGCGACGTTGCACCCGGAACCGAGAATCCACAGTTAGCTATTGGTAATGGGTAATGGGTAATTGAGGACTGACGCAACTGGCATATTTTTTCTCTCCGGGTGCGTGACGCTGCGAGAATATTTCAAGGTAGCAATGAGACTTGTAGCGTCACGCACCAACCACCGATTGTGACACGCAGCTTTAGTTTTGTAATTGTGAGAAGTTCGTTGCCAAATCATTCACGGGATTGAGGCGCGACGAGGCCGAGCGCGGTTTCTGCGTAGGAAAAATGGAAATATTCTGTACAATTACCAATGACCAATTACCAATTACCAACCACAAATTTTTCCATAATTCTAACTAGCGATCGCGTGGGCTGGTTTAGCGATCGCCGCCAATATCGGAATTTGAATCGAGAACTCCGTTCCCTCTCCTGGGATTGAGTCACACTGAATAATTCCCCGATGTTTCTGCACTACAATTGAGTGGGAAATCGACAGTCCTAACCCCGTTCCTTTGCCCACCGGCTTGGTTGTAAAAAATGGATCGAATAGCCGATTTTTTACTGGTTCTGGAATGCCTGCTCCGTTGTCTCGAATGCGAACAATGACGCTTTCGCTATTTACAACTTCGGTACAAATCCAAATTGTTGGTAATTCGTCATCGTTAGCCGAGTAATTATAAAAATTTTCCCCATTACTCATCACCTCTTCCAAAGCATCGATCGCGTTATTAATCACGTGCATAAATACTTGGTTTAGTTGGCTGGGATAGCACTCGACTAATGGCAGGGCGCCGTATTTTTTAACGAGCTGAATTTGAGGGCGTTCTGCTGTTGCTTTTAATCGATGCTGCAAGATTAATAGGGTGCTATCAATTCCTTCATGAATGTCTACAGGTTTGCTCTCGGCTTGGTCGTGACGGGAAAAGTTTCGCAGCGATAAAACCATTTTGCGGATGCGTTCGGTTCCCAGCTTCATGCTAGAAATCAATTTAGCAAGGTCTGTGATGATAAACTCTAGGTCGATGGTTTCTGTCTCCGCTTGAATTGCGGGTGCGGGTTCGGGATACTGTTTAGCATAAAGTCGCAGCAGGCGGAGTAAGTCTTGGCTATATTGCTCGACGTAGGCAAGATTGCCGTGAATAAAGTTAATTGGGTTGTTAATTTCATGAGCAACTCCTGCTACTAGCTGCCCCAAGCTGGACATTTTTTCGCTTTGAATTAGCTGGGCTTGGGTTTGTTGCAATTCGTACAGGGTTTGTTGCAATTTTTGCGCTTGTGCTTGGGCTAGGGCGGCGGCGGATGCAGCTTCTTTGTAAAGTTCTGCTTGATCTAGAGCGATCGCTAATTGATTACCTACAGCTAGTAACAGTTCTACTTCTGCCTCACTCCAAGCTCTCTCTTCCATAATTGACGCCAAAGCGATCGCACCAATTGCTCCCGATCGCGTCTGAATTGGCACTACCAATACTGAGGTGAAGTTACGTTCGACAAAAAACTGTCTTCCCATGGGATCGGTTAAGCTTTCAACCCGATCGATTCGCACCATTTCCCTATCGAGCAGCTTCTGGGTAACTTCACCCATCTCTGCGGCGCGATAGTAACCCATCATGCTAGGTAATTCAGGGTTTTTGGCTTCATTGACAACTTCCCAAATGTTGAGATCGTGCTGGCTTTTGGATGATAGATTAAGCTCGCTTTCTGTGGACAAACAAATACACCCAGGGGTTGAACTTTTCAGCATTCTACTTTCATCATTTTGGGGTCTATACCAGATAAATTGGCAGCGGTCAATCTGTAAAAGGTTGCGGATCTCGCTGACAGCGGTTTCTAAAATAGTATTGAGATCTAAAGAAAGACGAATTTGATTGGCTAAACGAAAAAGCAAGGCGTCTCGGCGGCTTTCTTGCAGTTTTTCTTCGTGGAAAATGGCGTTTTCAATCGCCGATGCTGCTTGGGATGCAAGCATGGTAAGAAGTTTAAGTTCTCGAGCTGTATAGGTAATCGGTGCTGAGTTGCTCATTGTAATTGCACCAATTACCCTGTCTTTGCTTTTTAAAGGAACGCAAATCAGCGAGCGTATGGGAGCCGAACTTACAATAAATCTCGGATCTGATAAGACATCGTTGACTATCTCTCCCACTCCCGTGGATACCACGTTACCAATAATCCCTTTACCCAGTTTTAAATTGGCTTTTGGGTTGTATTCTTTCCCAATGCTTGAGAGGAATTCTAATTTCCCTGTTTTTGCATCGAGCAGCATCACCGATCCACTGGTTGCTTCTATCAGTTTACTGGCCTCATTGAGGATTAATTTTACAACTTCTTTCAGTTCTAAACTGGCAGTGATTTTTTCAGAAATATGATAAAGTAGAGTTGTTTCTCGATATCTATCTAGCAATTCATTTGCCAGGGTATTTTTCTCAAATTCTTTATTAGCTATATAAGCAATAGCAGTTGCTACAGTGGCTGCTTTTTCTCCCCCAGTTACCCATCCAATTACTTGTCCTGAAACCTCTATTGCATGTTTACTCCCTTGGTTTTCTCTATCCACTCCCAGTAGGGTTTTGCCTTTGACATCCTGAATGCTGATGCTAGGGTCGATAGCATTCACAAGCTCGCTAATGACAGCAACATCTTTTTTCTTGGAAAAAAGCTTTTTCAGGCTAATTTCAATCACGATCGCTACCTTGGTGGGATATCTACGGGAAAATACTTAGGCAAATTCTCTGTTATAGTACAGGTTAAATAAAGGTAAAGAAATAATTATAGGTGCATCTCTGTCGTTAAAAAACTTCATATTAAAGTTTAGCTCAGGTGTTGAGAGTAAAAGAACCGTGAAACAACGTATTACGATTGAATTATGCGATCCGGCTATCGAGATTTTGGCATTCGCCCCCGTTCCAGCTCGGATCTCACTACCGCCGCCCTACTCATCCGTTCCGTTTTGGCTGAATATGGCTTACCTTGGGAACCAACAGGGGCAGATAGGCACCTTCTTTTGGTAGAAGATTTTGATCTCGCTACCGGCGGTAAGTGCTTCGCGATCAAAAGGCACCGACAGGTTTTCGGTACGGCAGCATATTATCCTATAAATAGAGGAAAAAATAGGGTAGAAATACGCAAAATGTACCTTTTGGCAGATGCGAGAGGAGAGGGTTTAGGTAGGTAGGTACTGGGGCAATTGGAGGAAGCGATCGCCCTTAAAGGTTTTGAACAAATTGGGATGGAAACTGCCAGCGCGTTAAAAGAAGCGGTAAAGCTGTAGGAAAGCAGCCGCTATCAACCGGCAGATGGGGTGGAAACTTCTCGGTGCGATCGCGTTTATGTGAAATATTTATAAACGCAGATAACCCGATTTATAGGCAGATTTTTGCACGTAAGATGCCCATTGTTGCCTGTGAATAGAATTTCTCAAAATGTCTTTTTGCTGGACTGTTGCTTCTCCTTTAAGCGGGGTTGAAGTTTTTAAGGGGTCTTTTTGCACCGCCGCCAACCCCTGCCGCACCGCTGTAGCAATTTGCTCCAACAGCTGCTGTTTTGCACGTAGCTGTTGGCGATGCCATCCTTCTTCACTGGTAGCATACAAGGCAGGCAAACGATTGAGAGCGTAAGCCATGACTTGTGCCGGATTGATATATTGTAATATCTGCTTTGGTACGCGCTGTAGCTGCTGCTCTAATTCTTCAGCGACTAACGGCTCAATGGCATTGCGGTAAATTGGAATTTTATCAGCTAGTTCCGTCATGGCTGCTGCTTTCCCCCAAGGTTGACAGATTGATTTCTATCTGGTATTATTTTAGCTATTTTATTGAATAACAAGAAGCCAGCCCAACTCGGTGCAATTTTTAGGTTCAATTTTTAACTTTGCTTTCGCATTTAGGCGCTCAAAGGGTATAACTGTTTTAGTCTAATCGAGATATTTCTTCGATATTTTTTGTAGATCTATATATTTGATTAAAGCTTAAAACTTAGGCGTGTGGTGGTACGGAAAAGCGTACTGCGTTAGGGGTGGAAACCCTGACAAGAAATATCACCGAGCGGGCGATCGCGATCGACTAGCTCCCCGACTTCTCTTGTGAAGTCGGGGAGCTGCGCGTTTACACTCGATTGGATAAGCTGCGGGAGCATTTAAATCCCATAAACAGGCAGGCGAATCTGCCCACCCCACAAGAAGAAGGGAAAATTTGGCTCTCAAATTAGGTGATCTTGCAGCTTATTAGAGGTTATTTTCCAGTTGCAGCTCCAGTTGCAGCTTTTAAGGGGTCTTTTTGCACTGCGGCAAATCCTTGGCGCACTGCCATAAAAATTTGATTGCTTAAATGTTGTCTAGCATGTAGTTGTTGCCGATGCCATCCTTCTTGGGAAGTTGCATACCGAAAACAAAACGGGAGCTTGATAGCCCCGTCAATTTATTGCGGGGTGGAAAAGCGACACGAGCGGCTTTAGCCGCAGTCAAAGAAAAACCCTAATTTCCTGCATCTATTGCTATTATACGCCGATTATAATAGCATATAGCAATAGTGATTAGGTCGAATCATGTTAGTTTTTGAGTTCAAAGCCTACGGGAAGCCTGAGCAATTCGCGGCTATAGACGAAGCCATCAGAGTCGTATAATTTATTCGCAATAAATGTATTCGTCTGTGGATGGATAATCCGTCTACGAATAAATATGACTTGAGCAAATATAGCGCGGTATTAGCTAAAGAATTCCCGTTTGCTAATAAACTCAATGCGATGTCTAGGCAGGCATCATCAGAACGAGCATGGTCATCTATATCGCGCTTCTTTGATAACTGCAAAAAGAAAGTTGCGGGCAAGAAAGGTTATCCGAATTTTCAGAAGGATAATCGGTCGGTTGAGTATAAAACTCAAAGCTGGAAACTAGCTGATGACCGTAAATCAATTACGTTCACCGATAAAGTTGGGATTGGTAGACTAAAGATGAAAGGTACTCGTGACCTTAATTTTTATCAGCCTGACCAAATCAAGCGGATTAGGTTAGTTAAAAGAGCGGACGGTTATTATATTCAGTTTGGCATTTCTGTAGAGCGAAACGAAAAAATAGAACCCACTCACCAAACGATCGGTTTAGATGTTGGGTTGGAGAGTTTCTACACTGACTCTAAGGGTAACAAGGTAGAAAACCCTCGGTTTTATCGCGTGGGCTTCCAGAAGATGAAACGAGCGCAAAGGCTGGTTTCTCGCAAGGTAAAAGGCTCTAGCAATAGACGCAAAGCTAGAGTTAGGTTAGGTAAGATTCACCTCAAAATAAGTAGACAACGTCAAGACCACGCCGTAAAGTTGGCGCGGTGCGTAATCACATCTAACGATGTTGTAGTCTACGAAGATTTGCGGATTAAGAATCTAGTTAAAAATCACTGTCTAGCTAAGTCGATTAATGATGCTGGATGGTATCAATTTAGAGTGTGGCTAGAGTATTTTGGAAAGGTATTTGGGCGCGTAACAGTTGCCGTCAATCCAGCCTACACGTCTGTTGAATGCTCTAGTTGTGGTGTTGTAGTTAAGAAATCTTTATCTACTCGCACTCACGTTTGTCAATGTGGATGCAGACTAGATCGTGACCACAACGCTGGTATTAACATCCTTAACTCAGGATTGGGTACGATAGGGCATATCGGAACCTTGGCGCTAGACGCAAGCAACGCTTCTGGAGAATCGACCTCTATCTTAGTTGGTGCAAACCTGCTAGAGTAAGTTGGCTCAGAGAAAGAAGAATCTGCGCGGCTTCAGCCCGCAGAGTGTCAAAAAGCAGGCAGACGATTGAGGGCGTAGGCCAACACTTGTACTCGATTAATATATTTAACCATCTGGGGTGGTAGTTGTTGTAGCTGCCGCTCTACTTCTTCCTCCACAAGGGGTTCAATGGCATTGCGGCAGGGTGACATTTTAAATCGGATTGGTGCTGTTGTTTCATCAGGCGAATCTTCTAAGTCTCTTAAGGAAAAGGCAGTCATCAGACTTATCTCCAAACAGTTAGAGGCTAACAGTAGGGATAGCTTGCAGTATAATTAATTACTTTATTCAAATCGCTTGCAGAAAATTTGGCATATCTGGCCTTGTATTTGCCAGAGCGATCGCCAAATCTTTACCGAAAAAATACATACTTACGTAGTATAAAAAATTTAGCTGACGATGGGGCGCTGAAGTGCAATGCTGGTGGTAGCAGTGTTTTAACTGCACCAAGACCTGCTGACGGAAAGCTGAGGGCGATGAAGTTTGCGTAAAGAGGGAAAGTTCTAAGTAATATTTTTTACGTATATACGAGAAGTGCGATCGCGTGGGGGTAAAAACAGCTAAGAATCTTCCTTCACCCGTCGAATGGGCAAATTGGCAATTAAAGCTGTAGCGCGTTCTTGACTTTCAATCGAAAACTCTAACCCCTCGCCGTCGAGTTCGACGTAGCGAGAAACAACTTCCAAGATTTCCTGTCGCATCGACTCCATTGCCTCCGGGGAAAGTCCGGTGCGATCGTGGGCGATCACAAGTTTGAGGCGACGCTTGACATCCTCGCGGCTGTTTTTAGCGCCTGTCCAAGGAAAAAGCCGTTCTAGCAATTGGTTAATCATGGTTGTTCGCTATGGCAAAAATTACGACTAATTCTGAAACAGGCGAC
>DNGG01000372.1 GCA_003486675.1 Cyanobacteria bacterium UBA11372
GTTCATTTTATGCCCAAACCAGCAAGGGCTGTCTTTGACAATATTTTTGCATTTCCACCCAATCGAGAAACGTTGGGGGCGACAGCTTATTTCATTGTAAAGAACGATGTCAATATTCTGCTGGATTGTCCCGCACCTGACGAAGAAAACCAGCAATTTTTACACGAGCGCGGCGGAGTCCGGTGGTTGTTTATCACCCATCGGGGTGGTATAGGCAAGCATGTCAAGGAAATTCAACAAACCTTTGGCTGCGAAATTTTGATTCAGGAACAGGAAGCTTATCTGTTACCTGGGTTAACCGTCACCACCTTCCAGAAAGAGTTTACCCTCTCTCCGGCTAGCCAGGTGATTTGGACGCCTGGATATTCTCCCGGTTCGTCTTGCCTTTATGAGCGGGAAAATGGGGGCGTATTGTTTACCGGACGTCACTTATTGCCAAATCGGGAGGGTAACCCCGTCCCCTTGCGAACTTCCAAAACTTTTCACTGGCGAAGGCAAATTAACAGCGTCAAAATGTTGCGCGAATTGTTTACAAAAGAAACGCTGGAATACATCTGTCCGGGTGCCAATACTGGGTTTTTGCGGGGGAAAGGAGCGATCGCGCCAGCTTATGAAAAATTGGCGCAACTCGATTTAGATGCCTTGCTGCTGGCAAAACCTCTGTTGTGAATCGGTAATTGGTAATGGGTAATGGGGATACAAAAGCAAAGGTTTCTCTCTCTCCCTCTGACCAATTACCAATTACCAATTACCCATTACCAATCGCATCCAAAATCGGATTAGAAATCCAACTAACGCCGACTTTAAGTTGATGTTCTAATCCTGGCATCCGATACAGATAAGCGAGGCGACGCATCAGGTACGCAACTTGACCATCGAGTTTCAATCCCATACCTGTATAAGTAGCGCTATCAATTCCCAATGTCAGCATTTCTCCCAAATTCTGATAGCGGAAAGGAAGCATTGGACGCTTAGTCAGCGATGCCCAAACATTCCAAGCGGCATAATCTGATTGCTGGAAAGCTGCTTGCGCCGATGGAGGAACAAGCTGTCCTTCATTGTCGCGACAGTCGGCTAAATCTCCCACAACAAAAATTTCTTCACGGTCGATTGCTTGCAGCGTCGGTGTAGTCACAAGCTGTCCCCTTTGGTTTTGTTTGAGGGGGAGATTTCGCACTACGGGAGATCCTTCCATTCCCACCGTCCACAACACTATATCGACGGGAATCGTATCTACAGTTCCTTTGTACATCAAGGAAATGCTATCGGCTGAAATTGATTCGACGCTAGTTTCTAAATCAAGCCAAACGCCTTTTGCTTCGAGAGTTTTACTTGCGGTTTCCCGGTTATATTCTGGGGAGTTTCTGAGAATTTTATCGGCTTGTTCGATAATCCTAAACCGTCCCCGCTCTCCGAGTCTATCTGCCAGCTTACAGGCTAATTCAACGCCGCAATAACCGCCGCCAACAATTGCGATGCGAATTTTGTCTTTGTCGGATTGTTCTAAAACTCGCAGTCGTTCTTCCAAACGATAAGCATCGGCGAGGGTGCGGAATGGAAACGCACTCACTGCAGCGCCCGGTACTTTGTCTAGGGGCGATTCTCCACCCAGGGCTAAAATTAAGCGATCGTAAGGAATTTCCACCCCTTCCTGCAATTGCACCCGCTGCTGTTCTACATCAATTCCAGCAACAGTTCCTTGACAAAAACGCACGCCTGTGTTATTGAGGATTTCGGCAAACGGGGGGGCGATTTCCCAAGATTGCAGTTCGCGAGTCAGGAGTTCATAGAGGAGGGGGATGAAGAGGAAGCGATCGCTTTTGTCCACCAGAACAATTTCCGGCTTTTGGGTTCCCTCCCAGGGTAGTTGGGAGAGGCGCAAAGCGGTGTAGAGACCACCAAAGCCTCCACCCAGGATACAAATACGTGCGGGTTGTTCGGTCATGGTTGAATCGGCGCGAGTCGATGGTGGGGAACTCTTTTCAGGATAGCAAGGGCAGGGGGGCAGGTGTGCGGGTGGGCAGGTGTGCGGGTAGGATTATGAGCTTGATTTCCAGTCTATGCTCCTGAAGCTCCTGTGCTGACCCACCGGGGCGGGTTTAGTTAAATTGTCTGTTTTTCTCATAAGGTTATTGGTAAAACCCGCCCCTACATTTCTCCTTTTGCTCACCTGCTCACCTGCTCCTTTTGCTCACCTGCTCTTTGGGAAAGGAGAAAGATTTGCCACTACAAGCAGCTGGCGGGATAAAATTTTCTTCAGGTGAATGCTCTAACAAAGAGTATGTTATGTCTAACCCGCAAGCACCAGCATTTGTCCACATATAATCTATAAATTTAAACGGCAAGTGTCCGGCGGGTGCATTGGTTTGATAGGTGATTCCAGAGATGGCATTTGGGTTTTGTTTATCCCTGAGTTTCCAATTAACCTGCTTAAACAATTCATCGGGTAATTTAGTTTTCTCGTAAATTTGCTTTTGCACGCTCAAACCAAACTTTCCGTTGGAGTATTGCACCCATAATTGGTCGATGGCGCGTAAAGTCGGCGCGATGCATTCTGGTTTCTCTTGAGTTGGACAAGGGTGACGCGCGATCGCGGCAAAGGTTTCTTCGTCTGCTTCTTTCCATTTTTTGGCTGCGAGTAAGTTACCCAGTTTGCTTAATTCTGGCGTATCGTTTCGGGTTGGTTTTGCTTGGGGATCTACTGTATAAACTTGTCCGGGTGTTTCCTGAATCGTATCTTGGTTATCGGCTAGGTTAGAAGGAGTTGGCGCGGGAAGTTTAAGCTGCTTTTCGGCATTGTTTAACCCGCTTTGGTATTCGGCAAGTTGTTTTTGAGCCAGTGAATACTTGGGATTAGATTTGGGCACTGCTTTGATTAAGTCTATTGCTTGCTGCCACCGATTTGTTACTAGCGTCCAGTCTTCTTTAGTTTGGGCAATTTGGGCGATATTTTTAGCACTGATGGCTTTATTTTCTGCTTCCAGGAAGAAGTCAGTTTCTGGGGATGTTGGCGGTGGGGAAGCTGAGGTAACGGGTGAGGGTGGAGGTGCAGCGGGGGTGAATGGGGATGGGGAAGTCGGTGGTGCTTGCTGGGTGACAGTGCAAGCATACAGCAATATCGTCCCCGCGATCGCTGCACTGTTAATTGCGGTAGCGAGTTTCATGGGTGAT
>DNGG01000163.1:0-3544 GCA_003486675.1 Cyanobacteria bacterium UBA11372
ATCCTTCGCAACGCCAGAGAAGCAAAGGGCTGGAGTCTCCAAGAATTACAAGCCTATTGCGGCTTGCCTGCTAGTACGGCAAATGGCATCGAAAATGGGTTTGTTACCAAAATTCAGGCTGACACCTTGGAAACTTTACGGGTAGCCCTAGAACCCCAAAATCCAGAAACGGGGGAAATTTATACGTTAGGTGAATTGTACGGGTTAATGCTGGTGCGGGAAGAAGATTCCAATACCACAAAAGGGAAAAAATAGCAAGGATGACGCTGTTGAGTGGGGATACAATAGTGGCGATCGCTACCGCCGTTGTCCCCCAACAAGGTAGCGTTAGTATCGTGCGCGTATCGGGTGTGGAGGCAATGGCAATAGCCAAAGCCATCTTCCACTCACCGGGGCGCCAAGTTTGGGAAAGTCACCGCATCCTTTACGGCTATATCCGCCATCCCCAGACAAAGCAGGTGGTAGATGAAGCGTTGCTATTAATCATGAAAGCGCCTCGTTCCTACACCCGCGAGGATGTGGTAGAGTTCCACTGTCACGGCGGGATTGCCGCAGTGCAACAAGTGCTGCAATTGTGTATCGAAGCCGGGGCGAGGTTGGCACAACCTGGAGAATTTACCCTGCGGGCATTTTTAAACGGGCGATTAGATCTGACTCAAGCCGAAAGTATAGCCGACTTGGTAGGGGCGAAATCTCCCCAAGCAGCCCAAATGGCGCTGGCTGGGTTACAAGGGAAATTAGCCAAACCAATTAGGCAATTGCGGGCTACCTGCCTTGATATGTTGGCAGAAATAGAAGCGCGGATAGATTTTGAGGAAGACTTGCCACCCTTGGATGAAACGGCAATAAAAGCGCAAATAGGGCAAGTTTTAGCAGAAATCGAGGAAATTTTAGCAACGGCGGGGCAAGGAGAATTATTGCGGACAGGATTAAAAGTGGCGATCGTCGGGCGTCCGAATGTGGGAAAATCCAGCTTATTGAATGCTTGGAGTAAGTGCGATCGCGCGATCGTTACCGACCTTCCCGGCACGACGCGGGACGTTGTAGAATCTCAGCTAGTAGTTGGGGGAATTCCGGTACAAGTGCTGGATACAGCAGGGATTCGCGAGACGGCGGATGTGGTAGAACAGATGGGAGTGATGCGATCGCGCAATGCTGCCGAGGCTGCCGACTTAGTTTTACTCACCATTGACGCCCAAGCAGGTTGGACAAAAGACGACGAAGAAATCTACGAAAGAGTCCAACACCGCCCCGTAATTTTAGTTATTAACAAAACCGATTTAATCGACGAAACTCAAAAAGAAATTCTCCAGTCCACAATCCAAAATATCAAAATTAAAATCTTTACCGCAGCTGCTTGCAACCAAGGCATCGATGCCTTAGAAAAAGCCATTTTAGCAGCCATCCAAACAGGGAACCTTCAAGCCGCCAACCTCGATGTGGCAATCAATCAACGACAAGCCGCTACCTTAACCCGTGCCCGAACATCATTACAACAAGTGCAAACCACTATAGCTAATCAACTACCCCTAGACTTCTGGACAATTGATTTGCGGGGTGCAATTCAAGCCTTGGGAGAAATCACGGGCGAAGAAGTCACCGAATCAGTTCTCGACCGAATCTTTAGCCGGTTTTGTATTGGAAAATAGGTAATTTTAGATTTTAGATTTTAGATTTAGTTTAAATCTGCAATCTGCAATCCTCAATCTGCCATTACCTAACCCGTAACAATTGCTTCACCGTCACCACCAAGTCTTTGGGGCGGAAAGGCTTAGCAATATAAGCATCTGCACCTTGCTTCATACCCCAGTAGCGATCGAATTCTTCTCGCTTACTCGAACACATTACTACGGGTAAATTTTCGCCTAAGTTACTTCTCAGCCAGCGGCAAACTTCGTAACCGTTCATCCGAGGCATCACGATGTCCAGAACTACTAAATCTGGACAATTCTGCTGAATTTGTTCTAGGGCTTCCACCCCATCGCTAGCCACCATAACGTTGATCCCTACGCTTTTCAGCACTCTTGAGATCATCTCCCGTTGCATCGGACTGTCATCTACAACCAAAACTTTATTCATAACACCCCTTCTAATTTCCGATTTCCTTGTTCAAAAGTTAACAGCAAAAGATATTTTACAGGCAGCGTTGTTGATTTTTCACCAGATAGAACCTACATACTTCTACCGAGCTTGGATTTTGCTATTGGCTAGGTTGGGGAGCGGTTCTAATATCTGGAGGGGGTTGTTCGCCATATCCATCTTAGTCCTTGATTTCTCTAGTCGCCAATATCGAGTGACTTTACTTAATTTGACATATCTCTGTATTTTTACGCTTGGCGATCGCACCCACTCTTTACTTTAGAAAGCATTGAATGGTTCCGTAAATTTGCTACCACAAATTTTGCCCTTGATATTACTTTAAACCATAAAAAGAGAAAAAATGCAACCCCAGACTTTCTTTATTTAATCTTTAAATGCTCCGGCCTGTTTATCCTAATTGGAGCCAGAGATCTCGGGCGTTGTCCGAGAGCAAACTACGTAATATTACGGTGGTCAACCCAGAAATCGCCAAACCCAGGCAAAAAACTTCGCATTTTTATGCAAAAGAACATAATTGTACCGAAAAACTTGACATACTTGCCAAAAAAACCGCATTTTTACCTAAGAAACCTTTCAAGGCAAATTAGCGGTTGCGGGTTTCTGCGTAAAGTTGGGATCGTAGGTAGTAGGGGCAAGATTTAACCAGATCGTGACTGAAGCACGACGATCCCTATTTTCTTGGCGTAAGTCTTGGGGATCTGCGATCGCGAACCAGAAATTCTTCTTTATCTGGTTTACTTCCCCTACTAAAAAAGATTAATTGCTGAAGATCGCACCCATCGCTTATTGCGATCGCGGACGTCCCATGGTAGTGATGTAAAGCACTGCTTCATCCGCAGGAATACCTAAGACTTCGTTGACCTGGTTGTCAAAGAAACCGCCGATGCCGCTAACGCCCAAATTGAGGCGAATGGCGGCTAAATTCAGGCGTTGTCCCAAATGACCGGCATCCATGTGCAGGTAGCGGTAAACGCGATCGCCATGTTTCGCTACTGCCTGTTTCAGATCTGCGGTATGGAACAACACCGCCGCCGCATCCCGTCCCAACTCTTGTCCCAAACAGAGATAATGCAGTTCTTCGCGGAAGTTTTTAAAGCGAATTTGTCGCAATTCCTGAGCAAGAGGCGCGTAATAGTAACAACCTTCTTCCAAACCATCCACCCCAGAAACGGCGATAAACGTCTCGATTAAACTCAAATCAAAATAGTCCGGCGACGCATCCAAACCGCTATCGATATAGTGTTGGGGTTGATAGGTAAAATCAAGTAAAGCCTTCAATTCATCCAGCGTCAAATTCGCACCTGTATAGGAACGAGTAGAACGACGGCGGAAAATAGTATTTTCCAGCGCCTGCAAATTTTCTCCCCAATCAATCGGGGATGTTTGTGTCGAAACCTTCAAACAAAAAGGAAAATTATACTTATCTTCCAGGGATTTTTCTGGT
>DNGG01000163.1:3628-12286 GCA_003486675.1 Cyanobacteria bacterium UBA11372
GGAACGAGTAGAACGACGGCGGAAAATAGTATTTTCCAGCGCCTGCAAATTTTCTCCCCAATCAATCGGGGATGTTTGTGTCGAAACCTTCAAACAAAAAGGAAAATTATACTTATCTTCCAGGGATTTTTCTGGTGCGACAACAGCGGGAATTGGGGGCGCAGAAGGCGACAATTCGATCTGAGTTGCCTGATGCAAGTATGGCAGCAATTCCCCATCGGGCAGATGAGGATAATCCATTTGAGGAGGTGTTGGTAAGGTTGTCGGCGCCAGGGGCAAATTTTGTTTCACATCGAGCAAATCTGCCAGGGGAATAACAGCGATCGCTCCTTCCTGCTCCGAGTTGAGGTAAAGTAATTGGTTGACTGCCTCATCTGCGAATCCACCGATTAAGTGGGGACGATAGCTCGCTCGCGCGCCAGCTAATTCAATATTGCCCAGTAAATGCCCCGTATCCAAGAAAATTCGCCGGTAAGCGCGGTCTTGGTAACGCCACGCCGAGCGATAGAATACAGCTGTGGTCACGAGCGCTAGTTGAGTAGCTTCTAAAACCGGATGCCAAAAACAAGCTTCTTGCAACCCTCTCCAGACGCTATCTTCCCAAAAATGAATCAGGGAATGGGTTTTACATTGGTAGTTGTAAAGCCCTGGCGGTAGTAAAGGCGTACCCCGCGAGATCAGATAAACCTCCGCCGGATACAATCCCCCAGCAGAAGGTGCTGACCTCAGATACAATGGTTCTCCCAACATCGTCGGCACTCTAGCGGTTAAGCCATAGCTGCAAAACAACAACTGGGATAGACGCCGCCACCACTTATAAGTGTCCGATGGATTTTTTGACTCTAAGGTATCCTTCAGATAGGGTTTGAGGTCAAAGGTTGAGCCAAATTTGTATTCTTTAAAAGGTGAGGGTTGTTTAGACCAGTCTAACCCCTGACTTTTTGTTGATATTGTCTCTGGATCGTATTTAGTGCGCTCGTGGTAATGTTGAGCGATAGATTCTCGCAATTGTGCCATATAGGTTTGGGGATGCTAGTGCGCTTGCCTTTGATTTTGACACGAGCAATCTTAAAAGTCTTCCACAAAATTGGTAATTGGTAATTGGTAAAAAATGAACTTTTCCCATGACCAAAAGATACATCCTGTTTTACAAACCCTACGACGTTTTAACCCAGTTCACCGATAGCGATCCCGGTGGCACAAACAGGCGCACGCTAAAAGATTACATTCCGGTTGCCGATGTTTATCCCGTGGGACGCTTAGATCGAGACAGCGAAGGGTTGCTGCTGCTGACCAATGATGGTTTACTTCAGCATAAATTGAGCGATCGCAAATATCACCACGAACGCACTTACTGGGTACAAGTGGAACGCATTCCAGATGAGGCAGCCTTAAACCAACTGCGAATAGGCGTCGAGATTCAAGATTACCGCACCCGCAGAGCCAAAGTGCATTTATTGCCAGAAGAACCCCCACTACCACCGCGCGATCCCCCGATCCGGTTTCGCAAGAACGTCCCCACCGCTTGGTTAGAAATAACACTCACAGAAGGGCGCAACCGTCAAGTGCGGCGAATGACCGCAGCAGTAGGATTTCCCACCCTGCGACTGGTTAGGGTAGACTTCGCTCACCTGCGCCTGTTGGGACTAGAACCCGGTCAGTGGCGCGACCTCACAAGCGACGAACTAGAACAATTGCGTCGTCTTTGTCGGCTTTGACATCCGCAGGGAAATAGCAACGATCTTTAAGAGAAACCGGGTTTTTTGGCGTCAGTCCTGATTTGGATGGAAAAGCCAGAAAATTGCTACTATGTCAACCCCATGCAGCCAGGGATCGCTCGCTGACACCAGTGCTGGTCAGATCAGTTAACCTGGACACAGAGCCATGCTCGCAGAAAGATTATATGTCTCTCATTATCAGGGTTGACGAGAAACACTTGCACCCTCGTCATTCATGCGGGGGGTAAAAATAGGATGTATAGCTTGCCGGGACGTAAACGTCCAGAACAATCCGCGATCGAGCATTAAAAATGGTACGTGGGGACTCTGCGAAACCTGAACCCAAGGGTTCTAAACGCCCAGAACAATGTAAGGAGATATCACCACGCCCTCGTGGCGAACGTGGTGAGCCTGGGAACCTTAGAAATAAGGATATTAAGGCTGTAAAGTCTTAAGAATCCCTGCGCCTTCAAGCCAGGGAGTGTCAATATTTTTATGTAGCTTAACTAAAAACTCGGCGGGGGCAGGGCCGTAGGAAAATTGTGGGAAGTAAAATATCGCCAACCTGCCCCAAAAAACTCAAAAACTCCCAAAAGGCTCACCCTGGGAATAGAGGAAATCCCCAAAATGCTTATCTGTCCCCAATGCCAGTTTGAAAACCCGGATACAAACAAGTTCTGTCAGCAGTGCGGCAAGTCCCTGACTCACAAAGCCTGTCTGGAATGCGGCACCTCTGTCACCTACGGTGCCGAAAATTGCCACCATTGCGGTGCTTTCACCGGAAGCTTGTGGTGGGCGATCGTTTCGGTTCCTAGTGGTTCGCCACCAGGTAGTGTTTCTCCCCCAGCAAAGGAAACCAAGTCAGAATTTTCATTCAACGATCGAGAGCCGGAAAAAGTTAAGCTGGCTCTTAACGTTGAACCGCTCAAGTTTGATTCGACCCAGACCTTGAAGAAAGAAACGGCAGCAAACAAAGCCTCCCAGGTGCCAGCATCAGATCTGATCCCGGAAAAACCGATCGATCCCCTGGTGATAGAGTGGGAAACAGCAGATAACCTTCAAATGTTGCCCCAGGAAAATCTGACCGGGATCAACGCTGTAAATGCTAACGCCGATCAAACGGCGAAACCAAAAGCGGCATCCGAGTCGGAAATGGTGGCTTATTTAGATTCCCAGCAGCGCTATCAACTCCTGGAACCAATGACGCCAGTTCCAGACTCATCAATCCAGGTGGTGAAAGTTTTGGATCGAATGCCCCTGCAAGCCTCTCCTCTGGAGATGCTGGCGTTGCAACAGCAAAGTATTGAGAGCAAGGACGCCTCGCCAAATTCACTTGCCCCCTCTGCCAGCCCCTTACCAGCGATCGCCCTAGCTTATTTGGAGCTAAAAGAGCAGTTCAACTCGGCGATCCCAACAGTCCACGATGCTTGGATCGATAACGGGACACAAGTAGTATTGATAGAACACCGGGCTGATTGGCTCTATCTGATAGACCTGTGGCGCAATGATAAAATTCCCCAAATGCAGCTGTTGCACATACTCTACGATATGACATCTTTGTGGGAAGCCCTCGAACCATTAAATTGTCGTCAAAGCCTGCTGTTGATGAACAATTTGCGCGTAGATGAAGACCATACCCTGGTGCTGCAACAGTTGTATTGGGACGCTCCAGGTGAAACCCTAACGCTCCAAAGTTTAGGGCAAGTGTGGCAACATCTATTTCGACAAACCGGACGGACGCTGCTTGGCTCCATGGGTCAGCTGATGAGCGACCTACAAACAGATACAATTGGCAGCATCGATCGGCTACGCTCGCGCCTAGACGAGATTGCCAGCGAACTATCAGACTTGAATCTAGTTCCACCCATGCCTCCCCTCGATCCCGATCCCAACTTAGAGGCAGAACTCGAAGAACATATACCAGAACCTCCTCATACAAAGCAACTCGATCATATCGATCATCAGGGCGAAGATGCTCCCACAGTCGTTCTGCCGATGCAGTTGCTCAGCTTGGAAGACGCAGGTAGCACAGATGTAGGGCGATCGCGGCGGCACAATGAAGACTACTTTGGCATTCAAACTCAAATTAGCAAGCTGGAAAACCCCTTCGGTCGAACTTTACAGGCAAAAGGTTTGTATATCCTCTGCGATGGTATGGGAGGACATGCTGGGGGTGAAGTCGCCAGCGCCTTAGCCGTAAAAACCCTGCTGGAATATTTTCAAACCCACTGGCAAGACCAACTACCCGATGAAGAATGCATTCGCAAAGGCGTGCTGTACGCCAATCAAGCACTGTTCGACCTGAATCAACAGGATGCCCGCTCTGGTAGCGGACGCATGGGCACTACCCTGGTGATGGTATTGGTTCAAGATACCCAAGTTGCGATCGCCCACGTCGGAGACAGTCGCCTCTACCGCATCAGTCGCACCTCTGGTTTAGAGCAGCTAACCGTGGATCACGAAGTCGGTCAAAGGGAAATTCTCAAGGGAGTCCCTGCGGAAATCGCCTATTCCCGTCCCGACGCCTACCAACTTACCCAAGCTTTAGGCCCCCGCAACGCCCAATTCGTCATTCCCGACGTGCAATTTTTTGAGCTGGACGAAGATACTCTACTGCTGTTGTGTTCCGATGGCCTTTCGGATAATGACCTGATCGAAAAAAATTGGCAAACTCACCTCAAACCCTTGATCAGTTCCCGCAACAACCTCGACCGGGGTGCTAGCGATCTGATTGAACTGGCTAACCAGTACAACGGTCACGACAACATCACCGCCGTTCTGATCCGGGCAAAAGTCCGACCGGATCTAGACCAAGCTAGATTTAGTAATGGCTAATTGTCAAGCTAATGGGATTTTCTGATGTAGTCACGCTGACCCTCTTACATCCCCAAAACCCAGATGGCGAACTGCAACAGTGGCGCTTCTCAAGCTCTAGTGTCATTCGCATCGGGCGATCTGGAGATAATGACGTGGTTCTCAACGATAACCGAGTTTCACGTCATCATCTGGAATTGCGACGCATCGATAACGCTACCTCTAAATCGGGACGCTTGCTCAACTCGGCTTGGCGTCTGATTAATCAAGGCACGAACGGCACTTTTGTCGATGGCGTCTTGGTGTCTCAATCTTGGGTGACAGATGGTTCCCTGCTGCAATTAGCCCAAGGTGGCCCGCAACTGAAGATTCAAATCCAGTCGCTGGAGTTAACTTCTGATTTCCTTTCCCGTACTATCCCACCGAGTTGCACCCACGCGGGCAATTCCCCCGAAAATTTGTTTTGCATCCACTGCGGTCAACCCCTCAAGGTTGACCGGAAAATCCGTCAATACCAAATATTGCGGAGCTTAGGACAGGGAGGAATGGGCACCACCTATCTGGCTTGGAAACAGGGTAACCAACAAATCCCTAGTAGTGCTTTCATTTCTAGTCCCGGTGCCAGCAAGTTGTTGGTACTCAAGGAAATGAATGCGGACATGGCTGAGATCGCCAAAGCCCAGGAACTGTTTGAACGAGAAGCGCGGACGCTCAAGTCCCTCCACCATCCAGGTATTCCTCAGTTCTACGATTTTTTTGTCGAAGGTGGCAAAAAATACTTGGTAATGGAATTAGTCCACGGTGAGGATTTGGAAAAGCGCGTTCTCAAAACCGGGCCGGTGACGCCGCAGCAAGCGATCGCCTGGATGATCCAAACCTGCGAGGTGTTGGAGTACATCCACCGGCAAGATCCGCCGCTGATCCACCGCGATATCAAACCAGCCAACTTGATGGTGAGAACGCGGGACAATCACATCGTGGTGCTGGACTTTGGGGCGGTGAAAGAAATTGGCACGCCTTTGGGGACTCGCATCGGCGCAGAAGGTTTCAGCGCCCCGGAACAAGACCGAGGACAGCCGTTAACCCAATCCGATCTTTACGCGATTGGGCCAACGCTGATTTTTCTGCTGACGGGTGAAGCTCCCCACAAGTTTTATCGCGTTCAGGGGCGGGCTTACCGATTCGAGCTGGAAAACGTGCCGACGATCTCGCCCCAGTTGCGAGCTGCGATCGAGCGCGTTACTAAGCCGAATCCGAGCGATCGCTACCAAACCGCTATGGAACTAGCGATCGCCTTAGCCGATTGCCTTTAAGCCATCTCACGGTAATTGGTAATTGCTAATTGGTAATTGGATTAACAGGCTTTTGCCCTCAGTACAATTAGCGAGCGTCAGAAACCCGGTTTCTTCATAGATTTATCCCTGTCAAACCCAGGATTTTTCCGATAAACCGGGTTTCTTTGGCTCGATCTAACTGGTAGGGGCTGGTTTTACCAACCATTGCCTGCCACCGAGAAATATTTCGTTAAACCCGCCCCTACTTACGTTAACTATTCATCTTCCCAGGCTTCTACTGCTAGCAGTTCGCTTACCGGATCTTGCATTGTGAAGCCAAAGTCCAGCAATTCTTTTTTCCAGTAAGACCATTCTTCGCCGTAAAGCAGGGCGATTTTCCAGATACTGTCGGTGGGCTTGAGCAGATTCGATGTCACAAGCGATCCCACCTGACGTTGCAACTTCACCATCGGGTGAATAACTTGCTGAGCCATACACTCCATTGTGATTGGATTAATTTTGCAAATATTTGACTAACAAGGCTTTCCGCTTTATTATGGATTACCTGTGCGTAGAGTTCCGTGCTGTAGGAAAGCGAACCATTACTTTTCTAGCATAGCACAGGTTATTACAGCAAACATAAAAATGCTTTGCTGTGAGCGCCAGAAGCATTATACCCTTAATTATAAAACTATTACCCGCACAATTTCAACCATCCTTCACAAAAAGTCGGCGGTTCCTACCCGGACTCAAGGCAAGCGGGAGGAACTCTTACTCGCCGACTTAGGACAAGCTGGCAGCATTGAGGGGCGCTAGGGCGGCTGCATGGAGCATCAAACCGTACTCTAACCCTTCCACCACTGCCTGATAGGAAGCTTCCAAAATATTGCTCGAAACGCCTACCGTCGTCCAGCGTTGATGACCGTTGCTCGATTCGATCAAAACACGGGTTTTCGCAGATGTGCCCGTATTGCCATCGAGAATCCGCACCTTATAATCGGTTAACTCGAACTCGGCAATAACGGGATAAAACTTGATCAAGGCTTTGCGTAATGCGGCATCCAGTGCGGCGACTGGACCATTGCCTTCAGCGGCTTCTAGAATATCTTTGTTGTTGACAGATACTTTAATCGTTGCCAGGGCAGAAGGTACGCAGTCGGACTCAGTGGGAGTGGGAACAATCTCGCAGTGGACTTGAAAACCCTTGAGGGTAAAGAAGTGCTGTCTTCCTCCCAATGCCTCGCGCATCAGCAATTCAAAACTCGCCTCCGCCCCTTCAAATTGATATCCTTGATTTTCCAATGCTTTGAGCCGTTCTAAAATTTGGCGACAAGCTGGGTTTTGCTTATCCAATTCGATGCCAAAAGTACGCGCTTTGACCAAAATGTTACTCAGTCCTGCTTGCTCGGAAATCACGATGCGGCGGGTATTGCCCACTGTTTCTGGTTGAATGTGTTCGTAAGTCAGAGGATTGCGCTCAACTGCTGAAACGTGGATACCCCCCTTGTGAGCAAAGGCAGAAAGTCCGACAAACGGGGCGCTATCGTTGGGTGCCAAATTTACCACTTCGCTGACGCAACGGCTGATTTGAGTTAAATTTGCCAATTGCTCATCTTTGATACAGGGGTATCCTAACTTGAGTTGCAAATTGGGGATCAAGGAACAAAGATTGGCATTGCCGCAGCGTTCGCCGTAACCGTTGATCGTGCCTTGAACCATGTTCGCACTTTCGATCACGGCTGCGATCGCATTAGCCACTGCCATATCGGCGTCGTTATGCGTATGAATCCCCAGTTGAATTTTCGCGTTTGAAGTCTGTTCTGCTTCTATGACCTTGACCACATCGCGCACAATTTGAGCAACTTCGTGGGGCAGCGTCCCGCCATTGGTATCGCACAGCACCAGCCATTCTGCACCGCCACGGATGGCTGCTTTTAAAGTTTCTGTGGCATATTCCCGATTCTGCTTGTAGCCATCAAACCAGTGTTCGGCATCGTATATCGCTCGCCGTCCCTGGCTCCGGAGATACTCTATCGTATCTTGGATCATCGCCAAATTTTCATCCAGGCTGGTCTTCAAACCCTCTTTAACGTGCAAATCCCACGATTTTCCGAAAATTGTCACCCAGTGAGTTCCTGCTGCCAGCAGCCCTTGCAGGAGCGAATCCTCGGCTGCTTTGACATGGGGTCGTCGCGTCGAGCAGAAAGCTACGACTTCTGCCTGGGAGAGGGGTTCTTCTTGCAGTTTCCAGAAAAATTGCACATCCTTCGGATTTGCTCCCGGCCATCCGCCTTCGATAAAGGGAATGCCCAAAGCGTCTAGCTGTCTGGCAATTCGCAATTTATCTTCTATCGATAGCGAGATGCCTTCCCGTTGGGCACCGTCTCGTAGGGTGGTGTCGTAGATCCAAATCCGGTGAGATGCGTCTTGGTTCATAAATATTGTGAGGGGGAGAGGACGTATAGTGCGATCGCGCTACTTCTGCCGGAGGGCATATCGCGCAGCCCAGAACTCCAAAGCTAAAAGCAACAACTGGTGGACTGCCATTTTATCGTACCTCTGGCAAGAGTTTCGACCTGAATTTTTCATCCTTATTTCAAGAGGTCGAAGCAGACAAACCAATGAATAAAAAATTTTGTAAATAAATATAAAATAATCAAAAAAGTTGTCAAAAAACTTCAGATTGCTATGCCAAAGGTAACGGCCCAAGGAAAGACGGTGACGTGCGAAGTCGGCGCAAATCTGCGTCAAGTCTTGCTGCACAACGGGATTGAATTGTACAACGGACAAGCAAAATTGATTAACTGTCGCGGGATCGGCAGTTGCGGTACTTGTGCTGTAGAACTAGAAGG
>DNGG01000163.1:12395-20417 GCA_003486675.1 Cyanobacteria bacterium UBA11372
GTCGGCGCAAATCTGCGTCAAGTCTTGCTGCACAACGGGATTGAATTGTACAACGGACAAGCAAAATTGATTAACTGTCGCGGGATCGGCAGTTGCGGCACTTGTGCTGTAGAAGTGGAAGGCGAAGTATCCCCAGCAAACTGGAAGGATAAAGGACGACGCAGCCTCCCACCCCACAACCCAAACAAAAATCGCCGCTTAGCCTGTCAAACCAAGGTCTTGGGAGATGTTCGCATCACAAAATTTGACCGATTTTGGGGTCAGGGCGACCAACCCTTGTGGACGCCGGAAGGATAAACTAGAAACAGTGGCGAGTTTTGCAGTTCTGCAAATCCCTATCCACCTCTGACGCTTTATTGGATAAAATTCGGTCAATTGGAAAAAAGCATAAAAGCGTTAAAAGAGGAGAGAACAAGCCTATGAGTAGGTTAGTTGCCAATATTCTGATTGCTATCGGTATCATTATCCTGATCCGAGCCGTGGTGGAATTCCAAACGAATGGGGGAGTGAATACGGCTAACCAAACCCCCAGCCCTACTAACACAACTACCGCCACTCCCACACCCGTACCCTTGGATAAGGATACAGCAGCAAATCGCCCCGCAACTCCCTCCCCTGCCTCACGCCCAGCGGCAGACAGGAGCGTTCCAGCACTTTGGTAAAAAGGCGGTAATAGCACGTATAGTGCGCGAATGAAAATAGAAAGTGACATCCTGATTGTTGGTGGCGGTATTATTGGACTCTCGCTGGCTGTAGAAATGCGGCTGCGAGGCTCCACCGTCACTGTTATTAGCCGCGATTCCCAGCAAGCAGCAACAATGGCGGCGGCGGGTATGTTGGCTCCCCAAGCAGAAGGTTTACCAGCTGGGGCTATGCTGGATTTAGCCTTGAGTTCCCGCGCCCTCTATCCAGAATGGACGCGGAAACTCGAAGAATTAAGCGGCTTATCATCTGGCTATTGGCCCTGCGGTATACTTGCCCCAGTTTACGAGCAGAAAATCCCTGTAGGGGCGGGTTTTACCCACAACCACACAACTAAAACAGACAATTTAACTAAACCCGCCCCTCAAGGCTCGGGGATTTGGTTAGATAAAGAAGCAATTCATCAATGCCAAAGCGGACTGGGTACTGATGTCATCGGCGGATGGTGGTTTCCAGAAGATGGTCAAGTGGATAGTCGCGCCTTAGCGCGGACGTTGCGGGCGGCAGCTGAAGCGTTAGGTGTCAGGATTAAAGAAGGCGTGACCGTTGAAGGGATTCAACAGCAGCAAAGAATTGCTCGCGCCGTTCAAACTTCAGCAGGCGAGTTTTCTGCCTCCCATTACGTCCTGGCAGCGGGTGCTTGGTCAAATGAATTATGGCCTCTACCCGTCTATCCCAAAAAAGGGCAAATGCTATCGGTGCGAGTGCCTCCAGGAGTTCACCCGCCCCTGCGACGAGTGCTGTTTGGCGAACAAACCTATATCGTGCCGCGTCGAGATGGTCAAATTGTCATCGGCGCTACCAGCGAGGATGTGGGATTTACCCCCCAAAATACCCCGGCTGGAATTCAAGCATTACTCGCCAACGCCATCCGCCTCTATCCGGCTTTAAAAGATTTTCCCATCCAAGAATTATGGTGGGGATTTCGACCAGCAACCCCAGATGAAATGCCGATTTTGGGAGCGAGTCCAATTCAAAATTTAACCTTTGCTACAGGTCACTATCGCAACGGTATTCTACTCGCACCCATAACTGCAAAGCTGCTGGCAGACTATATTTTGCAGCAAAAATCCGACCCGCTGCTGGATAATTTCCACTATTCCCGCTTCTATAAACCTGCCGATTCTGCTAACGGCAAACTCGCCGTTTATCCTGGGGCTAAAATATCTACGAGTTCTGTTACCGAACCAATGCAAGTATTAGATAGAACTAGCGAAATTGTAAGCGATCGCCCGTTAACAATAGCTGGCAAAACCTTTAACTCCCGCTTGATGACGGGAACTGGTAAATATCGCAACATCGAAGAAATGCAGCAAAGTATCGCTGCCAGCGCTTGTCAGATTGTTACCGTAGCAGTCAGGCGCGTCCAAAGCAATGCCCCCGGACATGAAGGGTTGGCAGAAGCTTTAGATTGGACGAAAATTTGGATGTTGCCCAATACAGCTGGCTGCAAAACCGCTGAAGAAGCGATTCGAGTCGCGCGTCTGGGACGAGAAATGGCTAAATTATTAGGCCAAGAAGACAATAATTTTGTCAAGTTAGAAGTGATCCCGGATGCAAAATATTTGCTCCCCGATCCCATCGGCACTTTGCAAGCGGCAGAACAGCTAGTAAAAGAAGGCTTTGCCGTGTTGCCTTATATTAATGCCGATCCAATGCTGGCTAAACGCTTGGAAGAAGTCGGCTGCGCCACGGTGATGCCTTTGGGATCGCCGATTGGTTCGGGTCAGGGATTGAAAACTGTCGCGAATTTGGAAATAATTATTGAAAATGCTCGTATTCCCGTCGTGGTAGATGCGGGGATCGGAACCCCCAGCGAGGCGGCGCAGGCAATGGAGTTGGGGGCGGATGCGCTGTTGATTAATACGGCGATCGCACAAGCTAAAAATCCCCCCGCAATGGCAAGAGCCATGAATCTCGCCGCAGAAGCCGGACGTTTAGCTTATCTAGCCGGACGCATCCCCGTCAAATCCAAGGCTAGTGCTAGTTCTCCCCTCACCGGCACAATTACCGGAGCGCCTGCTTAATGTAACGAAATATTACAAAAGTAATAGAGTATTTATACTCGGTTTTTGTTACAATTAGTAATAATAGAAAGCCAGAGGAAGTCTTTCATGCCATATACCACAGAAGAGGGCGGTCGGCTCAATAATTTTGCCATTGAACCAAAAGTTTACACAGCCGATGCGCCCACCCAGGTACAAAAGCGCAATTATGCAATTATGGGCGTTGCAGGGGCTTTGCTCGTTGGTTTGTTAGTATTCGTAGCTTACGCTGTTTCTAGCGTCAGTTAATAGCCGAACTGTGAACTACCCCACCCCATAGGCGGATGGGGAATTCCGCCGAATTCGTTAACATTGAAAATTTAAGCGCAACCAGGTATAGATACAGTAGATACCTGGTTTTCTACGGAGAATGGCTCAGGGATCGTTCTATGTTGCGGCTGGGGATGCCACAATGGGATCAATATCCGTATTTTTTCAGATTGCGGTAAATCCAGTCGGCAACTAGATAAGTTGAAATCTGCGTGCGTAACCGTTCCCTTACCTTTGAAGAAATTGACCCCAGATCGCTGTTCCCATTTGAGCTGGATGAATTTCAGCATCAAGCGATCGCTGCCCTGAATGCGGGTCGTTCCGTTGTTGTTTGCGCCCCCACGGGGTCGGGAAAAACCCTCATCGGGGAATACGCAATTTACCGGGCGTTGCATCAAGGCGGACGTGTCTTTTATACCACACCCCTGAAAGCCCTGTCTAACCAAAAGTGGCGCGACTTCAGCAACCAATTTGGCGCCGACGAGGTAGGTTTACTGACAGGGGATGTATCAATTAACCGGGATGCGCCCATCCTGGTAATGACTACAGAAATTTTCCGCAACATGCTGTACGGCACTCCGATCGGTGAAGTCGGCACATCTTTAGTCGGCGTCCAAGCAGTGGTGCTGGATGAATGCCACTATATGAACGACCGTCAGCGGGGGACGGTTTGGGAAGAATCGATTATTTATTGTCCCCACGAGATTCAACTCGTGGCGCTTTCAGCAACCGTAGCTAATAGCCAGCAGCTAACCGATTGGATCGACCAAGTTCACGGCCCAACAGAATTAATTTACTCGGAATATCGCCCGATTCCCTTAGATTTTTACTTTGGCAATCCGAAAGGGATATTCCCGCTGCTCAACGAAAACAAAACCAAAATCAACCAGCGCCTCAAACCAAAAGGCGGACAAATTAAACCATCCCCTGGAAACCGTCCGGAAAGCCCGACTTTACCGTTTGTTTTAAATCAATTGCGGGAACGGGACATGCTACCGGCAATTTATTTTATCTTCAGCCGTCGGGGTTGCGACCAAGCCGTGTCTGAAGTTAGTAGCATGTCTTTAGTTAGTCCAGCGGAAGCGCAACAGTTAAAAATACGGATTGATGACTATTTAACTCGTTACCCGGAAGCGGCAAGAGTCGGACAAGTCGAACCGCTATATCGAGGAATTGCCGCCCACCATGCCGGAATTTTACCCGCTTGGAAAGGCTTGGTGGAAGAATTGTTCCAAGATGGTTTAATTAAAGTCGTATTTGCGACGGAAACTCTGGCGGCGGGAATTAACATGCCCGCCCGGACGACGGTAATTTCTACTTTATCCAAACGCACCGACCGGGGACACCGCCTGCTGACTCCTTCGGAATTTTTGCAAATGGCGGGGCGCGCAGGACGTCGGGGGATGGACGAACGAGGTTATGTAGTGACGCTGCAAACGCCGTTTGAAGGGGCGAAGGATGCAGCATATTTGGCGACATCGCGACCCGATCCCCTGGTGAGCCAGTTTACTCCAAGTTATGGCATGGTGCTAAACTTGCTGCAAACTCATAGCTTGGAAGAATCAAAGGAACTGGTAGAAAGGAGTTTTGGTCAGTATTTGGCAACATTGCACCTACGACCACAACAACAAGCGATCGCCGATTTATCCGCCGAAGTCGCTAATATCCAATCCCAAATCGAAGGGATCGATCCCGAAGCGTTAGCACAGTACGAAAAACTATACGATCGCTGCAAAAACGAGCAGAAAATCTTAAAAACCCTGCAACAGCACGCTGCTGCTATTTCTAGCAGCGATTTGGCGCTGGCGGTAGGCTTTGCGATTTCCGGAACCATCCTCAGCCTTAAAGGCAAGCACGTACCCGTTTCTGAGCCAATTCCAGCCGTATTGGTGAGTAAATTACCGGGATCGGGTCAAAGTCCTTATTTGCTTTGTCTGGGGCAGAATAACCGCTGGTATGTCGTTGCGACGGGAGATGTAGTTGGTTTGCACGCCGAATTGCCCCGGATCGCCGCCGTAGACAATATGGAACCGCCACCGCCAGAAATGGCGCTAAAGTTGGGGAGTTCTCGCGGGGGGAGTGAGGGGACGCAAGCGATCGCACGCCAAATACCCAATCCACCCGCAACCGAAGAACCACCCGAAGTTTATGCCCAAAAACAGCGCTTAGCGGCAGTAGAAGCGCAACTAGCCAATCATCCGATCCACAAATGGGGCAACCCCGCGACGCTGATCAAACGTTACCACCGCCTCACCAGGCTGCAAGACGAACTGCAAGATCGTCAGCAAAAACTACAACGACAATCCCAACTACATTGGGAAGAATTTGTCAACCTAATTGAAATCTTACAAGGATTTAGTTGCTTGGATGGCTTAACGCCTACCGCCAGAGGAGAAGCTGCCGCAGCGATTCGCGGCGATAACGAACTATGGTTGGGTTTGGCGCTAACATCGGGAGAATTGGACGATCTCGATCCCCATCACCTCGCCGCTGCTTGTGCTGCTTTAGTCACCGAAACGCCTCGCCCAGACAGCGGCGTTTGCTATCCTTCTCCCCAAGTCGAAGAAGCATTAGATCGGTTGCGGGGAGTGCGTCGCCAGTTATTCCAAATGCAGCGACGGCGCAACGTCGCTTTACCCGTTTGGCTGGAAGATGAATTAGTCGGTTTAATCGAACAATGGGCATTAGGGGCAGAATGGTCGCAAGTTTGCAGCAATACTAATTTAGATGAAGGGGATTTAGTGCGGATGTTGCGTCGCACGTTGGATATTCTATCTCAATTGCCTCACGTTCCCCATTTGTCAGATGCGTTAAAGCGAAATGCAATTCGGGCGATTCAGATTATGGATCGATTCCCTGTCAATGAGATGGTGGGGTAAATAGTGATGTCACGATCAAATGGCAGTTTTTTAGCCCAGGATAGTTTGCAGAAGGCTTTGTAGATCTTGAAGATCTGAGTCCTGCAATTGCCCAAGTTTCCGGATTATCAATCCTTTATCGATGGTAGTCAAAACTGGTTTGATGATAGAGGGCTTTAATAAACCAGCTGCTTGCCAGTTCGCGATCGTCATTTCACCGAAGGCAGTAGCTGGGTTGGGTTGACTGGTAACTGCGATCGCAATCAGATCCAGACGTTGCTGGTGGTAGTCATCGGAACTAATAACTACAGCTGGACGTTTCTTAGTCGTGCTTTGATCGGTGAAGGGAAAAGGAACTAAAATAACATCGCCAAAGTTATAGGTTGTCATAGACAGCATCCTCTGGATTATCCCAGATTTTCTCTAACGCTGGTTCGGCAAGTTTGGTCGCTGCCAAGGTTAGGGAACGGCCTGCATTCCGTTGATTGAGAAAATCAATGAAATCTTCTACTTCTATCACCTTTTCCTGGGGGAGTTGGCGGATTTTTTCAAGGATTCGTTGCTCTAAGGTGTTGTAAGTTGCCATATATTGAATCCTGCTTTATCTTATCTGATTATAAAACATGAAGTTTTCCCGCTTTTCACAAAGGGGAAGTTACCGTGGATGAATGCGCGATCGCACCCCCTAACCGTCAGCTTATTGGCAGTGGATGCGATCGCCAAGATAAAATCGATCGCAAGACCAATCTGGATGCGCCTTCTATGCAAACTTCGATCTTAGCGGCGATCGCCACCGCCAAAGCCGAAAATCGTTTTGTTAGCGATCGCGAACTACAAGCAGAAGAAGAAAGGTTGAAGCAGGATCTTGCTCGTATCGAAGCTGCTAGCTTACTGTTCAACCAAGCTCAAAGCTTGATTGATGAAGCAATCGAAGCTTTGAATCAGAAGTTCTCTGATGAGGCTGCTACCTTTGAAAGCAAAGAAAATTTGAGACTGGTTATCGAGCATTACTTACACTTGATTCAATACAGTTTGGTTACTAATAGCACCGCAGCAATTGATGAGTATCTGAGTAATAGTAAGTATGAAATTACTGACGGTTTAAGTCTATCTGTTGACTGGATCGTTGAAGCGCTTGATTGTATTAAGGCGGATCGCAGGTTGACTGAAAATTTAGCGATCGCTAATAACTACATCGACTACACAATCGATGCACTGCTGAAGCTGAAAGAAACTCAGAATGAAGAAATTTCTGATACTTCAACAGTCAAACCATTTTGGGAAAAGATAGTAGAAATTGGCGCACAAGTTCCAGAGTCAGAATGGGCAAAGCTGCCTCGCGATCTAGCGAGCAATTTTGAGCATTATATGTATGGAGCGCCGAAAGAAGAATGAGGCGCGTTTTTATCGATACATCTTATTTAATTGCGCTGGCAGACAAAAATAGTAATTTACATCAACGAGCAAAAGCTGTTCCTCAGAAATTGGGCAGATTTACGGCTGTTACCAGCGAGATGGTTTTGACCGAGTTGCTCAACTATTTTTGCGAACGGGGAACCTACTTTCGCCAAATAGCTCTCTATTCGATCAATTCACTTTCTAGCGATCCCAATGTAGAAATCGTTCCGCAGACTTCTGAGTTGTTTGCTAGTGCGATCGCGCTTTATGGACAACGAATGGATAAAGGTTATAGCCTTACGGACTGTGCCTCAATGTTGATTATGTGGGAAAGAGGGATTGTTGACGTTCTAACTCACGATAAACACTTCACGCAGGAAGGTTTCAAAGCCTTGTTGAGAGATGATTAATACACTCGTTACCAAGTAATATCAAGTCGGTTTGTATCGGTTGCGTAATGGCAGGGCGAAGCATTCGGATAAGAAACCTTGGGTTGATTGCAAAAGTTATCGCCTGAATGCTTCGCCCCTACAAAATATATACAACCGATGCTATTTGTCCCAGAACTATTTGAAACCCGCCCGATCTTTATCGTCGCTTAGATCTTCAGCAACTTTGTCTAGTCTGTCATTGGCATCTTTTGACAACTTGAGACAGTAAACGGTTGATGCTAGACCTCCAGTTGCAGTGATGGTTCCTTCTGGGGCTTTACCTGCAAAGACGAGCGCAACTCCGGCGAAACTGATTAA
>DNGG01000163.1:20700-20845 GCA_003486675.1 Cyanobacteria bacterium UBA11372
TTTGGCAATGCTCATTTCTATTGTGGACTGAGGGTTAGAGATTGACTGGTTATTCATTGAGTTAGTAGATTGATGTTTACACTTATATAGTTCCCTTTGGGGCTTTACCTGCAAAAACGAGGGCAACTCCGGCGAAACTGATTAA
>DNGG01000163.1:21124-31570 GCA_003486675.1 Cyanobacteria bacterium UBA11372
TTTGGCAATGCTCATTTCTATTGCGGACTGAGGGTGAGAGATTGGCTGGTTATTCATTGATTTCGTGGATCTGATAACTGTTCACACTTCTAATGATGGAGCTAAATCCCTGAAACCCTGACTACACAATGGTTCTGTTGTTTATATCTTTTGATGCGTCTATGATTGCTTTATGCCTTAGATATGATTGCGCTAAGAATCGCTTTTGTGAAATTGAGGTAATCGATGCCAGACTCTAGCCCAGGCGGAAAAAAGAGAAAAATTACGATTGTTGCATGTCAAAAAGGTGTAAAAATAGCAGAAAAAGCTTTGATTGGGTTGGGATTTGATTCAAAGAGCAACTTTGCTGTAGCTCAGCTCTTAGCGCGTGGTGTAGTTACAAAATTTTTTACTCAACAGCCAATTCAGCTTGATTCGTTCAAAAGAATATGTGAAGCACTAGAATTAAATTGGAAGGAGATTGCAGAACTACAGGTAGAATCTAAAAACTTTGAACGAACAGAAGAAAGACAGGTGGAATCTATCCTTAGTATTAGCGAGGGGGTGGAACCAGTGCAGACAATAATTGCTCGCCGAGTCGTTCCTATTGATGAACAAGGCCAAGAAATTAAAAAAATTGCTGCTGTTATTTTAGAAGGCGATATCAATTCAGTTCAAACTGATATATTACTTTGGCACGAGTATTTTTCAAAAAAATATCCAGGCAGCACTCTAAAAGTTACATCTATTAAACCAGGTAGTATCAAATTAATAATAGAAGGCACTCAAAAAGATCTTGAAATGCTTTTATCTGATTTTGAATCAGGAAACCTGACAGAAATAGCAGGGTTTCGTGTCGAAGATGTTCAACTATTAAGCGAAAGTGCAGAAGATGATGAAAGCAGCAAACAAAAATGGCGTTTAGTAGAGGAAATTGTCACTAACCCAATTAAAAGGCGAGACTTAAGTGGTGCTGACTTGAGCGATGCTGACTTGAGAAATACCTGCCTAATCAATGCCAACTTGAGTTATGCGGACTTAAGCGATTCCGACCTGAGTGATGCCGACCTGAGTCGTGCCGACTTGAGTGATGCCAACCTGAGTCGTGCCTACCTGAGTGATGCCAACCTGAGTCGTGCCGACCTGAGTGATGCCAACCTGAGTCGTACCTACCTGAGTGATGCCAACCTGAGTCGTACCTACCTGAGTGATGCCAACCTGATTGGTGCTGACCTGATTGGTGCTAACCTGATTGGTGCTAACCTGAATGGCGCAATAATTGACGACGAGACAAAAATTGATGGGAAATGGCGTCTAGTCTGGAAAATTGTCAATCAGAGAGCTAAAGGTCGAAACCTCAGAAATGCCAACCTAAGTCATGCCAACCTGAGTCGTGCCTACCTGAGTCGTGCCGACCTGAGTCGTGCCGACCTGAGTCGTGCCAACCTGAGTGATGCCTACCTGAGTCGTGCTAACCTGAGTGATGCTAACCTGAGTGATGCTAACCTCAGTAGTGCCAACCTCAGTAGTGCCAACCTCAGTGGTGCCAACCTCAGTGGTGCCAACCTCAGTGGTGCCGACCTGAGTGATGCCGACCTGATTGGTGCCGACCTGAATCGCGCAATAATTGACGACGAGACAAAAATTGATGGGAAATGGCGTCTAGTCTGGAAAATTGTCAATCAGAGAGCTAATCGAAACCTCAGTGGTGCCAACCTCAGTGGTGCCAACCTGAGTCGTGCCAACCTGAGTGATGCCAACCTGAGTCGTGCCAACCTCAGTAATGCCAGCCTGAGTGATGCCAGCCTGATTGGTGCCAACCTGAGTGATGCCAGCCTGAGTCGTGCCAACCTCAGTAATGCCAACCTCACTGATGCTAACCTGAGTCGTGCCAACCTCAGTGATGCCAACCTCAGTGGTGCCTACCTGAGTCGTGCCTACCTGATAGGTGTTGACCTGAGTGGTGCCGACCTGAGTGGTGCCAACCTGATAGGTGCCGACCTGAGTGGTGCCAACCTGAGTCGTGCCAACCTGAGTCGTGCCAACCTGAGTCGTGCTGTGGTCAAGAATGCCCGATTCGGAGGTAGCTTAGGAATTTCCGAATCAATGAAGCAAGACCTAATAAAACGGGGAGCAATCTTTGAAGATTCTCCAGGCGATCGCTCAAGCATTCCAGTTAAACACTAACTTCCCCCAAAACTAACCTTAACTACCTTCCAAGCAATTTGCGATCCAATCTTGCCGCTTTTGACAAATGAAAAGCTACCACGGATGAATGTGCGATCGCTCCTTAAAAACGTGAAAGCAATTCTAGCGATCGCTAAGATCAAATTTGTCAGTTAAATAGCGATCGCTCTGCTATTATGGAAACTCTACAGCGTAGCAATAAGGCATAAATTATGCAGGCAATTCTTTTAAGCCGTGAAGAAGTTGCTCGACTGGCAAAGCAACTATATGAAAGCAGAATCTGCCAAGAAGTAGAGATTGAAGAAAATATCGGCAAGATGGTCATCATTGACATTGAAACAGGTGAATACAAGGTTGATGAAAATGGCTTACGCGCTGCCGATTACTTGCTCAACAAACATCCCCATGCTCGACTGTTTGGAATCAAAATCGGGTACAACGTCGCTGCATCTTTTGGTGGTGGAATCATGGAGCGTGTAGTCAAGTGATTTCGGGAATTGCGATCGATGGACACGCAATTATTACCATCCCGTATCGTGTTCGATCGATTACCCATAATCAGAAGCCGGGGCACGGCGTTATTAAAGTTATCTGTTTTTCCGAGATATCTATGATGCCGTGTCCCTACGCAACGACGGGGTGAGGTTTTTTATTACGGGCAATTCAACGGACATGATATAACTGGTCGTGGCGCGGTTACCATACCTAACTTTCCCCAGAACTAACCTTTACGACCTTCCAAGCAATTTGCGATCCAATCTTCCCGCTTTTGACAAAGGAAAAACTGCCACGGGTGAATGTGCGATCGCTCCCCTTCACCTTCGGCTTCACCCCAAGCAGTTGCTGCACCTGCTCTGTGGTCAACAACCACCCTTTCTCGGCTGCTTTGTCCAGTTCCTCCAGTGCTTGCAGCGGTTCTGGGGGGTTGGGAGTGGGTGCGATCGCTTCCACCAATTTAGTTAATTCCGCAACAATCAGCGATGTGTCGCTTTGATTCTGGAAGGTCTCGATTCCAAAGTTAGATAAAGTCCCGCCTTTTTTTAAGTGTTCGTCTAACTTATCCATCTGCTTGAGTTGCTCAGCCGATATTCTTCCCCAGCCGACGGGTTTAATATTCAAAGCCTTGAGCCGGTCATATACTGATTGCCTGCTGCTTAGTCCGTAGCGTTCTCGCAGGCCGCTGATAAGATAAAGGTCTTTGTCTTTTTCTGCCATTTCCGGTTAAGCGTGAATTTAGAAGCTTCCAGTAATTTACTAGACACTTTTGGTTTGTTCTGCTATTATGAAGCGTACAAGGAATTGCGCCGTATAGAGGATCTGGACCATCCCCTACACGACGACTACCCCCTATAGCCGTAGGAGGCTAAATTATCATGACAAATTTTGACACAGGATGGGGAACAGTACTAATTTCCCTGCCGCCATTGGTTTATGCTCAAACTCTAGGCTTTGTGGCAGGAGTTGGCGACACTTTGCCATCGTTTATTCCTGGTGTGGGCAATCTGCCAGTTCCCTCTGATGGCTACGAAGTTGTGAGGGTAATGGTTTTTGGCTCGCATTATGGGGTCAATTACACAATTCGTTGGCTATACAGGCTCCAGTTTGCTCAGGTGAGCGAGTGGAGTTTTCTGATGCCTGCGCCCAATGGGGAAGTCATGAGTATTGTGACCAAGCGAATCCCGCTCGGTCGCACTAGCTGATCGGTATTGGGTACAACTTGGTAACGACGAAAGTAGCCGCAGTGCTGGCGATCGCGAGTGCGGAAGGGAGGCAAATCGCTTTTTTTATATTGGTAGTTCGTTGCGATATGCCGACCGCACGCTGCGCGATCGCCAGTTGCTTCCCATCATCAATAATTGAGGAATAGCCATGACAAACAGCAACGGCCCTAACGGAAACACCCCTCAACCAGACCGGATAGGAGAGCTAGAAGGATTCGTCGAGGCTCTGGATTTATCTATTGAAAACCTTGAAGGTCGAGCCGATAGTCTGGAGGACAGAACCAATGTTTTGGAGAACAAAAGCAACATCACCGAAGATCGGATAGCAAGACTGACCGAGCGAGTCACAGAATTAGAGCAGCAGGTAAAAAATATCTACGGTGATGAAGATGACTGGCAGCGAATGTTTAACACTTAAACAGCGCACCGAAAGGCGTCTAGCAAGAACTTTTCAAGTACAAGAGAAAACCAGGCTCCTGCAAGAGAAAACAAAGCTCATGCAAGAAAAGTTCGAGGCTACCAAGGAACGCTGGGATAAACTCGATACCGAAAGCGCTCTCTCGCGCCACCGGAGGTCGCCGCTGTTGGACTTCGTGGATGATTTAGTACACCGTCCGCCAAATCAAGAGCAGATGCGCCAAATCAAGGAATTGCTCTTGGAAGAACAGCAAAGCATAGCTCAACTCATCGCCCTAATCGACAAGCACCTAGATTAGCTGTCTGCCCGGTTCAAATTATCCAGCAATATCCAGTGATTACTGGATATTATTCGGTGCAGAAATCAGCTTGAATTTCTGCCTCTTGTCTCAACCCCAGCCTGCCAGCTGGAGTTTTTGCTGTTTGAGGGGAAAGCTTTTGGACTATTTTGGTTTTTCGGTGGGTGGTGGGCGATCGCCAACTTTACCCCAGAACCAAAAACCCGTTAACAGGTTCTTCCCTACAGCTCCCCTAAGCTGCGCTTTTGTCGTACCGATGTGTGGCGGCTTTATAGAGCAATTCGCGAAAACCCCGTGTCTTCAGACCGGGGTGACCGCGCGAGACTTAAGTCTCGCGAATATTGTCTTGAATGCCAAAATTAAGCTTGAGAAACTACCACTTGAAAATCAACAAAGATCGAGGTAAGATTATTAGATAAATCCACCAATCTTTCAACGTAAATTGCTAACAAATTACGTTTATAAACTGAAGCCAAGCATTACCCAAAGCTCAAAGATGGAGCAATGGATAAGTATGCTCAGAATGCACTACAACTGGTGCCTGGGTGACAGGATTAGTCAATACAACCAACAATTCATCCAAGGAGAGTACAGTGACTTAAGGACAAAAGCACCCGCCAGTCCGTTAACCTGTTTTGTCAGCAAGAATGGGGCAACAGGAGAGCCGTGGAAAGATACTAAAAACAGTAAGAATCCTCGCCGCAGCGCTGGCGATATTCAAATTACCGCATTACCGCAACTAAAAACTGCTAGACCTTGGTATGCCGGGATTGATTCGACAGTACTGCAACAAAACGTCAAGCGTCTGGATATTGCCTATAAAAACTTCTTTGAGGGTAGAGGTTTTCCTAAGTTTAAGAATCGCAGCAACTTCACATCGTTCACTTATGCGATGGGGGTGAAAACCGAAGGAAGCAAGATTTATTTGCCCAAACTGGGATGGATGCGATTCTACAATTCCAGGGATATCCCAGATGGTTTTACCATCAAAGCAGCGACAATTCGCCAACGTCAAGATGGATACTATGTCTCTCTGAGGATTGAGGACAAAGCCGTACCAAATGTAGTTGCCAGATCTTTAACTGAAGTCAGATCTGTTGTCGGATGCGACTTGGGAATTAGCAAGCTGGTACATCTCTCTGATGGATATCAATTTGCTAACCCCAAGTTTGGCAACAACAAGAAAACCAAACGTTTTCTCAAAATTCGACAGCGACGGGTTAGCCGCAAAGTTAAATGTAGTAAGAACCGAAAAAAGGCATCCCAGAAAGTTGGACGTTTGCATAAAAAGATTGCGGATAAGCGACAAGCTTATCAATGGTGGGTAGCGAATGCTGTTGCTTCCCGGCGAGTGGATGCTATTGCCTTGGAGGATTTAAACGTCTCCGGTATGCTGCGCCGATGTCGGGTGAAGAAAGATTCCGAAAGTGGAAGGTTTTTGCCGAATGGACAATCTAGAAAGGTTGGTTTAAATCGCGCGATCTCTGATGCTGCTTGGAATGAGTTGATCTTAAAGATCGAGTATCTCGCTGCAAAGCAAGGAAAGGTTGCGATTTCGGTTAATCCGAAACATTCCAGCACTGAATGTAGAAGTTGTGGGCATGTTGATGGCTCGAACCGCGATGGTGAAAAGTTCATTTGTTCGGCTTGTGGATTTTTCGCCCATGCTGATATTTCTGCTGCGAAAACTATCAGGGATAGAGCTTTAGGAATGGTACGTGGGGACTCCGCGAAACCTGCGGGTAATACCGCTAAACGCCCAAAACAATGTAAGGAGAAATCACCGTGTCCTTCGGACTCTGGCGGTGAGCCTGGGAACCTTGGCAGCAAGGATATTAAGACCGTAATGTCTTAAGAATCTCCGTGTCAAGAGACCGGAGAGTGTCAAGGAAGAGGCTTTCAGCCGAATGTCAAGTGGTTGGGGAAAGCGCGACAATTGGTAAACTCTAGAGCATGATGAATAACCAACAAACGATCGCATACTTGAGAACTCCGGCGGCGATTCGCGAAAGGTGCGATCGCATCTTCAAATTAGCCTGCGATCGCCAACTCAATTACTTTCGCTGCGACTTATCAAAATTAGACACCACAGCAGATTACGTCATCGAGGTGATGCGGGAAAATTATCCCGATTTAAACATCCCTTTTCACAGTCGCTGGCGACATTTTGAGGTAGGCGATCCTGCGCGCCTTGGGGAATTAGATCTAGCTCTGGCGAAACTAACACCAATTGAAAAAGCCAAAGTTAAATTCGATCTAGCCATCATCAGCGTTTTACTTGATGCGGGTGCGGGTGCAGATTGGCAATATTACGAACAAGAAACCGGACAGGTATTTCGCCGTTCAGAAGGGTTGGCGGTAGCGAGTTTTAGGATGTTTTGTCAAGGTGCTTTTTCTAGTAACCCAGAACAACCTTTACAAGCAGATGCAACAGGACTCAAAGCAATAACAATACAAAAGCTAGCCCAAGGATTTCAAGTAAGTCCAGAAAACCCGTTAGTAGGTTTAGACGGGCGCGTTAAATTGCTGCAACGATTAGGAGAGATACTAACTCAAAATCGGATATTTTTTGGCGAAGAAAACCCGCGCCCCGGCAACTTAGTAGATTATTTACTAAAAAATAAAATAAGTACATATTCTCATCTGCCCACCCGCCCACCTGCCCACCTGCCTGCATCCTTGGTACTAACTGCCGTTTTAGAGGGACTAGGTGAAATTTGGCCTGGGCGTGTGACCATTACAGGAGTAAACTTAGGGGATGTATGGATTCATCCAGCTTTAGGGGGGGAGAAGGAGAGCGATCGCTATATCCCATTCCACAAACTATCCCAGTGGTTAACCTACTCGCTACTAGAACCCCTCCAAGAACTCGGCGTAGAAATTACCAAACTAGAGGAGATGACGGGATTGCCAGAATATCGCAATGGTGGATTGTGCCTGGATATGGGATTGCTCCTTGTCGCGAGGGAGGATATGCTTCAGGAAAGTCACTTGCCTGGATCTGAAGCGATCGTTGAATGGCGGGCATTAACCGTGATTCTTTTAGATCAAATTGCCGCAGCGATTCGAGAAAAGCTGAATCTGAACCAATCCCAATTACCCCTAGTCAAAATTTTACAAGGAGGAACTTGGAATGCTGGCAGAAAAATTGCCGCCGAATTAAGACCAGGTGGTGTGCCGCCAATTCAACTAGAAAGTGATGGAACGGTGTTTTAGTTGGTAATGGGTAATGGGTAATGGGTAATGGGTAGAAATCTACCAATTACCAATTACCAATTACCAATTACCAATTACCAATTACCAATTACCAATTACCAATTACCTAATGAAAACAGAAGTTACTGTAATTGAGCATCCATTAGTTCAACACAAGTTAACGCTGATGCGTCAAGCTGAAACCAGTACGGGCAAATTTCGTCAACTTTTGCAAGAAATTGGCATTTTGTTAGCCTATGAAGTGACGCGAGATTTACCGCTGAAATACGAAGAAATAAAAACGCCCCTTGCGCCGATGTTTGCTCCTATGCTTGCCGCGGATAAGAAAATGGTAATTGTCTCGATTATGCGGGCAGGACAAGGACTTTTAGACGGAATTTTAGAATTAATTCCTTCAGCAAGGGTCGGACATATTGGATTGTACCGCGACCCCAGCACCCACGTAGCAATTGAATATTATTTTAAAGTTCCCCACGATATCGATCAGCGAGATGTGTTAGTAGTAGATCCGATGCTGGCAACGGGTAATTCAGCAGTTGCTGCGGTGGATAGACTCAAAGAAGTTAACCCGAAATCAATTAAATTTTTGTGCTTGTTAGCAGCACCCGAAGGCATTACCCATTTCCACGGGCAACATCCTGATGTGCCTATTTACACTGCTGCTATAGATGATTATTTGGACGAACATGGTTATATTATTCCTGGACTTGGAGATGCAGGCGATCGCATGTATGGCACCAAGTAATATCGTGTCGGGTGGCATCGGTTGCGTTTGGCTAGCAGCTGTGCAGGTGAGCAGGTGTGCAGGTGGGAGGGAAAAAGACAGTTTTTGCACAATCTACTATATACAACCGATGCTAGCGGACTTGAGATAAACCCCCTAGAGCGATCGCTTAAATAGCACATTGGTGATGTGGGCGATCGCTTCTTCCTTGACTAACTCAACCTAATTTCAATTAAGTTTTATAGATTAATGTATATTATTACAAAGTCATTAAGAAATTTAGATCGCTCTAGCTGAAGTACTAGGTGCTTCAAGATAGCAGCCATTGTGCGTTGGCAGCGAGCCAGCGAATCGCACACCAGATGCTGCTGCTAGAAGTATCCCTACTTTCAACATTTTTGGAGATATATCAGATGCGTGCTTCAACTGCGATGAAAAAGCTATCAATGGCGACAGCAACAGTCGCTTTGACGGCATTGGGAACTGCTGGGTCTGCTGCTGCCATATCCTTTCATTCGATTACTGACTTGGGCTACCTGGGTGGCCCTTTGCCTTACAGTGTAGCGAATGACATCAATAACAAAGGGCAGGTCGTCGGTAAGTCATTCGGTCCTACTTTTATTGGAAATCAACGCCCCTTTTTGTGGGAAAACGGTAAGATGACCGAGCTGCCAATGTACTCGTTCCAGGCAGCTGGCGAAGCTTTGTCGATTAACGACGCGGGGGATATGGTCGGCTGGACGAGCGGTTCCATCGCTTTCAATCGGTATATGTTCGTAGACTGGAAAAGCGCGTCTGGACTCTTGCCTGGGGGAGGGACTGGTCGCGACCTCCCTGATGTTAGTGACCTCAACAATGCGGGGCAGATGGTTTTCAGGGATGATCAAGGCTTCAGCTTCTTGTGGAACAAAGGTAGGATAACCCCCTTATGGGGAAGCTTTTCAGCAGTTAGTGACATCAACGACGCAGGGCATGTAATTGGCTCTTTATCTGATGGCGGCTTCTTATGTGACAAAGGCATAACCTACCTGAATAAACCAGGTTATACCCCTGAGTTGCGTTTTACTCCTCCAGGCGTCTGGTGTGACAACCAACCCATAACCTACTTAGACTTTACACCGTATAAAATCAACAACGCGGGGCAGATAATCGGTTCATCAGTTTTCTGGGATAAGGGCACGACGACTAACTTGGGCAGCCTCGGCGGCGCTACGCAAGCCAGGGACATCAATGACAAGGGCGCAGTAGTCGGTTCTTCATTCACCAGCAGCGGGGCAGAACGCGCCTTCTTATGGGAAAACGGCATTATGGTTGACCTCAACGACCTATTGCCCCAAAATTCGGGTTGGGAATTAACACAGGCACGAGCCATCAACGATCTTGGGCAAATTGTGGGCGCTGGTCGTTTGAATGGTCAAACTCATCTTCGTGCGTTTCTGGTCAATACTACTCCCGTTCCTGGACCTGTGCAGTCGCCGCCGCCCAATCCTGGACCTGTGCAGACGCCGCCGCCCAATCCTGGATCTGGAAGTTCACCCGCTACTGGATCTCAACGTGTCCCAGAACCTACTTCGTTGTTAAGTTTATTAGCATTTGGTGCGATTGGTATCGCCATGCACAAGCGCCAATAGCAGTCCAGAAACCCAGTTTCTTCGTCGATCTTTGGTTCCCTTTCCTAACAATTTTTTGTAGAAACTGGGTTTCTTTGCGTAGGCACATTGGGCGGTAATATCATGTCCGGTTGAATAGTTATAATTAGGGCTGACGCTCTGACCCAGAGACGCTCGCTCCGCGGGGAAGTTTTTATGATAAGTAATTAAGCGGACATGATATAATATCGTGTCCGGTTGCATCGGTATCGCTCCCGGGGCGGGAAAATTAAGACAATTCGCTTGGTATCAAA
>DNGG01000163.1:31802-33941 GCA_003486675.1 Cyanobacteria bacterium UBA11372
GCCCCTACAACACTATTAACTATTGCTTTCCGATACAAGCGGACATCATATAAGACCAGTTGCACCTTTGGTATCAACGACAAAGGTCAACAGCGTTGTTTCTTCCTAACGCTTGTTTTTGAGTCCTAATAGGGGTCTAAACCTGTGCCTATATCATATCAAGCCTTGAATGGGCGATCGCCGATTAAGCCCAATAAGAAAGCTGATGCTTTCTTAGGTGTCCGCTAGCATCGATTGTATTTAGTCGATTGTGCAAAAACTGTTTATTTCCTTTCCACCTGCACAGTGAGCTTCACCTGCCCAAGAGCTAGCCAAAGGCAAAGGATGCAGACTTGGGGATGCAGGCGATCGCATGTACGGAACCGAGTAATTTCAGATTAGCCAAAGCTTTCTTTGTAATACCGCTCAAATTAATCGCGGTTTTTAGGTAAAAATATGTAAAAAAAGGACTCTTGAGCCAAAAAATTTGGGTATTCTAAGTATAAAGGCTGAGGGATTAGCTAGTTAAACGCTTCAGGAATTTGTATTAGTACTTCTATTGGGAAGTAAGAGGAAATGTGCGCGGGAAGTAAAAGAGTGGCTTCCCGGAAGGTAGGGATTTGCTGATGGCGATCGCATCAGGGAATCGCAACAAGTGAATATCGGCACTCTCAACATTCACCTTTTTGGGGGTATCCTAATGCCTACTTCAACCGTTATCAAAAAGTTATCGATAGCGGTGGCGGGAATAGCCACTATCGCGATCGCAATGCCTTTATCTGCTGCCGCCGCAACTCTGTATTCCATCACTGACTTAGGAAATATCAGCCCCACAGCGATCAACAACAGAGGGCAAGTGGTCGGCTTTTCAGTCACTCCCAGCGGGTATAGCCGCGCTGTCATCTGGGAAAACGGCATCATAACCGACTTGGGCACTCCGGGCAGTAACTATAGCGATAGCCGCGCTACGGATATTAACGACCTGGGGCAGGTGGTCGGTAATTCGTACAATAACGCGGGAAGGTTTGAGCGCGCCTTCTTGTGGGACAAGGGCAAGATGATTGACCTGGGCATCCTGGGCAGCAATGACATTAGCAGCCAAGCCAACGGCATCAACAACAGGGGTCAGGTAGTCGGCACCATTTTATATAACAGCTCAGAGAATCGCATGGGGAGATATCGCGGCTTCTTATGGGAAAACGGCACGATGACCGAACTACTACCAGGCTCCCAAGAGAACTGCTTCCGCAGCCACTCATGCTATGGCTATTCTGCCCTTGGGATTAACGATGCAGGGCAGGTAGTTGGCTACAGTGGTCATCCAATGAGCATGGGTTCACCTGCACGAGCATTTATATGGCAAAACGGCTCGATGAATGACCTGGGCTTGTATTTAAACAGCTATAGAGGCCGCTCGTCAACAGCCAAAAAAATCAACAACGCGGGACAGGTGGTCGCAGTCAAGTTCACCCCTGGTGATTGGCCGCCCCATGATGATGGTATCTTCTTATTGGAAAACTGCTCGGCGTTCCCGGGGTCAGGGCAACGGTGTAAGGTGACCGACCTGGGAAACACTGATGGTGAGTATACCTCAGTCGTGGATATCAACGATGTAGGGCAAATAATTGGTCCGTTTGGTTTATGGGAAAACGGCACCGTGACAGCCCCTAACAGTTTGCTACCCAAGAATTCTGGCTGGGAATCATTATCCTTGCTAGCCATTAACAACAGCGGACAGATTGTGGGTAGTGGCAGTTTTCATGGTAAAGGGCGTGGTTTCCTGATGACGCCTGGTTTTGAGTCTGTCCCAGAACCTAATTTGGCGTTAGGTTTATTAGCCTTTGGTGCTTTCGGTGCCGGTGCGATGGTGAAGCGTCAACGGCAAGGGCAAGCTTGGGCAATGACTTCTATAACACCTCAACGATCTCGACTTTCTGGGACATAGGGAATACCTAGTGATGCGGGAGGAGTAGATTTACTTACCAATCCCACTAACGCGAATAGGGCAATCAGATAAGGCAACATGACTAAAAATTGATAGGGAATGTTTAAGTTAAAGGCTTGAATTCGCAGTTGCAAAGCTTCGGTTGCCCCAAATAACAGGCAAGCAAAAAATGTGCTGACGGGATGCCACCTGCCAAAAATTAAGGCAGCTAGGGC
>DNGG01000163.1:34030-35201 GCA_003486675.1 Cyanobacteria bacterium UBA11372
ATGACTAAAAATTGATAGGGAATGTTTAAGTTAAAGGCTTGAATTCGCAGTTGCAAAGCTTCGGTTGCCCCAAATAACAGGCAAGCAAAAAATGTGCTGACGGGATGCCACCTGCCAAAAATTAAGGCAGCTAGGGCGATAAAACCTTTGCCTGCACTCATATCTTCTACGAAAAATTTGACGTGTACTAAGGCGAGATAAGCACCTCCTAATCCGGCTAGACAACCGCTGAGAGTCACGGCTACATAGCGCACTAATTTAACCGAAATTCCGGCTGTATCGGCGGCGCGTGGGTATTCTCCTACTGCTCGCAAGGATAAACCGATACTGGTGCGAAATAAAATATACGTTAAAATAGGAATTAATAAAAATAACAGGTAAACCAGAGGGTCTTCGTTAAAAATAAGCTCTCCCAGAATCGGGATATTTTTTAAGCCGGGAATGCCGATAATATTAATGGTTGGTAAAGACTGGGCTTGTCCGCTGTTGAACAAAATCCGCGCCCAGAATGAAGTCAATCCCGCTGCGGTAAGATTAATCGCCAATCCGGAGACTAATTGATCGACTCGTAAGGTGACGCAAAGATAGGCGTGGAGAATTCCTACCAATCCGCCGATGAAGATTGCTAATAAAATGCCTATCCAACTATTGCCGGTAAAAAAAGCACCGACAGCACTAGCAAATGCGCCGGATAGTAACATTCCTTCTAAAGCAATATTTAACACGCCAGAGCGTTCTGATAGCAATCCCCCAAGCGCTGCAAAGGCTAAAGGGACAGAAAGGCGTAAGCTGGCGACTAGATAGTCAGTTAGGAAGTTAGTCATTAATTGATTTTAGATTTTAGATCGATTTTGCTTTGGATGGGGGTAAGCGATCGCGCAGCTGTGCCGGAGGCATATCGATCTTCTTCCCCCGGATAGATGGCGCTAACTTGTTGAAGAAATTCAATAGTTTTTAGAGGGTGAACGAAATGCTATTTTAAATTTTATAAGAATATGCGGCGCTTGCTACCGTTGGGTATGTCAAGATACCCTGACACGAGCATCTCTGTTGTAAGTCGCATAATTTTAGCAACAAAATTGAGAAACAGACGCACTATGTCAAAAGGTCAAATCTACTGCTTCAGAGCTAGTTGTGAAGGAGCAAACAAGTTTAACAATGGTAATGTGCC
>DNGG01000484.1:0-1603 GCA_003486675.1 Cyanobacteria bacterium UBA11372
AATTGGGCTACCCCGTCCTACAACTGCACCGCGTCGCAATTGGCTCGATTCAACTACAACCCCCTGGCGATCGCGCCCTCCCTCCCGGTCGATATCGTCCCCTGAAAGAATTTGAGTTAAATTTTTTGCGATCCCGGTAGTACCGAGTTGATCGACGTATTGTTAGATAGCAGATAATTTGGTTAAATCTCCCTACACTCATGTAGATGTGGCAGTACAGGTCAAGGAACACAGTCTATGAAGCAGGAGCAACAAGAGCACATACTTTCCTATCTTGAGCAACAGCGAGCCGAGAAACTAGCTGAGATGGGGAGTTACCTGCGCCATCTGCGCGAGGAACAGGCGCTGTCTTTGGAAGAAGTTGCCGCTAAGACCAAGGTTCAGGCGCGTTTGCTCAATGCCATTGAAGAAGGCAGGTTGGAACCCCTACCCGAACCTGTATACATTAAAGGTTTTATTCAGCGATATGCCGATGCCCTGGGCTTGAACGGGGCGGAATTTGCCAGCGTCTTCCCTACGGCAGTAGGTTTCCAAAACAAGCGTTCCTGGCGCAATTGGTCTACCCCTCAGTTAAAGCCACTTCACCTTTACTTGTTTTATATATTTTTGGTTATCTGCGCCGTGACGGGCTTGTCTAGCTTGATCGAGCGTTCCCCAGCACCAGTGAGCAATGTGGCAGGGGGAAGATTGTCCGCCGCCAAATCTCCTGCACCCCGGACATCGCCCAAGGCAGATCGGCCCAAGTCGCAGGGTGTTGAAGTTGCTAGCACCGCCCCAACAGCCGCCGTCCCTAAACCGGGCGAGCCAGTGCGAGTGGACATCGAGGTGAAGGAAGAGTCTTGGGTGCGGATTAAAGTGGATGGTAAAACCGAGTATCAGGGGCTGCTCAAAAAAGGCGAGAAGCGCAGTTGGACAGCCAAGCAGGAACTGGTTGTCCGATCTGGCAATGCTGGGGGAGTGATTTTGGCTCTTAATCAAGAGGAAGCCAAGCCAATGGGAGACTTGGGGCAGCCAAAAACATTGACCTTCAAGACAACTCCTCGTTAGCGGGGCGGGTTTAAAACAATTTTCGATTATGGCATCGATGGCTGGTCAAACCCGCCCCTACACTGGGGCTTCTCCAGAAAATCAAGTCAAGGGCAGGCAGGATGCCTACCCCACAAGAGTTTTTGCAGAAGTCTATTGCTTAGGGTCAATGTTGAATAGGGGCGCGCCCGTAGGTAGTGGTCATGGTTTTGAGGCGATCGCGCAATTCTTCTGTTAAGCGATCGCCTCGGTAACGCCAAACCCAATTCCCTTCTGTTTGACTCGGATTATTCATCCTCGCTTCGCTTCCCAATCCCAGCAGATCTTGCAGCGGGATAATTGCTTGATCTGCTACTGAACTGAGTGCCAAACGAATCAGTTCCCAGTGAATTTCGTCGGTGCTGGTACGACCTAAATATGCCAGGATACTAGATTTTTCTCGCTCGGATGATTTCTCGAACCAACCGCGGGTTGTATCGTTGTCGTGAGTGCCGGTATAAACTAGGCAGTGGCGGGGATAGTTCAATGGCAAATAAGGATGATCCGGCTCGCCATTAAACGCGAATTGCAATACTTT
>DNGG01000484.1:1833-5704 GCA_003486675.1 Cyanobacteria bacterium UBA11372
CATGCCGGGGAAGTGAAAGACTTGGCGCAATTCCAACACTTCTTTGGTTATTGTGCCTAAATCTTCCACAATAATCGGTAGTTCGCCCAGTTGTTCTTGCACCTGCTTAAACAAAGCTTCTCCCGGCGCTTCTACCCACTTGCCATTAATCGCAGATGTTTCTTCTGGTTGGATTACCCAGTAAGCTTGAAATGCGCGGAAGTGGTCGAGCCTGATGACATCCACATAATCTAATAGCTTCTCGAAGCGCTGCATCCACCAGCGAAAGTTTTGCTGCTGCAATTTTTCCCATTTATAAACTGGATTGCCCCACAGTTGACCTGATGAACTAAAATCATCGGGGGGCGTACCGGCAACTAGGGTGGGTTGGTTGGTTGCTTCATCTAAACAAAATATCTCCCGATTTGCCCAGACATCGGCGCTATTGTGGGAAACATAAATCGGAATATCGCCGATAATTTTAATCCGCTTTTCGTTGGCATAATTTTTTAAATTCGACCACTGACGGTCAAACTCAAATTGCAAGTATTTGTGCAAGAATATTTCCGGTGCCAGTCGCCGCCGCCATAATTCTAGAGCTTGGCGATCGCGTTTGGCAATTTCTGGCTTCCATTCATACCAAGCACCGCCAAAAGTATCGCGAAATGCCATAAATAACGCATAATCGTCTAACCAGTGGCGCGCGCGATCGCCAAACTCCCGAAATTCCTTTTGTTGTGCTTGAGACGCATTCACTTTAAAATGCTCGCAAGCTTTTTCCAACAAAGGCATTTTAGTTTGCTTGACTTTTTCAAACTCTACCTTTTCTGAGTTAAATTCTGGTAAATGCCAAAAATCGCTATCAAATAACAATCCTTCATCCCGCAACTTTTCCGGGCTAATTAGCAGCGGATTTCCCGCCATTGCCCCGTAAGATACATAAGGGTTTTCATCGCAGGGCGATAATGGTAAAATCTGCCAATATTGCTGATTGCTTTCTGCTAAAAAATCAATAAATCGATACGCTTCATAACCTATATCGCCAATACCGAATCGACTGGGAATACAGGTGGGATGCAGCAAAACACCGCTCGATCTGGGAAAAAACATAAGGTAATTTTGGTAATTGGTAATTGGTAATTGGTAATTGGTAATTGGTAATTAAATTAGCAGGCAGTAGGGGGTACTTTAACTATATATTTAGTCGTTTTACAGATTGATTGGTAAAACCCGCCCCTTCTCTTGACAATTACCTATTACCGATTACCCATTACCAGTTAGATTTTAGATTAAAAGCGGCGCGTCGCTAAAATCTAAAATCTAAAATCTGCAATCTGAAATTATTTCGGTGCGCGGTTGTATATTTCGGTCATGCGCCGTAGGCGGTAGGTTATTTCTGAAGTTAAAGCATTGGGTAGATAGCGCCACCCCCAGTTACCTTCGCCGACGCCGGGGCGGTTCATGCGCGCTTCGCTACCCAATCCTAAAAGATCTTGCAGCGGAATCAGTGCTTGATTTGCTACCGAACTAAGTGCGAGACGCACTAAATCCCAATGAATTCCTGCCTCACCAATTCGACCTAAATAGCGCAACAGGTAATCTTTTTCATGCTCTGATAATTTCTCGAACCAACCTACGGTTGTATCGTTGTCGTGAGTGCCAGTATAGACGACGCAGTTGTTGGGATAATTGAAAGGTAAATAGCTATTTCCTGGATCTGAACCAAAGGCAAAGTGGATAATTTTCATGCCCGGAAATTCAAATTGATCTCGCAGCGCCTCTACTTCTCGAGTAATGACGCCCAAATCTTCGGCGAGGATGGGTAATTTTCCTAATTGGTGTCTTAGTTGTTTAAAAAGTTCCTCTCCCGGTGCTTGCATCCAGGTGCCATTCATAGCAGTTTGTTCGCCTTGGGGAACTGCCCAATATGCTTCAAATCCTCGGAAGTGGTCGATGCGAATTACATCCACATAATCTAGCAACGCCTCGAAGCGATGTATCCACCATTTAAACTCTGTCTTTTGTAAATACTCCCAGTTATAAACCGGGTTTCCCCATAGTTGTCCCGTTTCGCTGAAATAGTCGGGAGGGACGCCCGCCATCAGTGCCGGGACGCCAGTTTGTTCGTCTAAGCAAAAGATTTCCGGATTTGCCCACACATCGGCGCTATCGTGGGAAACGTAGATGGGAATATCGCCGATAATTTGGATGCCCTTCGAGTTGGCGTATTTTTTCAGTTCTGTCCACTGGCGGAAAAACTCGAATTGCAGGAATTTTTGGTAATAAATTTCATAGGCGAGGCGGCGTTCCCATTTTTCGATTGCTTCTGGTTTGCGCTTAGAAATCGCAGGTTTCCAATTGTGCCAGCTGTCGCCTTCAAAGGCATCTTTGAGCGACATGAATAAGGCATAATCATTTAACCAGTAAGCTTTGCGATCGCAAAACTCCTGAAATTCCCATTGCAGTTCCTTCGATGCCTTAGTTTGAAACCTTTCCCAAGCTTTCTCTAGCAAGGGCATTTTGGTTTGAATTACCAGATCGTAATCTACCGTCTCATCTGGAAATGCTGGTAAGGTGGCAAAATCCTCATCGCTCAGCAATCCATCGTTATACAGTCGTTGCGGACTAATCAGGAGCGGGTTTCCCGCTACGGCAGAATAGCACATGTAGGGAGAATTTCCGTATCCCGTCGGCCCTAAAGGCAAAACCTGCCAGAATTGCTGGGAACTTGCTGCTAAAAAATCTACAAACCGATAAGCTTCTGCGCCTAAGTCTCCAATCCCGTACTGACCGGGAAAAGAGGTAGGGTGTAACAAAATGCCACTAGACCTGGGAAACGGCATAATTATCCTGCGAGCTTGCCACCTTTCTGACATTATCATGGTTGGCTCTGCTTTGAAACCTACCTCTAGCGGGACACCGGGCGATCGCTATGTGTTTTAATGAGTACCTACTCACTCACCGGGGCGGGTTAAGTTAAATTGTTTGTTTTTCCTGTAGGGGCGGGTTTTACCCATCATCTGCGACAAAAACAGACAATTTAGTTCAACCCGCCCCGGCAGATAAGCAAGAAAGATTATATATGCCAATTCTCCTCTTGCACCTCTGCACACCTGCCCACCTGCCCAAATTTACAGGGTTGCGGTACGCCGCGCCCTTTTTGGTTATTAAAATAATACCGATAATGTTAGATAATCAAAAGGTTTTGCTTTAGAATCCTAGATCCGACTCTAAAAGTAGAGAGTCCATCCCACTACCAACTACCCACTACCGATTACCCAAATAGATTAGTTATGCGAACCCATTATTGCGGCACAGTCCGAAGCGAAGATATTGGAAAAACAGTTACCCTTTGCGGATGGGTGGATCGTCGCCGCGATCATGGGGGCGTGATTTTCTTGGATCTGCGCGATCGCGAAGGTATTGTCCAAATTGTCAGCGATCCCCAACGCACCCCCGACTCCTACGCCAAAGCCGAAAGTCTGCGTAATGAATATGTGGTACAAATTACCGGGCGCGTTACCCAACGTCCAGAAGAATCCCTCAATCCAAAGTTAGCCACGGGCGAGATCGAAATATACGCAGATCAAATCGAACTGCTGAATACAGTTCGCAAGCAATTGCCTTTCCAAGTATCGACGGCGGAAACAGAAACAGTACGGGAAGACTTGCGGCTGAAATATCGGTATTTGGATTTGCGACGCGATCGCATGAACTCCAACCTCCAACTCCGCCACCAAGTTGTCAAAGCGATGCGCCGCTTCCTCGAAGACGAAAAAGGCTTTATCGAAGTCGAAACTCCCGTCCTCACCAAATCTACACCCGAAGGCGCGCGCGACTACCTCGTTCCCTCGCGAGCCAATCCCGGCGAGTGGTATGCATTACCACAATC
>DNGG01000169.1 GCA_003486675.1 Cyanobacteria bacterium UBA11372
CGAGTACGGGCATCGCATACCGTACCGCTGGCAAAACTGCCCAATCCGTTTGTGAGTAACCATTCCCGCGTATCCAAATTATCCATATCTTTAACTTGTGCTGGTATCCCAGAGTTTAGGAATTACTCAAAATCGTTATGAGTATGATATAGTCGTAACAGATCGTAAATAATCGGTCTTGGCGCCCGAGGGTAAGTTTGGTCAGGAGAAGCTTGCAGCGCAGAAATCCGCCAGAAAACCTGCCCTTACTACCTTACCTGGAAGCAGCGCACGAGTCGATGGAAAATCATCAAGGAGAATTAATTCATGCCCCTAAGTTACAGTTCGGAAGGATGCCTGCGAGTGGGTCAACCCGCACCTGACTTTACTGCAACCGCTGTACTCGATCAAGAATTCAAGACGATTAAACTGTCTGACTATCGCGGCAAGTACGTAGTGCTGTTCTTCTATCCGCTGGATTTTACCTTTGTTTGCCCGACCGAGATTACAGCATTTAGCGATCGCTACGAAGAATTCAAGTCGATCAACACCGAAGTCCTGGGCGTTTCCGTTGACAGCGAATTTTCTCACCTCGCCTGGATTCAAACCGATCGTAAAGAAGGCGGTGTGGGCGATGTAGTTTATCCCCTGGTTTCCGATATCAAAAAAGAAATCAGCGCCGCTTACAACGTCCTCGACCCCGATGCAGGCGTGTCTTTGCGCGGTCTGTTCCTGATCGACAAAGAAGGAATTATTCAACATGCTACGATCAATAACTTGTCCTTTGGTCGCAGCGTTGATGAAACCCTGCGGACTCTGAAGGCAATTCAATACGTTCAATCTCACCCCGATGAAGTTTGTCCCGCAGGTTGGCAACCCGGTGACAAGACTATGACTCCCGATCCAGTCAAGTCTAAAGTTTACTTCTCTGCTGTATAAATACAGGTAATTGCTAATTGGTAATTGGTAATTGCAGATTTAATTGATTGCAGATTTTAGATTGCAGATTGTAGATTTGGCTTCAATACCAAATCTAAAATCTGAAATCTAAAATCTAAAATGATTGCAGATTTGGCTTCAATACCCAATCTAAAATCTAAAATTACCTATTACCTATTACCCATTACCCATTACCCATTACCTATTATGCTGACTTCCACAGATTTTAGCGGTTTAATAAATGAGCGTTTCTTTCGCAATTTTTTGCCGATTCCAGCTACGAATAGTCTGAAGTTGGGGCAAAGAACGCCGGATTTTGAATTGCCGGATATTACTGGCGGACGGTCGGTTAAATTATCAAATTATCGAGGTCGGCAACCCGTTGTGCTGGCTTTTACTCGCATCTTTACAGAAAAACAATATTGCCCTTTGTGCTACCCCCACATTATCGATCTGAATCGCAAGTACGAGGAGTTTACCAGTCGGGGGGTAGAAGTGTTAATGATTACCAGTACGGATAAACGGCAAAGTGAAAAAGTCGTCCAAGATTTGGGGCTGAAAATGCCTTTGTTGAGCGACCCTAGTTGTAAAAGTTTTCGCGATTATGAGGTGGGTCAGGCTTTGGGTGCGCCTTTGCCTGGTCAGTTTTTGTTAGATAAAGATGGGAGATTGGTTTATAAGCATTTGTTTTCGTTTTTAGAACCTAATGCTTCGGTTGAGAAAGTGTTATTGGCTATTGCTAATGGCTGAATTTTAAAATGAACCGCCAAGACGCCAAGTACGCCAAGAAGAAGAATGAACCACAGAGGATGCAGAGGACGCAGAGGAAGAGGTAGACAGAGAGTTTTGGTGGATTTATGCCAAAATGGTAAGTATCCTTTGGGTGAGGTTCTATGAGTTCTGCCGCAGCTTCACAAGGTGTAGCTATAACGGGGGAAGGTCAACCTGTTGTGCAAACTTATGAGTTGGGTAAAACTTATCGTACTGGGTTTTGGCTGAATCAAAAAGTCGAATCTTTGAAGCAATGTACTCTGAGTGTGTATCGCGGTGAAACGTTTGGTTTGTTGGGACCAAATGGTGCGGGAAAAACTACTCTGTTGAAGACTTTGCTGGGTATTGTGCGTCCGACGGCGGGGCGGGGGATGTTGTTGGGGGAAGCGTTGGGCGATCGCAAGGTTAAACAGCGGGTAGGATATTTACCGGAAAATGCCTATTATTATGATTTTTTGACGGGGTGGGAGTTGTTGCAGTTTACGGCTGGATTGTTTCAAATTCCCCCATCGGTGCAGCGTCAGCGGATTCCTCAGTTGTTGGATTTGGTGGGACTTGCTCAATCAGCGGCGAAAAAGAAGCAACTGCGACAGTATTCTAAAGGGATGGTACAGCGGATTGGGATGGCGCAGGCGTTAATTAATGACCCGGATGTGGTATTTCTGGATGAACCGATGTCGGGTTTGGACCCGATGGGGAGATATCAGATTCGGGAAATTATACTTTCGCTGAAAGCTCAGGAGAAGACGATCTTTTTTAACAGCCACATTCTATCTGATGTGGAGAAGATATGCGATCGCATCGCCATCCTCGCCCAAGGCGAACTAATTTGCATCGGTTCTTTAGATCAACTCCTGGGTACTAGCAACACCTACCACGTTAAAGGCAAGGGCGGCAATATAGATATTCTCAAAAAATGGATACAAGATTTAGAAATTGAAAATAACTATTGGCAGGGCATTTTACAGGGAGAACCACAAGATTTTCTCAATCTCCTCCCTCAGATAGATGCTAAAATTATCGCTTTAAATCTGGCGCGTCCATCTTTAGAAGAATTTTTCATCCAGCAGTTGCATCAGCGCGGAATTCGCTATAGCAGATAACTTTAGGGGGATGCGCGGAGGGTTTTCCCGCTTGTATTCATGAACAAGACGCTATAAAAATTTAGGAAAACTCATGGCTGATATTGTAGAGACTGCTAGCAATGCTGGATGTTTTAAAACCTTGATGACGGTGTTGGAAGCGGCGGGTTTGTTAGATATTCTCAAAAGTCCTGGTTCTTACACCTTATTTGCACCGACTGATGAAGCGTTTGCCAAAATACCCGCCCACGAAATCACCGATTTGTTGGATAATCTTCCCAAGCTGAAGCGAGTATTGACTTATCATGTTGTTTCAGGGGATGTGCGGTCGGATGACCTGATTCAAATCGATGAAGCGCCGACGTTTGAAGGTTCAGTTTTGGCGATCGATAATTCCGATGGGGTGCGGGTGAATGATGCCAAGGTGCTGGAACAAGATATCTTAGCAGATAATGGCGTTATCCACGCGATTGATACTGTATTAATGCCTGCCTTGGTGGCGGCGCAATCGTGAAAGCGAGACGGAGAAAAGTAGCGCGATCCGATGCAACGGAAGATGATATAATACCATCTTCCGTTGAAAAAGTATTAGATATTTTGATAGATTTAAAAGCTACTTCTTATTGAAAAAATATTTATTTGCCTCAAACAAGCACCATAGCTAAAATCAACCGTTTTTTGTAATTGCCTATACAACCGGACAAGATCTAATTTGGTTTTTGACCAAAAATGTGTTTATAATTATTTTGGCTCAAAACAGTTCAGAGTCAAAAACTAGACATAAGGTGGAAAAAATGGCTGACATTGTAGATACTGCCGTTAGTGCTGGTTCTTTCACGACTCTGGTAGCTGCTGTTCAAGCAGCTGGTTTGGTAGACACGCTCAAAAGTCCAGGTCCGTTTACCGTTTTTGCGCCAACAGATGAGGCATTTGGCAATTTGCCAGCAGGTACTGTTGAATCGTTGTTAAACGATATACCGCAACTGACAAAGATTTTGACCTATCACGTTGTCTCTGGTAAAGTGATGGCGGCTGATGTTGTCAACCTTGATTCGGCGCTAACTGTTGAAGGTTCTAATCTGAAAATTGATGCCTCGAACGGAAGTGTGAAGGTGAATGATGCCACAGTTATTACTGCCGATCTGGAAGTAGATAACGGCGTAATTCACGTTATAGATACCGTTCTGCTTCCAGAGTAACATCCTCCCACCACTAATTAGGGTTACCTAACTCGTTCTCCGGGCTTACGCCTGGGAACGAGATTCTAATAGCTAATGGCTAATAGTAGATTGCGAAAATATTCCCATGAGCAATTAACAATTAGCAATTAGCCATTAGCAATTAGCTAGGAGTAAGATAGCGCTCGCACCAGTTCACCATCTCCCACAATACCTGTCCCACCCCTTCCCGCGAACGATACCCGTGGTCTTCTAACGGCAATACTACCCATCGCACAACTGCCCCCAGTCCTTTCAACGCCTCATAAAGTCGTTCTGTTTGCAATGGATATGTGCCGGGATTGCTGTCATTCTCTCCATGTATCAACAACAGGGGCGCTTTCACTTTCTCCGCATGTGTAAAGGGAGACATGCGAATATAAGTTTCGCTGGCTTCCCAAAAATTGCGCTGTTCTCCCTGAAAGCCAAACGGCGTCAGGCTGCGGTTGTAAGCCCCACTCTTAGCAATTCCGGCGCGAAACAAGTCGGTATGTGCTAGTAAATTTACGGTGGTAAACGCTCCGTAAGAGTGTCCGCCAATACATATACGATTCTGGTCGGCAATGCCGCGCCTTACTACATAATCTACTGCTGCTTGCGCCCCGGCGATTAATTGTTCTACATAAGTATCGTTGGGTTCGGCATCGCCTTCGCCAATAATCGGCAAGCTGGGATTGTCTAAAACGGCATATCCCTGAGTTAGGAGGAACAAAACCGAAGTGCGATGGGGACGACTGAAGGTATTTTCTGCTTTTGTCACCTGCCCTGCGAGTTCCCGATTTTTGAATTCTTCTGGATACACCCAAAATACCGTTGGCAAAGCACCGTCGCGGGCGGGGTCGTATCCCGCAGGTAGGTAAAGTCTGGCGGATAAGTCCACGCCATCGGCGCGTTGGTACTGTACGACTTGTTTATGAACGTCTGCAAATTGGGGTGCCGGATCGGGGTAAAAAGTAAGTTGGACGGTTTGGTTATCTTTGCGGTTTCGCAGGAAGAAATTAGGCGGTTCAGTTTGGGATTGACGAGAAGTCAGCATCACGTTTTCGTCGTCGAGTAAGTCTAAGACTGGTTCATAATAAGGGTCTTGACACTGCCACAGACGTTGAGTTTGTCCCGTCTCCACATCCATAGAATCGAGAAAGGGATAAACGCCTTCTGGGGATGCGCCCCGCCCGCCCAGATAGATGGCTTTACCATCGGGGGTGAAGCGCAACACGGTGCGTCTGTATTGACTGAACGCCATAATTGGCGACCCCGGATCGCTATAGTTGTCTTCATAACTGCGATCTACTAGCAATTTTGGGGGTGTGGCGGGGGAGTTGGGAAAAAGTCGCCAGATGCGGGATTTGCGAGTATCGTGCCAGCGTTCCCAGACTAAGGCGACATCTTCTCGCCCCCA
>DNGG01000515.1:0-1064 GCA_003486675.1 Cyanobacteria bacterium UBA11372
CTAAAGCGATTTATCCCGGATACCAAGGCGGTGGAATTCTTTCCACAATCCTGCTAGGCATTGTAGGAGCTTTTCTCGGTGGAACCTTAATGACGCTCTTGCAAACAGGAAAGTTATCTCTTACAGCTACTGCTTTTAGCCTTCCCGGACTTTTTGTTGCCGTCATAGGAGCATTGTTGGCAATCTGGATTTGGCATAAAGTGGGCAGCAGAGTTTCTTGGTAAGCTAAATTTTGCCATGAGAAACCCGGTTTCTTTAATCATACCTTCGCCAATTTTCTGAAATGCCCACACGCTAAAGCATGTGGCTACACAAACAAAGCCTGCCTACGCAGGCTAAAATTCTTACAGGCTGCGAAGGCAGCCTTTGAATGCAATAGCGATACCCTTCAGGGTATCGGCTTTTTGACGCAGGTATTGTTTAAGAAACCGGGTTTCTTACTTGTTGCTTATCTCGTTTGGAAGATGCTGGTTTCTGGCTCGGCTTGCTATTGTTTAAGTGTTAGGAAACAGAGTACAACGAGTCAAAACAATGAACATTCTGGCATGGATTGTATTAGGTCTGCTGGCTGGTGCGATCGCTAAAGCCATCTATCCTGGAACTCAAGGTGGCGGCATTCTTTCCACCATGTTACTGGGTATTGTTGGCGCTTTTGTGGGTGGAACTTTAGCCACACTCTTAACTACAGGAAGATTGGCGCTGGCGAGTACTACTTTCAGCATTCCTGGAATTATAGTAGCCGTCATTGGTGCTATGATTGCTATCTGGATTTGGAATCAAATGAATCGCAGAGCCTATTAATCTGCTAAATCGTAGCAATCGGCAATTTCTCTTTTTTTTTCCAGCGGTTATCCGCCAACTTGTTAAATTGAAAATTCTTGCTAAATGCGGAATTTTCGCCCATTTCAATACTGTTTTAGTACGTCAGAATAAATCCCCTAGTGTCTTGTTAGTTTGCTAACAAGGCACTTTATAATTTTATTTATCCAACCAAGGCGAGTCAGTAGCGTAAGCAGGGGCGGGTTTAAAAAATTTCTCGTAATTTTCCAGCATGGCTGGTAAAA
>DNGG01000515.1:1291-5825 GCA_003486675.1 Cyanobacteria bacterium UBA11372
CCGCCCCTACAGCATCAAAAATTATACACTACTGTTGCTAGCGGACATCATATTATTTGTCAACCCTGCCCTTACACGAATCAAAATAGACAATAGATTTGTTCCCTCATAGCATGAAACAAAATTACGGCAGCACTCTAATTTCTGAGTCTAAAGGCAATTAGCAATTAGCAATTAGCAATTAGCAATTAGCAATTACCAATTAGCAATTACCAATTACCAATTACCAAGTTTGGTGTAAAACCAGGCTGCGCTCAATGTAGAATGTTTTTCCGAGCGTGGATTGAGTTATAAAATGATTGGTGCAATTGGATTAGGTTTGACATCGCTATCCTTGGGAATATGGATCGGATTGCTTTGTTTGCGGGGACAGTTTTGGCGTTGCGATCAAAGACTGGAAAATGGACAAAGGGAGTCACCCCAATTCAAGGGGGACGAGTATCCATCGGTGTGTGCGGTGATTCCGGCGCGTAACGAGGCAGAGATGCTTCCTATGACGCTGCGAAGTCTCCTGCAACAATCCTACCCCGGCGAGTTCACCATCATCTTGGTAGACGACCACAGCACCGATGGTACGGCAGAGTTTGCTCAAGGAATGGCGGAAGCGCTCTTAAAACGTGACAGGTTACAAGTTATCCCCGCCGCACCTTTACCATCCGGTTGGACAGGTAAACTATGGGCAATGGCGCAAGGGATTGAAAAGGCAGAAAATCTAACACCCCTCCCCGATTATTTTTTACTCACAGATGCGGATATCGAACACGATGTTAATAATCTCAGTCGGTTAGTTGCCAAAGCACAGCAAGACGATTTAGATTTAGTTTCCTTAATGGTGCTGCTACGGTGTCAAAGCTTTTGGGAAAAACTGTTAATTCCCGCCTTCGTCTTCTTCTTTCAAAAACTCTATCCTTTCCGCTGGGTAAACGATCCCAAAAACTCTACCGGCGCTGCTGCTGGAGGTTGTATTTTAATTCGCCGCGAAGCGTTAACTAGAATAGGCGGGATTGCAACATTGTGCGATGCTTTAATTGACGATTGCACTTTAGGTCAAGCGGTAAAATCGACCAGTAAAAATGGCATTTGGTTAGGACTTAGCCAGCGTACCCGCAGCAAGCGTGCTTATGATTCTTTAAAGACAATTTGGGATATGGTGGCGCGAACAGCTTTTACTCAATTAAATTATTCCCCTTGGCTGTTATTGGGAACGCTGATTGCAATGACCCTAGTTTATATTGTTCCACCTGTGGGGGGAATTTGGGGAGGATTAACGGGGAATTGGTTAGTTGCGATCGCAGGATTTACCACTTGGTTACTCATGGGTATAGCTTACTTACCCACGATCAAATTGTATCGCTGTTCGCGGTGGCTGGCGTTTGCATTGCCTGCGATCGCATTCCTCTATACCCTGATGACAATAGACTCCGCCTTGCGTCACTGGCAAGGTAAAGGCGGCGCATGGAAAGGAAGAGTTTATCCCGCTGCATAAAACAGGCATTGACAAGCGCCTACCGTATTCTCTTTACAATTGTAGAGGCTAAGGATGTGTCCACTATTCGCATTCTTCACATTCGACATGCTGCACAACAAATACTTGGTGAAAGTCAGGAAGAATCGAAGGAAACTTAAAACCCCCTACTGATTCCTCAATCCTTGTTCTCGCAACAAAGTATCTACCCAAGTTGCTTCTGAATCAGTTAAAGGTGGAACGCCATCAAGATTATAATCAATTGCTAGATCGAACCCGGCGCGGTCATAAACCCCATCTAAAATACTTTGCAAATCGACGATTGGCTCAGGATCTCCCTCACATAACGGCAGCGGAAAAGTCGGGTTCGAGTCTGTTAAGTTAAAGGCATACAATTCTGCTTGGAAACGACGCTCGCAGCGACTCACCAAAATGCGATAGCGACTCTCAATTTTAGGGCTAATAATTGGCATCGGTTTCCCCACCCGTAACAAGTCAATTTCTACTAGATGGGTGAAAATGCCTAACACTTGTAGGCGCTTGGTAAGGTAAGCTTTTCTGCCCTCTCCTTTACGCTTATTTTTAGGCGAAAGGAGTTCGATAGTTGTCACTACTTCCCCCGTAGCAACTTCCCGCACTTCCAGATAGCTTTCTCGCACTTCTTCTGGCATCGGGACTATAACTGTGGTAGGTTTAGTCGGTGGAGGAACAACTGCAACGGCAGTTTCTGTAGGTGTCGAAGAGGTGAGGCTTTGCGCTACACTCACATGTGGAATGCCAATTAATAAAGACTTCTCATCCACTGTTTGATAAATTCGCTTCTCGACCGCCACACGATACTTGGGACGCACTTTGGGAACTAGCGACTCTGCAATTAACGTAATCATCCAATGGTGAACTTCCGCCCACAATTCGGGGTGTTCCAGATAAGGGTTCATTCCCGGAAACGGCGAGGGCATAGTTTACCTGCACTTGCAAATCAGAAGGCTCTTACTAACAATAGCAAGCTTGTGGAATGAGCATCCTGCCCATCCCATCCATGTAAGTGGCGTCAATTTTGTCAAGATCCCATGACCCCTCACCCAACTGGATGAGTCAACAGGGCGAAGCTAGGACGGCGCGTCACCTCGTACCTTAACAATAGTGCAGCCGTTGAAAAAATTTATCGATAACGTTTAGGGAATCGATGTGCATTCGCTTGTAGTTGTCGGGAAGACTTAGGTCAGAACTCAAAGTTGCACAGGGCGCACGCAACAGCTTGGTTCAAACGGGTATATTTGCGATCGCCCAGATCAATACTACAGGAGGTCGAACTGCATAAGTCATCGGTTGCCAGACATATTAAAGATTAGGAGGCAATACTCATAAGATCCAACCCCTGAAACAGGATCGTACTATCCGTCAGAAGGAAACTAGGAAATAACCCCCATCACCCATCACCCCTTTAACCTTATGCCGTCACTTGCTCGTAAAAACCTGCTAGAAGACATTCCTCGCTTCCTGGTAGCGCAAGCTGGGATTATGTTTGCGGTTAGCCTGGTGACGATTCAAACCGGCATTCAAGCTGGGTTCACTCGTTCCACTTCTCAACTAATCGACAATTCCAAGGCAGATATTTGGGTGTCTTCCAGAAACATGGTACACCTGGGTCTGACAGTACCGATGTCCTACGACCTCGTTGCTGCTGCTCAAAATGTGGAAGGTGTGGAACAAGCTGAAGGGTTAATGATTCGGGGTGCGGCGTGGCGGAATTCTCAAAATCAATTAAGTTCGGTGACGCTAGTTGGTTTTGAGCCAGATGGACAATTATTTCAACCTTGGAATATCACCCAAGGAACTATAAGCACTTTAAAAATTCCTTACACGGTGATGGTAGACGAGAATAGCTTGTCTGCTTTGCACGCGGAACGAAGGGGCGATGTCGGGGTTGTTGGTTCGCTTCCAGCGCATATCGTCGGGATAACGCGAGGAACTAAATCTCTTGTGTTGGGCGATTTAATGTTTGCTTCTTTGGAGACAGCTTACACTTACGTAAATTCCCGCATAACTGCAAAAATTCCCTGCGACCTCGCCGACCAAAATGTGGATTGTGCTTTAACAGATGGCAATTTTCCTCCCGAACCTCAAGCTTTATCTTCTAACGACCCTTTTGCGATTTTGTCGGGTCGGGTAAGACCGGGTCAAACTATCGAGCCACTTTCTTTTATCCTGGTAAAAGCTAAACCGGGTGCAAGCATAGAATCTCTCCAGCAAAAACTAGAAGAAGCATTGCCCAATACCCGTGCTTATACTAAGGCTGAAATGTCCAAGCTGACTCAAGATTATTGGGCGAGGCGGTCTGGAATTGGTTTTGTCCTCGGTATTGGAGCCGTTGTCGGTGTCGTTGTTGGGGCGGTGATTGTCAGTCAAATTCTTTATTCCTCGGTGTCGGATCGCTTGAAGGAATATGGAACTTTGAAGGCAATGGGATCGTCAGATTTAGTCATCTACGGCGTAATTGTCGAGCAAGCTTTGTGGATGGCGGTGTTGGGATATTTACCAGGAATGGCGCTGTGTTGGGGAGTGGCAACTTGGACAGCCGCGACGCAAGGAATTTTAATCTTAATTACTCCTGGGTCTGCGATCGCTGTCTTCGGTATTACCGTCGCCATGTGTGTCGCTAGTGCCGGTTTTGCCATCCAAAAAGTGACGCGGGTCGATCCGGCTATTGTGTTTAAAGGGTGATCGCCGTTGGGAAATTAATTAGTTATTAAATAATCAATCGATTAAACCATACTATCTTCATCGTTTCTTCACAAAAAACTCCAAAAAATTATTAAAAAAGCCAGAAAAATTTATCCAAAAATCAGCAGCAAAAGCTATAATTATAAGCAGATAGAATAATCAAATCAAGATTATTAGTTCGCTCTAAACGCAATAAGTAACAGCCTCACAACGCCAAAACTGTAATAAAAAGAGAGTAGAACGGATGACTGCCTTTAACAACTTGGAACTGAAATTTAAAGAGTGGACGCGCGGGGGAAGTCAGACCGTAACGCCATCAACGGGGTTGCATCGTCCCGAAACAGA
>DNGG01000512.1 GCA_003486675.1 Cyanobacteria bacterium UBA11372
GTGAGGTACAGCCTTAAGGCTTCGTTTGTCAAGCGGGCACCCTTAAGGGTGCCCGCACACTGCTGTGATACCTCATGCGCGTGCTTTCCCGCTATACAATGAGTTTCAACTTAAGATCGGCTCAAATCCACGCCATATAATGGTTTCATCCGTTGTAGTCATGTAAGAGACTTACCACAATTACCGAAAGTCTGGCACTGTAATGGTTTTAGACGGAAGTTGCCACCCTGCGGGGGGCAACTTCCGCTTACAGCGGATTGCTTTTCTTGTGAGGGAAAGCGCGATCGCGCAAGGCAAGGATGCCCGCACACCGCTGTGGGTGTAACTCATAGGGCTGCAATCCACTGTCAGGCTTTCCCGATCGATTGTGATCTCGATCTAGGAGCAAGTTGATTTTAGTATCTAAATCAAGAGATTGGGATCGGAGATCGAGTTGATTTTGCTATCTAAGTTAGAGGATCTAGATCGGGGAGTAAGTTGATTTGGGTACGAGGAACAAGGGATCGAAATCAACAAAATAGTGTGAAATTTTATCTGTTATTTATTAATCTTTATCACAGCTTTGTCATTAAAATTATCGGATCATAAAACATTGTTAAACACAACGATTGCTTTGTCCTAGTGGATTTTGTTTAATCTATCTCATCTGTCAGGTAATTGGCAAAAACCACCAAAAATTTTAACGAACGAAGCAATTTTAGATTTCAGGGTTGCTGATTTTAGGTTTTGATATTTTTTGGGACATAGCCAATAGTTTAAGCTCTGAGAGCGAGGCAAAGTCTAAAACACAAGCTTCCCCCAGGGTTATCTGTGGAGCGATCGCGCCCAGGGCTAGTCAATCTAAAATCTCAAATCTCAAATCTCAAATTGGATGACTTGCGCTGAAACTGAGTGCAAAATATATGATGTTCCCTCAACTGAAACAGAATGTTTGGAATTGGCGCGTGGTATTAGTTGCTGCTCCTACGGTTGCAGGAGCGGTTGTTATCTTGCGCTTGGCAGGGTTATTTCAAGCTCCAGGTTGGGCAATGCTGGATCGATTTTATCGCTGGCGTCCCCCAGAATCACTAGACCCTCGGATTGCAATCGTTACCATTAATGAATCTGACCTCAAGCAAGTGGGTAAGTGGCCTATTTCAGATCAAACATTGGCGGAATTACTGCTAAAAATTAGAGCTAATCGACCGAGAGCGATCGGTTTAGATCTATATCGAGACTTGCCAGTAGAACCGGGTTCTGAGAAACTGGCTCAGGTATATAAATCAACGCCGAATTTGATTGGCGTGAAAAAAGTGGTGGCGAATCGCTTGGAAGCAACCGTTCCTGCACCACCTATTTTGAGCCAAAAAGGGCAAGTTGCAGCCAACGATATAGTTGTAGATGCAGATGGTAAAATCCGGCGCGGTTTGCTATTTCTCTCCAGCCATTCAGGGGAAAATATACCCAGTTTTGCCTTCAAGCTGGCGCAGATTTACCTAGCATCTGAAGCTATTACCCCCCAGTCGGCAGAGAACAATTATCTCAAATTAGGGCAGGCGGTTTTTATGCCATTTGAACCAAATGATGGCAGTTATATCCGCGCCGATGCTGGCGGGTACCAAATATTGTTAAATTATCGCTACCCTGAAGGGAGTTTCCGCCGGATTTCCCTCACCGACGTGCTGGAAAATCGGATGCCAAAAGATTGGGTCAGAGATCGTATTGTGTTAATCGGCACTACCGGCGTCAGTTTAAGCGACTTCTTTTACACGCCTTTTAGCAGCAATTTTACCAATGAATTGAAGCTGACTCCAGGAATAGAAATTCAGGCAAATATCACCAGCCAAATTCTCAGTGCAGCCATCGATGGGCGTCGCTTACTCAGAACTTGGTCAGAATCCTGGGAGTATGGCTGGATTTTTTTCTGGTCTTGTGTGGGTGCAATCTTAGGTTGGAAATTACCAAACTTGAAGTTGGCGATCGCATGTTTAATTGTTGCTAGTGGCAGTTTGGTAGCTGGTTGCTATGTGGCGTTTTTAAGCGGTTGGTGGATACCCGTAATTCCACCTCTAGTAAGTCTAGCCGGATCTGAGATCGCAATTATTGCTTACCTTGGATACACAGAAAGGCAAGAAAGACAAGTGATGATGACCTTGTTCGGGCGTTACGTCAGTCCCCCCATTGCCGAAGCTATCTGGCGCGATCGCGATATCTTAATTAAACAAGGTCGCCTCAAAGGTCAAAAGCTAATGGCGACAGTACTGTTTACCGACTTGAAAGATTTTTCCGCCCTGACTAAAAAACTCAACTCGGAAGAACTGATGGATTGGCTAAACGAGTACATGGAGGCGATGTCAGAAATTGTTTTAGCCAATGGCGGCGTAGTGGATAAATTTATCGGCGATGCAGTAATGGCGGTGTTTGGCGTGCCAATTCGTCGCGATAATAAGGATGCGATCGCCGACGATGCTAAAGCCGCTGTGCGTTGCGCCTTGGAAATGGCAGCTGCTTTGGAATCATTAAATAAAAGATGGCAAGCTCAAGGACGCCCTACCACCAGAATGCGAGTCGGTATCGCCACGGGTGTTGTAGTTGCTGGTAGTTTGGGCGGCGTCCACAGGATGGAATACACAGCAATTGGAGATTGCGTTAACTTGGCATCCAGGCTAGAAAGTTTCGACAAATCAATCAATGGTAGTATCTGCCGGATTTTGATTAATAAACGCACTTATCAATATCTCGACGGACTTTTTGCCGCCCAGTTAATCGGCAGCTTCCCAATTCGAGGACGCCAAGGATTGACTAGAATTTATCAAGTTTTACCTGCTCAAAGCTAAAAGTTGTTTGTGTTTCAGTTGGTGCATATCCGCTACAACCCTGAATTCTTAAATAATTCAGGGTTCTCCAGCTTATGGCGGTAGCGCTTAGATCGATCTGCTCCCACTGGCAGCCGTATATTAACAAATATAAAATTTATTAACTTAACTTAATAATTAAGAGCATATTTTTTAGACTAACAATAGTGAACTCTAAATCAATTGATATATTTTAAAATAATTTACCTCTGAAGGTTCACCTATAATTCAATTTGATGGGGGGATTTTTTCAATAATCATAGGCATTTTAACCTGTTGAGGAGTTGGGGGTTATGAGAATAAATGTGCAACCATTGCCAAGTGAAGCAACAGCATCAATATCGTTTGTGTTAATTATATTATTGATAGGGGGATTAATTAAAAGCTTAAATCCTCAATTTTTGCTGCCTATATCTGGAGCTAAATCGGAGATAAAATCTAATTTTCAGCCATCTAATTCACAGTATGAACCGCCAAACAGGGGATCGCCCAAAGCAACTCAAGCAACAGGTTCCCGAGGCTGATATCGTCTCTGGTTGCATCGGTTGCGTTTGGCTAGCAGGTGAACAGGTGGTAGAGAAAAACTGAATCGACTATACACAACTGATGCTAACAGACTAACCACGTTTATTCTAGAAACGTGGTTTTTATCAATTTTCAACTGACTATAGTGGTTGGCGAGACATAAATATTACGTAGGATTTATAAAAGGATTCAGTATGTTCGATCGAGTAATATTTATCGATAAAATCTGCCATAATATGACAATTCAAATCGATATTCAATACCTCGCATTTCTCCCTTCCCTTATAACCTGGTATAATCTGTTGAAGATTACTGACAACCCAGAGGTGTTGGTGTTTTCCAGGAATTTGGGAAAGAGCGGCGAAAATCTCTTGCTCATCTTTTAAAACCATCCTGTGCAAATCCAATTTTTCTTTACCCATTGCTCTGGGGATTGGCACGAGTTTATTGATACCAGAGTAATAGTAGGATAATGGCAAGAGATTTAAGTCTGTAAACACCAGAATAGTTTGATCTGGTTTTTCATGAGCCATTATGTAGGAAGAAACTCGTTGCCAGTCACCATATTTAGCCGATAAACTGTACGTACTTGCAATAGACAATAGGCTAATTGATAATAAAAATACAGTGGAAAAAATTAAGATTTTTTCTTTGAGATTACCTCTAACAATAGATAACAATGAAAAGAGCGATATTTGTACAACCAGAAACAGCGGGTAAGCATATCGCTCGATATTGTTTACAGCATTCATTTTGTACAAAAGTAATGCTAAAACTAAACCTGAAGTTAAAGTAATAACAAATAAAGTTGTTTGGTAAAAGGTAATAAAACGACGATATATTAAAGCAACGAGTAGCAAAACGACAGTAAAAGCATATCGTATGATTTTAGTTAACTTGACGGGGAGCAACTGATCGTTAAGACCTAATAAGTAGATTCTAACGATTTTCACAGTAACTGTTAAACTCTCAATCAAGGAACTGGAATAACCCGTGAAAATGCGCTTCAGGCGAGTTAAATGGAAAAATAAAACCCATAATATTGGGATCGAGAACACTCCCACCCAAGCCATTGTCACCAGGTAATAATAAAAGGCACGCCACCGCTGGAAGCACAAAAGAGTAATAGCATGAGCGATCAGGAGACAACCTAACAAATAATTTGTGTATATGCCTGCGATCGCACACAATCCGTAGAACAATTTTGCTCGACGATTGGGGGTATCAGCCAAATATCCATCGAAAAAAAATAATAGGAGGAGAGCTGATATTAGGATAGCAAAGGCATACATTCTAATATCCAGAGCCGCCCAGATGGAGAAGGGATGAAATGCTACCACCGCAGCGAGCCAACCTGGATGTATATCTTTCAAATATCGGCGGGAAAAAACAGCAGTCGTGTAAATTGTTAAGCATATACACAAAATTGAAAAGAGTCGGGCAAATAGAATAGAATCATTCAAACTGCGCCACAAGTTCAAGATCGCAAAGTAAAGCGGCGGTTGACCTTCAAAATTAATTGAATGCGAAATGGCATAACCCAAATCTTTACTTGTTGTATCGAGGGAATAAGCCTCATCCAGCCAAATGTTCAAACTTGCAGCAAGAGGCAGAGTAAAGCAGATATGCAACCCAATTATCAACAGCAGGATGAAGTTGATTTTGTCAGGCAAGCAAATCGACGAACGAACTTGATTGAAAATCAACTTAATACTATTGGCTGATTGTTGATTTCTGGTTGAAAGCCACAGTTGTTTCATTTTTATTTATCCTGATTTATCCGAGGTATAATAACCTGATGTCAGAGACTTTTTTGAAGTTATTTCGGTGAGAGAAAGACCCAATTTAGTTGCGATCGCTAACCCAATAATCGGGATAGTAACCATCATCAAAAATCGCAGAGCAATTGCATAGGCGATAACAGTACTGCTGGGAGTTGAGTACAGGCTCAATGCAAACCGAATGCCAGCCTCAAACGGGCCGATGTAGCCCGGACTAGAGGGGAGTGCGATCGCTAAAGCCGTTGAACTCTGAATAAATAGCGCACCCAAAAAACCAGGAGTAGGAATCCCAAAAGCCAACAATCCCGTCCAGTAAATAATGCCGTTTAAAGCCCAAATAAAAAACGTTTCAACTAAAGCTGTTAGAGTCCGCTTTGGTTGTCGTAAGGCACTCAATCCACCCAAAAACTTGATCGCGCTAGATTCTACTTTTGACTCGAAGCGTCCCAACCCAAATTTTTGGCAGATCGTAACTGCTAGTCTCGCCACGGTATCGGGAAAGCTAGCAGCGATCAGGAAAGTAACCCATACCAAAACCAAAAGGATTGCAATCCCACCTATAGCAAACTGATTGAGCGTTGAAGATTGAGGAATCCTGCCGCTCCACAAAGGGATTAGCAACAAAACTAACACAACCCCAATATCGAGTAATCTTTCCACAAAAATACTACCAAATGTTGTGGCAAATGGTAATCCATCGAATCGAGAAAGAATCGCTGGACGAATAAATTCTCCCGCCTGTGCGGGGAGGATACAACTAGCACCAAAGCCAATAAAAGTAGCACAAAGGCGAATTTTAAAACGTCCGGGTTGACAGTGCGCCCCTAACAAAGTACCCCAACGACGCGCGCGCACCCCGTAAGATGATATGTACGCAAGCCACCCTAAGAACAACCATCCGGGTTGTGCAGACTTTAAGGCATTCCAGACAGCGGTAAACGATACGTCTCGCAATGCCCAAGAAAGCAGGACAACAGTAACAGTCGTACCGAGGAAAAGATAAATCCACTTGCGCTTTGAGTTTGTTTTCACTGGTTTGCGGAAAGATTTGGCACAGAAAGTTTTTTACCCGTTCTTTTGGAATAGTACCCAGAATAGATCCTCAGCGGGGTAGGGAACAGACAGTTGGTCAGGAATAATATTTAACATCGAAGCGATTATTTTTCCTACCTGGGAACCTTGCAGCTTGTAGCGCAGTACTGATTTGGCATGAGAAGCCATAATCCATTTTTCAGGTTTACCACGGGCAACTTCGCGGAAGCCAAACTGTGCTACTAATTGTCGCAATGTAGTAGGTGTAAACCAGTGCAAGACGCTGGGTGGACTGTACATGTGCCAATTATTACCAAGAATGCGAGCTGTGATGCTTTCTCTGTTTGAGGTTTCCATCAACCAGAAGCCACCGACTTTAGTGCGATCGCTGGCAACTTTTAAGGCTTGCTGGAGATCGAAAAAATGCCCTAAAACTTGAATCATGTTAACCAGATCGTAGCTTTCTCCAGTTTGTAGCTGTTCTAGGGTTCCCACATCAACATTTAACTGTAAGCTAGTACGAGCGTATTCAGCCATATGGGAGTTAGGTTCAATTCCCAGCCCCTGCCAACCACAATCCACCAACCCCTGAAGGATAAAGCCTGCTGCCGATCCCACATCTAGCACCGTACCGGGTTGCATATAGCGTTTCAGAATCCGACCATACCGCTGACCGTGCTTTCTGAGAATTTTTGCTTCAGCAATATAATTGGGATAACCTGTACCGCCACCATAAAAATACTGGTCGCTATAAACCTGGTTGACGTGGGCAATAGAGGTCTTAATTTCTGCGAAGCGATGCTGACAATCCTGGCAAGCACATATCCAATAACCGTGTTTTTGGAACAGACGGTGACTCTGTTGGTTACAGAGTGGACAGTTTTGATGGGAAAGCTTGTACGAACGCGAGTTGATTTTGAGATCGTTCATGGGTAAATTTAGACATTACAACTACTGAGATGGACTGGGCATTCCTGACAATATTTATTGTCTGCAACTATTGTAATTCTTGCCTAGTAGCGAACAGGACTTACGCAAAGTTTCT
>DNGG01000191.1 GCA_003486675.1 Cyanobacteria bacterium UBA11372
GAACCCATTTGAAGTATGGGAATGCGTTCCACAAAGTACCTGCTAATTGCTAATTGCTAATTGCGAGCTTGCCAGTCTTCGCTAATAATTCAGGGGCGTTGGACTACGACGAGTCCTCGGCGTTGCATTGCTAGGGCTAACGCATCTGCTAGGGTCGCTTTTGTTACCACATCGCTCAAGTCTACACCCAGGTGGACGATTGTTTGAGCAATTTGGGGACGGATACCGCTGATAATGCAGTCAGTTCCCATTAAACGAGCAGCCGCGACGGTTTTTAACAAATGCTGAGCTACTAGGGTATCGACTGTTGGCACGCCTGTAATATCGATAATGACTACTTGGGAACCAGTTTCGACAATTTGCTGCAACAGCGCTTCCATGACAATCTGAGTTCGTCCGCTGTCGAGGGTGCCGATCATCGGCAGTGCTAAAATACCTTCCCACAACTTAACTACGGGGGTGGAAAGTTCTAGCATTTCCTGCTGCTGGCGTTGGATTACTTCCTCCCGCGCTTTTTGATAAATTTCCGTCGTCCAAAGTCCCAGCTGGTCTAATAAGGTGGTAGAAAGCCAAATTTCTTCAGCTAGGAGCGCGCCTTCTTTTTCCAATTCTTGACTTAAGCGAGCAAACAACGGCTTTTTGAAGGAAAAAACAAAGGTAGCAACTTCCATTGGGGAAAAGCCTTGCTGGACGCGGGAACGAGAAATATCTGCCAGCATTTGCCGTATACTTCCCCACTCTGGGGTTTGAATATCGATCAAGTTGCCATGCTGTACGGCGCTACGCAACAAGCTGAGGAATTCGGAACATTGTTCGCGCAACTCGGATACCTTCATGCGATCGTCGCGTCGAATCCCGGAAGCGTCTAGTTCCTTCAACCAGTCGGCGAGCAATTCGGCTTCGTATCTATCCAATATTTCTGCAATTCTATTTTTGCTTTTCAAGACCATTGACTTGATTCCCCCTCCAGAAGCTGATATTAAAACTTACTGTCAAAAAAATACTCTATCTGCTGGTTCGGCAAAGTCTATATTTAGATAGATGTTGGTTTCGCCATATTCACCTTGTCTATCTTTGGGGATAGCGTTGTGCTAGGTATGCGAGGGCAGAGGCGCGATCGCTCACTTCTCCATCCAATGTCGCAACTAGCAAGGCATCGAGTATTTCTTTAAACTGACGCCCCGGTTTATATCCTAGCTCTTTTAAGTCGTTTCCATTCAAGGGTGCTTTAATATGGCTCAACTCGCTCAAATAACGCCAAATTTGGCGTCTTACCTCACGCGGACTAAACGCGGCGATTAAAATTAACGTTGGCAGCTGGTATTGACGCAGCAGAAATACAATTTGGCTGATGCGATCGCTTTGCGTCTCCGCAGGAGAATCGCACTTGGGCAAAGATTCTACAATATTAGTTTTAGCCTGCTCTAGCTGACTCAACCGCTGGATGCTATCTGCGGGCAACTGAAGATTGGAAGCAACTTTTCCCGGATAGGGCGGTTTTAAGGCAGCAATTAAAACTTCTAAACGCATTTGCCAGTGTTCCAGGATTTTTTCTTGATCAAACCGTTGCAAACAGCGGTCTACTAAACGCACTTGCCACCACAACTGCTCGGTTAATTCTAGCGTGGGATGGATGCAGCGTAAAGCGCCCAATTCTGCCAACAAGCGCAATGCCGGTTTCCAATAGGGAGCTTGCAAGATGTATTTTAATTCGCTTTTGAGGCGAGTTTCTAGGGCGGGGGCGCGGCTATTTTTTTCTTGAATTTGTTCGTAAATGCCGCTAGCGATCGCATGTCTAATATATCCTTGCGTTTGGGGTTCAATTTCAAATCCCAATCGCACCGCAAACCTGACGGCGCGATAAATCCGCGTCGGATCTTCAATAAAACTATTCGCGTGCAATACTCGAATTTTTCCTGCTTGTAAATCTAATAACCCACCAAAAAAATCGAGCAGTTTACCAGCGCGGGGTGCAGTTAGTCGCACTGCCAAGGCGTTAATAGTAAAATCGCGACGGTAAAGATCTTGGCGAATCGAACTCGCTTCCACTTCTGGATTCGCCGCCGGATAAGGATAAAATTCAGTTCGCGCCGTGGCAATATCTACCCAGAGATTATCTAATTCTGGATCTTTATGCCACAACAAAGCAGCAGTTTGAAACGCGCCGTGAATTTCTAATCGGGAATTGGGATAAATTTTTTGCAATTCCCTGGCTAATTTTACCCCAGCACCCGCATCCGCCGAGCGGTTAAAGCCATCGACAACCAGATCGATATCTTGCAGCGCGATCGGCGAATCTATATTTTCACCTTCAGCATTATCGGCTAATAATAAGTCTCGTACCGCACCGCCTACCAAGTAAAGATGCCAACCCCGTTTTTCTGCTGCATTAGCGGCAGAGGAGAGGAGTTGCCAAAGTGGGGGGGAGATGCGATTTTGCTCCGCAACGCTACCGCGATCGCGCAAATGAGAAATCGGCAAGGGACAATAAGAAAGATTCCCGTTTCTTTCCCTTTCTCCCTCTTGTTCTCGTCCCCTATTTTTATCTTGGTGTAACTGGCGCAAAACATCGGTGCGCGTCACAATTCCCACTAATTGATTATTTTCCAATACCGGCAGCCGTCCGATATCGTAAGTCACCATAATCGACTCAATTTCTGTTAGTGGCGTATCGGGTGTAATCGTTTTTAAATTAGTCGTCATGTAGCCTTTTACCGGCGCGTGAGCAAACCCGTGATGCAAGGCAATATCGATATCTCGTCGCGAAATCACTCCCACCAATTCATCTTTTGCGTTGACTACAGATAACCCCGAATGACCGTATCTTAATAAAACCCGCTGCGCTTCTCCTATAGTTGTTTCTGGGCGAATTGTTCTTACCGGCGATGACATTAATTCTCGCGCCGTCGGGGGTTGTTGAATTTGCGCCGTTAATTGTTCTACCAATCGTTCTAAAGCTGGCTGCGGCTCGACGCCCCGTAGAATTAAAGAAGCAGCTTGGGCATGTCCGCCGCCTCCCAAAGGTTGAAATAATTGGTTGAGGTCAACACCTTCGATTTGACTGCGCCCGATGACAGTTAATCGCCAATTTGAAATTTCAGATTGAGTCAATTTCAGATTTGAGATTTCAGATTGCAGATTGGATGAAGGTTTTTGATTAGAGATTTCAGATTGATTTGATTTGGGATTTGAGATTTCAGATTGTAGATTTGCAGCCGCATCTTTGTCTTGACTTGCATCTTCCCGCGCCGAATATTCCGCCGCCAGCAGCAGGGCATCGCTTTCGGTAATTTCTACTAACCGGGAAGCGAGACTAGACAATCCTGGAATATAACCAGGCGTTTGCAACAGTACCCAGGAAATTGTATAGCCCCACTGGGTAGTTTTTTGTAATTTTTCTAACGCTTCTTTTAAAAGCTGTTGCAATTTGGGAGATAATCCCGGATCGATATATTCTGAAATTACCGGCAAACTTGCCCCTTGCGCCATCAACCAAGCTAAAGCAGCAGCATCGCGCGGCGTGGCACCATCATAAGTTAGGGAACCCGTATCGACATGGATACCGAGTGCCATCACCGTCGCTTCGGCAGGCGTCAGAATCGGGGCGGGTGGGCAGGTGGGCAGGTGGG
>DNGG01000103.1:0-4553 GCA_003486675.1 Cyanobacteria bacterium UBA11372
GGATAAACCACAATCTCCCCTTCCAGGGAACGAGCCGCAACAACCGCCAATTCCCGCTCAAAGGGAATAAATTGTTCTAAAATTGCGGGCGTTTGTCCCAATTGATCCAAAGCCCCCCAGAATTCTTCTTTCTCTTCCACGATAAAGATGCCCTGACCGTCATAACCCAGGCGTCGCACTTTGATCACAAGTCGGGGATCTTCGTCAAGGGGTTCGGGAGGAGGTGGGGGAATAAAATCCTTCTCCTGGGCTGCCATTGCTGCGAGTTCTTCCTCGGTATACCTTTCATGTTCGGGAAGTGGTACTTGCTGGATAGCGACAAATCGCGGCACGGTTAGACCGAGATCCTGTAAGAAGCAGCGTTGGTCGTATTTATCTAATAATGGAGCCAGTGAGTCTAATTTAGGGCGAAAATCTACGCCAGACTCTTCCAGCAGCCTTAACGCGCCCAGGTTAATAAATTCATTTTCAAACGTAATCGCCTCGCAGCGACGTGCCAAATTGAGGGTTTCCGAGGCATCATCAACAGCAGCAAAGATTGTATCCGAGGCAATACTCACTGCCGGATCGGTTTGATGGGGAGTTTGAATCACCAATTCAATTCCCAAAGACGAGGCGGCGTCCCCCATCATCCAAGCTAACTGTCCACCGCCTATTACACCTAAACGTTTGATCGACATCCCAAAGACTCGCGAGTTGGTACACCTGTTTTAGAATTAATGCCGCTGGCTTTGGCACAAAGTAGTCTAATTTGAGTTGGGTCTAAAATGGCCTCGCTGAAGTCAGCCCCGGCGATATTCGCACCGTCAAAGATCGACCCCAGCAAAATGGTTTCTGCCAAAACAGCATCGCTTAGATCGGCATTGGTAAAGTTTACCCGATCTACAAGGGCGTTGGTCAAATCCGCCCCGCAAGTCGGCGTTGCTAAAGTTCGCCCGTTCCAAATTCGCATTGGAAAACTCCGCCAATTGTAGCGTTTGCCCGGAAAAATCGCGCCAGAGCAGTTGTGCGTTACTAAACGACAGGGGTGGCGGATAGGGGTAAGCTGGTGCTGGAGATGGAAAGCAGTAGAGGATTAGCGCTAAGACGAACGCCGCCATCAGAAGCTTTATTTGTGTTAAATCGCGCTGTTTCATCGGCTAATTCTGTAAAATCCTGGAATAAGTTGAAAATTGAGCAGGGATATGTATCGCAAATTTATCGCAACTTGGCTGATTACGGCGCTGGTGCTGCTGATCGCAGCTAATTTTATACCCGGTTTGATCGTCGGCAACACGAATGCTGCTCTTTACGCGGCGCTGATTTTGGGGTTGGTGACTGCGATTTTCCGACCCGTGTTATTAATTTTTACATCATTTCCCCTGACGCTGATCGCATTCAGTTTCTTTGTGTTTATCATCAACTCGACTACGATTTGGCTAACTAGCCTTCTCGCACCCGCTTTTCAAGTGAGAGGCTTTCCTCCTGCTTTGATAACTTCTATTGTTTTGGGTTTAGTTGCTAGTTGGTTGAATTCTAAGTTTGCTAAACAAGACGATTGATGTGCCTGTGTTTTCCGCCTCGCCTAAAAATCCGGTTTTTTGGAAAAACCGGGTTTTTAAACCGCAGCTAACTGACGGCTTTTTGTTTTTATGGGTAATGCGATCGCAAATTCCGTTCCTTTTCCTGGTTCTGAATGTACCTCAATTTTTCCTCCATGTTTTTCAACTATCTGGTAGCAAATCGAAAGCCCTAAACCCGTGCCTTTTCCCACGGGCTTGGTGGTAAAAAATGGGTCAAATAATTTATGTTTAATTTCTGGTGAAATTCCAGAGCCATTATCTAAAATCCGTATCGTTACATAATTGGCTCCAGTTATTTCAGTGCAAATCAGAATAGTTGGTAATTGGTAATTGGTAATTTGTAACTGGTAATGGGGGCTTTCTTGGCGGCTAACCATTACTTCTTCCAGGGCGTCGATTGCATTCGCTAGGATATTCATAAAAACCTGATTTAGTGGCGCTGGATAACACTCAATTGCAGGCAAATTTCCATATTTTTTAACCACTTCAATCCCAGTTTTAAGTCGGTGATTGAGAATTAACAGGGCATTTTCAAGTCCTTCATGGATATCAACAGATTTCATCTCTGCTTCATCGAGGCGGGAAAAATTACGCAAAGACAAAACAATTTTCCGGATGCGTTCCGTTCCCATTTTCATTGAATAGAGGAGCTTAGGAAAATCTTCTTTGATAAAGGTTATATCGATTGTTTCTATTTGTTCTTGAATTAAAGGAGTTGGATGGGGATACTGGTGCTGGTAAAGCTGGACTAACTCCAGCAAATCTTCAGCATACTGTTGGGCATAGTGGAGATTTCCGTGAATAAAATTAACAGGATTGTTAATTTCATGGGCGATACCAGCCACCATTTGTCCCAAACTGGACATTTTTTCTGTTTGAATGAGTTGTGTTTGAGCTTGTTGTAGTTCTTGGAGTGTTGCTTGAAGTTCTTGAGTGCGTTCTTCTACTCGTTGTTCTAATGTTTTGCGTGCTAGTTCTAGTGCTTGGGTATACTCTTCTACCCACTCTACTAGCTGATTTAAAGAAGTTGCTAACGAACCGATTTCATCTTGAGTTTTGACGGAACTGCGGAGGTGAAAATTAGATTCTTTAATAATCGCATTTGCTACTTGAGTTACTGCTACTAAAGGATGCGCGATCGCTCGACTGGTAATCGTCGCCAATATGGCAGCGATCCCCACTGATAATATCATACTCGCACCAATAATTATCACCCTGATTTTTTCAGCTTCTTCTAGCTTTATATCTGATTGGATTTTTTGTCTTTCTGCCTCATTTTTAATTTTATTTAAACTTTCGCTGAGTCGATCGAATTGAACGCTCACACCCGTTGCTTGCTTTTCTCGGTAAAAATTCAGCAGTGCATGATTTGCTGTCTCAATTTCATCAGTTTTTACGTTGGCTGTATTTATTTTATACCACAATAAATTAACTAACTCAGTATACGAGTCTGTATTTGTTTTGTACCCGTTCAGTAATTGTCTTATTTCCGGCGCATTCCTTGCTAATTCACCGGGATGATTTTCCACAAAAGTTTCAAATTCAGAAATAACTTTTTTCACTTGACGCACATCGCCAAAAAACTTGGCAGTTTCGTAGTCAAACCAAATTGATTGCCCCACCACACTCATCAGTCTTTGGGGATGCGATCGCATTTCGCGCACGCTAATGTTTAGAGCGTAAATCAAATATTCCTGTTGATGGGAAATTTCATTTTGCTGCTTAGCTTTTTTTTGGTAGTATTCTCCCACAATCAAACCCATCGTTGTGCCTAAAACCGATATTCCAATAGCCAATCCATACCCATAACCAATCTTTTTAGCAATACTCAAGCGACTGAACATATTTTTGACCCAGTTTGAGTAAATTTTTGCCCGGTAAGTTTGTCTATTGAACATTTGGCAACCCATTTTATTGAACAAAATTCCCTTGTCCGATAGTTTTATAAACTTCGCGAATCATGTCGTACTCAGAATCGTTCACCGGAACTATAGTAGAACCTTTATACTTACCTTCTTCGACAGTTGAAAGACTTTGAACGATTTTTTCCTGATTTTTAATTAAAAGCGAACTTATCCGTTTAACAGTTTCACCATCGAGTTGGCTGCTAGCAACAAATAAATCTTTGGGAAGTAATGGTCCTTTTGCTATCACCGGCAATAAACTTTCTGATAAACCTTGCTCTTGCATAAATTGTTCGTACTTAACAGCCGAGCCTCCCCAAGCATCAACTTCGCCTTTTTGTAAGCTGGGGAGTCCCTTACTTCCTAACATCAGAATTTTGAGGTCAGTTTGAGGATTTAATCCTGCATCGATTAAAAGTTTAGTTGGGCCAAGATAACCGCTGGTCGATCCAACTTTCCAAAAGGCTATTTTTTTACCTTTTAAGTCAGCTAATGACTTAATTTTGCTATTAGCAGAAACGCAGATAACCGTGCGATAGTTCGGTCGTGTAATACCAATGATAGGAACTGCGTTTGTCCTGGCACGCATGACTACATATTCTGATGGGCCTGTCAGAACAAAGTCGAGTTGATCTGATTGTAAGGCAGAAGCTGCGGCGGTGTAACTTTCGACGGGAACGAGTTCAATTTCTGTTTGAAGTATTTCTTTTAAAGCCGCTTGCAAGGCTCCATAATCCCTCTGTAGCTCTTCCATTCCTAGGGCATCTGTGACTGTAAATCGCAGCTTTTTGGGCAGACTTTCTGAGGGAGTATTGGTCACGGTTGTACAGCCTGCTATAAATAATAGAGAGTAAAGGAGCAAATTTCGCCTTCTCATATTTTTAGCTTTGGGCAGAAAAACCCATTCAATTATACTTGAGGTTAATTATGCGTTGATTAACCAGAGGTTAATGTGTGTTTAACCAGTCAAAGTATAACTAGAGGCAGCGTGGGAATGCATCTTAATTTACACGTAAATTATTGTAACGATATATTAGTAATTTGGTAAAAGTACGGAAGAAATCCACAAAAACCCGGTTTCTTAAAG
>DNGG01000103.1:4751-10596 GCA_003486675.1 Cyanobacteria bacterium UBA11372
CCCGGTTTCTTAAAGAAACCGGGTTTGGCGATTTTATTCGCTCTAGCCTAGTTGATAACCGCGAGGAGTAATCATCCATTCCGCATGATTGCGAGTATTAGAATTGCCGATTAAAACAATTGTCAGCATATCGATCGACGCTTCGAGCAATTTATCCAATGTCGTGATACTAATTTGTTCATCTTGCCGATAAGCAGAGCGAACAATTGCCACCGGCGTATTCGGTTCGCGGTATTGCAGAAAAATTTCTTGGGCGCGCACAATTTGCGCTGTACGATTCGCCGATTTTGGGTTATACAAAGCCGTGACAAAATCTGCCATAGCAGCAGCAGTTAACCGCTTTTCGATTACCTGCCAAGGAGTGAGTAAATCGCTTAAACTAATCGCACAAAAATCGTGCATTAAAGGCGCGCCCACCCGCGAGGCAGCCGCTTGCAACGCGCTGATTCCTGGAAACACTTGAACTTTTGGTATTTTGCCATCCCAACCTGTAAATCTAAGCTCTTCTAAAACTAATCCAGCCATGCCGTAAATGCCGCAGTCGCCAGATGAAACGACGGCAACTGTTAAACCCCATCGCGCGAGTTCAATTGCCCTTTCAGCCCTTTGACGTTCCTGGGTAATAGGTAACGCTTCCACAATTTGACCCGGACGCAACAAAGGAGAAATTAAATCGATATATAAAGAGTAACCAATGACTGCATCCGCGCTCGATATTGCTGTTTGCGCTGCTGGAGTAATTTGGTTTAATTGTCCGGGTCCAGTTCCCACCAAAAATAAACAACCCGTGCGTCCAGTATATTCTTTTTCTGCTAAAGCAACGGCAACGGTAACTGCACCAGATTGTCCTTCTAACCTGACTATTTGTTTGCGAACCAATAGTATTGTGGGGTGGGCATCTTGCCCGCCTTTTGCCATAGACAGGCAAGATGCCTGTGCCACAAGAATATCAGCTGCTTCACCTTTTGCGATTGACAGGCAAGATGCCTGTGCCACAAGAATAGCAGCTGCTTCGGCGACGCTCTTGGTTCCAACTTCGGCTTCTACAACGGTGGAAGGAGTGGGGACAGCGATCGCGCGTAAAATTTCAGCAGGGAAAGTTTGTAAAGGCCAATTGCGTTGACGGCATAATTCCACCAACCCCGCTTCGGTTGCTTTAATATCTATGGTGGCAACGCCTGCGATCGCACCCATCGCCAAATGATGAGCTTTAAACACCCGTTCAATCGCCGTTTCAATTAATTCTCTAGATGTCCCGCGTTCGCATCCAATTCCTACCCACAAAACTCGTGGATGCCATTGCACTTTTGGCAACTCAGACTCTGAAGAAAAGCGCCTCTGAGTAAAACCGATCCAAATGCGAGCTTTGGTAATTGGTAATTGGTAATTGGTAATTGTTGAGGAAGAATTAAGCTCATTTTGAGGGGCGGGTTTACTTAAATTGTCTGTTTTAGTTGTATCGTTATCGGTAAAACCCGCCCCTACAGCGCTCCCCTGCTCACCTGGTGCTGCAAAATAAAAAGGATGCCCTTTTGGCAGGTGTTTTTGCCACAAAGTAGAACCAACTTCTTGAATTACCTCAACGGGTTCTCCTCTCGCAATAGTCGCCGCAACTTTTGTCCAATTCCCTTCGCCTTTTGTCCAGCCAAAAGCAACCCCCAACATATCCACTGGGGGTAATCCTAACCCAACCGATGCCCCGCTCAAAACCGGCGTTGCCCCTATTTGCAGGGCGATAAGTCTTGCGAGTCGATCCGCGCCTCCCTGATGTCCGCTGCATAAACTAATCGCAAATTGTCCCATTTCATCGACTACCACCACCGCCGGATCGCGGGATTTATCTTCCAACAAAGGTGAAATCAAGCGAACGACTGCTCCCGTTGCCAAGCCAAAAATAAAGCCTTGATATTGATGCCAAATCTTTTCTAGATGGGTTTTGAGCGCACCCGCATACACCTGTATTGTGGGGTGGGCATCTTGCCCGCCAGAGGCGTCAGTAACCCCTGCCAATGATTCTGGAATGAACAGAGTTGCACCGGCGGCTAGAGCTAGGGGCAGAAGCCTTTTGGCGGCGGTGGGGGTGGTTGCGATCGCGGCTAAGGGTTGGAAATCTTGAAACAACACAACTATCGATGGGTACAAGGATTTTCTACTTCTTCATTATTATCCAGCTTTTTGTATTTCTGAAGATAGATTGACTAAAAGTTAAATCCGTTCCTTTGGGTATAAACTTATCCCGATCTTCCGACAGAAGGCGACATAACTCTAATTAGTTTACATTTCTTATTACAAGCATCACGGGACTTTTTTACAGCTATCTACCTGAAGTTTATAGCGACTAAGTAAACCGTGCATATTTAAACAAGCTCTACGGCAAATGCTGATAGTTTGCCGCTAAACTTTGCTGTTTATTTTTTGAACTAGGAATAAAGCATGAAAAACAATCCACCCGCACAACTGGCGACTTTTTTAGGCAATCTCAGAAACGGTGTCTGGCTGATAGGGATTCCATCATGGCTATTTGGAGTTACCGATAGAACAATTGCTGCCTTTGCAGATGGATACATATCTGCCATCGAATTAGCTCAATTATTCACAGCAGCATTCTTTTTAGTGGGCTGGATATCTTTAAAACCAGAGGAAAGGTTTAATATTAGCGATTCCGGTACAATAGCCAGCTATCAACCCGATTCTGACTCTAGCGAACTAACAATCTATCGCGAACCAGTTAGATTGAAACAGCGGCATATGATTAGCCAAGAATACGTTTTGCCTTTTTCATATGTCTGTCAAATCTATCATTTGTTGAATTTAAAGCATTTAGAACACGTCCACTATTTTAGTTTGGGCAATTTGAGGATAATTCAAGTAACCGATTATCAGCCAACAGAAATAGGGGGAACGATCAAATTTCAAACCGTTTTAGATTCCTCCTTCAATGCTTTGAGAATTTGGCGACAACCCATTGTAGAAGTTATCCTGATTTTGCACAATCCTTACACCGTTGAACTCAACATTCCGGTTTACAACGATAAGCGAATCGTCGTCATGTTTAATGTAGAACCGATAAGCAATAAGGAACACAAATTGTTTATTGATATTTACAGCGACTTAAACTGGTTTAAACCCTTGTTGCAAATCCTCTTGCACTTCGCCGCTTGTCTGACACTTTTTGAAGACTTGCCCTACTTGCAAAAACTAGCAGAAAGAACCGAACGTCTAGTTAATTTGAATGCGCTTCCAACTCACGAAACAATGTTACTATTCAGAAGATTTGTTGAACTTTATGGTTCTTTCGCCAAACCTTCTTTACCAGCTAACGCTGTTGAATCTAAATAAGTTTAGTTGGCAAATAAAGAATCCCGGTTTCTTTAAGAAACCGGGATTCTATAGCTGTTTAAAGTCCCCCTTTTTCAGGCGGATCTTTTATATAATGTCAGGTAATATAAATCGGGTGCATCACCAGTGATATCATGTCCTTAAGATTACCCATAATCATCAGCCAAAACACGGCAGGATCAAAGTTATCTGTTTGTCGGAGATATCTATGATGCCGTGTTTCTACGCAACAACTCTGTGAGGTTTTTTATTATGGGCAATTCAACGGACATGATATTACCAGGTATTACGCAATGAAAGTAAATATGGGAAATGGTGCCGTACTCTGCGCTAACGCACCCTACATAGAGAAAATCTGCTAGTAAAAGTCCCCCTTAGCAAGGGGGATTTAGGGGGATCGCCTCGCTGATACGTGAGAAAAATGGACAACCAAACAGCATTGGTAAAAGAATTACGTTTTTGACCACATACTCCAAGCAGAATACAAGTCCTCAGCTATAACTATTTTCCTAGCAGAATCTTCAGGGTGAGCGACTAAAACTTTCAGCGTTGTGGTATAACCGCTATCGAGAATTTGGTGTCCGAAACCAATAACTTCACCAATCTCTCCAGTTTTTTGATTGAACACGTAATCGCCGATGCTAAACATAATTTGGCCTCTGACAATTTATTTTTTTACAACAGGTTTATTGTATTTAACCGCAGCTTTGGCAATAGCTACCTCTTCCTTTAGAGTGTTTTTACCTTGACCGAAGGAAGTATGCTGGATTGACGTGCGATTCGTGCTGCGCGATCGCTTCCGCTTCACGCGCAGCGGAAGGGAAGTATATCGCTACTACCAACTAAACCGAAGCCCCTGTTTCTTCATGTGTTGATGTAACTTCGGCAACAACTTTTTCGGCACAATTTGTGCAGGCGTCAAATTTGCTTGAGGTTGCTTAATTAACCACGCCGCAGTCGCCCCCGCCGCCGAGCCGAAAGTCCATTCTCCGTAATGAAGCCGAGTAGCAGCATTAACAATATGACTGACAGCAATACCCTTACCACCAATAAGTAAATTGTCAACTCCCTGGGGTATCAAAGCTTCTAAGGGAATGTAGATCGGATGGACAAAATCTTCTTGAACGCCCGCACTAACAGCTTCCCAAGGGTTATGCCAATTGCGGTACATGCAACCCTGAATATCCACATCGTAGTGAGTCACCGCCACAGCAGTCGGATTAAATTTGCGTCCTCCCTGCATATCATTTCTCACATCAGGTTCGCGAATCATAAAATTAGTTTGCCCGTAAGCACTGCGCCCTAAAATTCGCCGCCCTTCCCGGATATAAGGCATCATACTTAAACCAGAAACCGTACCCATTGGCGAATCAGAACCTGATAAATGGGCGAGGGGAAACTTAGGATTAGTTTGAGTTTCCATAATCCATTCTGAAAATAGCAGCGCCCGTTCTTCCGCATGACGCAGCGCACTTAAAGAAACTCCCCCCATCCAATTTTGATATTGCCCGGTTTCCCTCAGCTTTTCCTCAGTCAAAAGCAAGGGAGGATTCATCCAATTCCAGTTATTACCGAACACCCAATTTACCATTGCCATATCTCCGGGTACTGGAGTGCCAGTAAACCGCCCATCGTTTCCGAGGCTGACAATACGCCTATACTTAAAAAAGCTGCGACCTTCAAACATGGAATACCCTTTTAAATAAAATTCCCGGTGATGTTCTCTTCTGGAATATTCCGGTTTAATTTGATTTAAAGTCTTTAAACTTGCCTTGTCATCATTTTTAATCGCCAGTACAAAAGGAAAGGTAAAAGCCTGGGTACATTCAGGATTGCTTTTTGCCGGTGCGTGCTTTTCACCCGTAATTGCCTTTGCTTCCGAACCCAAGCTATAGGGAACCCGCGCCCATGCGATTAACTCGCCCGTATCCGTCGCATCGATTACAATTAACCTTTTTCCTGGAGGTGCTTCTAAACGCAGCGGTACTTTCTCATATTCCGGATTTGGCGACCAAGAATACCAATCATCTAACTCTTGAGATGGGCGACCTTTAGGAACGTAATCGGGACTGCGGGGAATGCGTTGCACCGCATAAATTGCCGTAATAAACTGTCCTGTTGAATCAAATTCAGCACCTTTAAAAGCAGTAGAAGTTTCCCAACGGCTACCACCGGCAAATTTAGCCGCAGATTCTAGCAATTGTTTTGCAGCCATTGCCCCGATTTTAGGAGGAAAGCAAAGCCGCCCCACCCAACAACTATTGATATCGTCAACGGATAGTTTTTTAGTTTGCTTAGCCCAAGCAGGCAGTTTAACGGGTTGCTTTCTAATTAATCCCTTAAAATCTTTCCAGTTTTGGGAAAAATTATTCTTGGTCATCATTGTGACCGACTCGTCGATGGCAGAAACGCCTTGAGAACTAAGTTGTCCGCCCAACCAAGGAGTTAATTCAATCAAACAAGTTTTTGCCTTAGATTTCATTGCCACAGATGCTGCTGCAACTCC
>DNGG01000103.1:10802-11193 GCA_003486675.1 Cyanobacteria bacterium UBA11372
GCCACAGATGCTGCTGCAACTCCCCCCAACGAACCGCCAACTACAATCACTTCGCATTGCCAAACCTGTTTAGCCGCAGGAAGAGGCGATAATTGAGGTCTGCCATTGGGTAGCAATTCTAAACTTGTGGTTAAATTCTCCTGGGTTCGCTGTTTATCTTCAGAAGATTTCCAGTTGAGGAGGGAAAATTGCGAACCATTGTTTAAAGCACCCAGTGAGAGTGCGGCGCTACCTGCAAACACAAAGATAAAGGTTAGTATTCGCAAAATTTGTTTTCGGGGTGGTTGTTGCATAGTTAGGGAGAGGGAGAGGGACTAGGGAGAGGGGAGTTATTAGACTTCTTGTCTCTTCCTTTTGAGCAAAATTGTTTTTTGGGCAGGCAAGATGCCTA
>DNGG01000479.1 GCA_003486675.1 Cyanobacteria bacterium UBA11372
GGTGCTTGTATGGGTGGGGGTGGCGGGGGGGTGGGTACGGTTACAGGTGGTCTGGTTTCCCGCAGTAGCAATTGCATCCCAATTTCATAGGCAGTATTTGCCAAGGGTGTGGTACTGAGTTCGCCTAAGCGCACCATCCTACTTGCCAACTCGTTATTGGGTACGGGAGATGCCAGCAACCTTTCGCCAAAGCGACGCAACCAATTTGTCCATTGTTCGTCGGTAATCCGCCCTTGCAAGTCTACCAGAAACTTGGAAACCCGTTCTTGAGGCCAACCATGCCCCACACCTTCCAATAGCTGCATCAACAAAAACTCATAATCTGCATCTCCCAAAGGAGGTAGATTTGCCTGATTCTGTGTTGTTGTGGCAGAGGATAAGGAAGCTCTTCGCCGCCTTCTGTCTGGGGTATCATGTCCCAACAAGCGCCGAAACCAACTAGCGATCGCATCCCATATCCGCCTTAACATTTATCACCCTTTCCCATGACACTGCATATTGATTGTAGAGAAACATCGATACCCCTCACCAGGATTTTTGGTGTTCTCTAGGCGCAGAGGCGATCGCCGAATCCAAAACATCATTACAATCCCTGATGCAAAGCTTCTACGCAAGTTGGGTAATCTGACACCAGAGCAAATGACAAAAGTGGATGCATCTAAATGATTAAATTGGTTGTAGGGGCACGGCGGCAAAAAGCCTTCTCGTTAGCGACAAAGCTGATTGATGCCGTGCCCCTACTGCGTCGCACGCAATTTAAAACATCTGTAATTTCGATACAACCGCAATCCATATTACACACGATCGCAAGAGTCGCCGCTTTACTGGATTGGTTTGAGCGCCTCTGCTTGTTTCAAGCTGGCTTCTGCTTCCTCAGTACGTCCTAAATTCTTCAGTGCTATGCCTCGGTTGTACCAAGTTTCGTAGCGATCCGGTTGGTATTCCAAAGCTTGATCCCAAGAAGCGATCGCTTCTTCATACCTGCCCAAATTTCCTAACACCAAACCCCGGTTAAACCAAGTTTGCCGATCGTCGGGTTTAATTGCCAAAACTCGATCGTAACTCTCAATTGCTTCCAGCAGACATCCCATATATCCCAGTGCCACGCCTCGGTTATACCAAGCTTGGTGATAATTGGGTGACAATTCCACAGTTTTATCCCAAGCTGCGATCGCTTCTTCCATCCGTTCTAATTTAAATAGGGCATTTCCCCGGTTATTCCAAGCGTCGGATTTGTCTGGTTTGAATTCTAAAGCTTTGTCGTAGCAAGCGATCGCATCTTCATAGCGTGCTAAGTGAAAAAAAGCATTCCCTCGGTTGTACCAGATTTCTGGCGCGCCCGGTAGAATAGCTAAAGCGCGATCGTAGTATGCGATCGCACCGCCATAATTCCCAGCATTAAATAGCTCGATTCCTTGCTGGAAACATGTTTCTGCTTGTTGAATCGGACTTTTTGTCTCTTCTGCCGCCGCCCCTGGGAACGTTTCTGCCACTCGTTGGCGCAGTTGACTACCGATATCCCCAGCAACAGAGCATAATTCCCCGCAGTCAATTTCGCCCAATTGTACCATCCGCCTTGCCATCTGGCTGTTTGGCACGGGCGATGCGAGTAATTCTTCCCCAAAACTGCGTAACCACGCCACCCAATCTGCTTCCCTGCTGCGATGGGAAAGCGCCGCTAGCGCCCTTAAAACCTGCACTCGCCCCCACCCGCCTTCGACGCCTTCGAGGATCTGCATGAAAAAATGTTCGTATTCCCTTGGCGTTAGGGGTTGATTGTTTGATTTCCGGTTTAATTGCCGATGTTGGGGCGATTTGTTCGCCTCAACCGCAGGTCGAAACCATTTTAAGAGCGATCGCCTCACCGACTCTATCATCTGTTGCATCCCAGGGTCGCATTCATCCCAAATTTTATCGAGGTTTTTCCGCAGAAACTGCCTATTTTTACCGTTAGCGATCGCAATCTATTTTCCCATCGATAATACAACCCAGCGAATCCCATTCACCAGATAATATCCTCCACTCAGAATTAACAGCCCCCCAGCCAAAGCTAAAATTCGATCTGAGTATTGCAACAAAACGCGCGTTTGCTTGGCTAACCCTGCAAACAGACTCGCCAAAAAAATCACCGCCGTGTTGCCCAAAGCATAGCAAACCATTGTCAGCATACTTTGTAACCCAGACCCCGTCGCCGCCGCCGCAGTTAAAACCGCAAATAAAACCGGACTGCTACAGGGAGAACTTACCAAGGCAAATGTTAATCCTACACTATAAGCGCCTAAGCTTGAAGGAAATTGCCGGTTAATTTGCGGTAAAGGTAGATTTAGCAACCCGAATAAGTTCAATCCCATTACCAACATTACCAAACCCACCCCTAACTCTACATACCCCCGGTATGAAAACAGCGTCGCGCCGATTAAGGCAGAAAATAAACCCAAACAGCTGAGAACCGTCACCACGCCCAATACAAATGAACCAGCTTTCACAAACGCATCTTTACGCGAGGTAATATCCAGAGTGCCGATGTAGCTGAGATTCACCGATAGTAAAGCTAGTTTGCACGGCGAAATGCTGGCAATCAAACCGCCCACAAACGCCAGTAAAAGTAGGAGGGACGAGTTATTGGAATGGTTTTTACCTAACCATTGGTGATAGCTACTTTCCAGCTGGAGAACAAAGTTTTGCAGCGGTTGGAAAAGTTTGCTCCAATCGATCCAACTGACTGCCAGAATTAGTAAAACGGTTCCCAAAAATAGGAATCCCGGTAGCAGTCGTTTGAACAGATTGCGTTTATCAAAACGTTTAGATATCCACTTAGCCAGCGTCATAATTTTAATGCTTCCGCGCCGAAATCGTTTTTTTTACCACAATCTGTAGGGACACGGCATCAATTATCTTTGCCCGATTTTGCCAAAATTTTCGCTTGCCGTGTCCCTACCCGCTATTTTTGCACTCCTCAACCAGATTTTTCCCTTGCCTTGTTTCTGCTTAACTCAATTTGCTAGTTATCTCATGCATAGCGGCTAATGGCTAATGGCTAATGGCTCAATCTGGAAAAATGCTATATTATTGCTCTCTCAATTAGCAATTAGCAATTAGCAATTAGCGCTAATTATTGACTTCTAAAATTGCGCGAACCTTTATAACCAGATATATCTGCCAGTTGATTTAAAGTTTGCATTCCCCTGTACTGTTGCCCGTTAATTTCCCAAGTTGGAAATCCATTTACACCAGCTTGGCGGCATAACTCTGGTCTACCATTTTGCCCCCTGGGATCGCACTCGATATACGTAATTTGGCTAAAAGCTTGTCTACCAAATAATTCTTTCTGCCTTGTACAATAAGGACACCAGAAAGCCCCGTACATTTTAGCGCCTCGTTGTCTCAAATGTTCAGCCAAAGCAGTTTCTGCCGCTCCAGAATTAGTGCTTATTTCCGAGTTTCTCCCTTGAGAAACAAGCGAATTTGATGTTAAACCGGATGGGATGGGCGCTTGCTGTTGGGCATAGGCAACAGTCCCTAACGCGGTTACTGCTGCTGCCAAAGACCAGATAATAGTTTTGGATTTCATAAACTCTGCCTTTTTTAGTTATTTTAAATTGTGGTATTGATTCAGCGGATGGTCAAGCTACCGAACTAGATAGTTGACTTTTGGATAATTTTGTGGTAATAAATTAGCGTTACAAAACAAACCTGGTTGCGGTTCCATAAAAGGCAATGGCTCGTTAAGATTGATAAGCTGTGGCATTTTTAACCGAGTCCCCATGCCATACGAACCGTTACATCATAAGTATCGTCCCCAGAGGTTTGGGGATTTGGTGGGTCAAGAAGCGATAGCAATTACCCTCACCAACGCCATCCTCTCCCGACGGATTGCTCCAGCTT
>DNGG01000481.1:0-11366 GCA_003486675.1 Cyanobacteria bacterium UBA11372
AACAATTTATCCCATCATCTACAGTCTAGATAAACCCGCCCCCGTCAGTGGTTGACTATTGACTATTGACTATTTAAGGTAAACCGTTTGCCCGGTTTCTGCCGACTCACGGGCAGCATCTGCTACTTTCAACGTATACAAACTTTCTGCCGGGGTGACATATAGGGGAGTGCCTTCGAGTAAATGGTCTAGTACCATCTTGGTATCCTTGGCAAACAAACCCCGCCGACTTCCCACTTCTATCGGTGTCGTTGTCTCTAACCGGACTAACTTGCCCTCGTCGCCATCAAATATTAGCGTACCTTGTTCGCCTTGGACTTCAAATTTCCGTTCCGCCTGGAAAAAAGTTTTTCCCTTACCGTAGGTTACTTCCCCAATTAAACCGCTACTGAAACGTAAACAGGTTGTACAAAGACAGGCACTGTAAAATTCTGCATCATCTTGCCAAAAACGCGCTTGAGTGCTAATGCTGACGACTTCCCCAAATAGATCGACGAGTCGGTGCAGGCGGGAAAGCGCAGCGCTAAGGGGAAAACCGAATAATTCTGGATTGTAAGTCCACTTGCGCGGGGCGGGGTGTTGGGGATTGATGGTAATGTAGCGCGCATAAAATGGCGTGCCAATTTCCCGGATCGATTGGCGCAGCGCTTGGTGGACTCCCCCCAAGAGTTCGATATGTTCCACGTGCAACAGTTTACCCTGGGCTTGTGCTAGAGCGATCGCTTCCTCTGCTTCGCTAGGTTCGAGGGCGAGGGGATATTCTGCCACCACATGCTTGCCCGCCCCCAGGGCGGCGCGAGCGATCGCCCCGCGATCTCGATTAATAGTGCAAATTACCACCAAATCTAGATCCGGACGTTCTACCAACTCCTGCCAGGAGTCCAGCGCCACAGCTTGGTACGTTTGAGCGAATTCCTGGGTTTTTTCCGGGGTATGTCCGGCGATCGCTACCAGATCGCTGCGGGGATCTGATTGAAACGTTTGCGCCCTTAGTTTCGCTGCATATCCAGTCCCTACCAAACCCACTTTTAAGGGCATTTTGCCATCAATATAATTAGTTAAACCACTCATTTTACACCATATGTTCTCTATTTTTTGTTACTCCCATTGGTGCCTCTAGCCCCAGAATTAGAGGTCAACTCCCCGAACCCTTATCGCTAGCTGTTTTCCATAAGTATAAGTAATTAAGATGAAATTAAGAAAATTGATTGCGAATCCCATTCAACCAAATTGGCAATTAAGTATAAAAACTCTGATGTTTTCCTTTAGTATCAGAATGTAAAGCAAACCTGAACGCAGCGCCGAAATCGATTTGGCCGAACACCGCTGCTTAAGGAAAACTTATACGGCTGTTAAGAACACATAAGAGGAGAGCCAATGGCTACTTACAAAGTCAGGTTAATCAATGAAGCCGAAGGTGTAGATCAAACCATTGACGTACCTGATGACGTCTATATTCTCGACGCAGCGGAAGAAGCAGGACTCGACCTGCCTTTCTCCTGTCGCGCCGGTGCTTGCTCCACTTGCGCTGGCAAAATTAAAGACGGTACAATTGACCAATCCGATCAATCTTTCTTGGATGACGATCAAATTGAAGCTGGCTACGTTTTAACCTGCGTAGCTTATCCCACATCTGATTGCACGATTCTGACCCACAAAGAAGAAGAACTCTACTAAAAACTTCGAGGGAAATTATGCGGGGGAGTTGCTAGTAGTGAGTGCCGAGGAGCGAGACAATTCACTAACTTGAAACTCCCCTGAAAACCTTTAAAGATGGGGAAGATGGGGAAAAACTTTTTCGCCATCTTCCCCATCTTTTCTATTGCTTTTCTGGAGATGGATTCTGCCAAAAAACAATCGAATTGTTCAGGGGAACCAGTTGAGTCCCAGGATAGTAAAAGTTAAGAATTCGCTCGCTTGACCAACCGAGTTCGGCTAACTTATACGCACCTGTTTGACTCAAACCAACCCCATGTCCAAAGCCACCGCCGATAAAGGCGTAACCCCAAATGGCGTTGTCTTTTTTAACGGGTTCTACATAAAAAAATGTACTGCGCGGGGGTAATAAAGCGCTGCGAACTTCTTCTTTGCGAAGTTCTAGATTACCTTTATCGGTTTGCACCACCATTTTCTGAATCCGTCCCGCAGGCGATCGCTCGACGATCTCCATTCCCCGAATAGCGGTAAGATTCGCCAGGGGATGCTTGCGATTTTCCAGATATTCTCGCAAATGATTGGTTAAAACCGTCAGGCTGGCTTCTTTGCGCCAGCGAAACATCTCCCAGCGTTCTTCGTTAAAGCCTTTTTCCAAGCTGATAAATCGCCGGAAGTTTTCCTCGGAAGCTAAACTATTGGTTGACAAATCCCAAATATTGCCCACCGCATCAACAACGGGGATCAAATAAGGCCGATTTGGGCCATTCCAAACATCCTCAAACGGAGCCGTAACGCCGCCCGTGGTGGAAGAATACAACGCATCCACCAGCTCGTTATTGTAAGTCAATACCAAGCCTTTTGTAGAAGCGATCGCTCGATCCGTAGTCGGGGTGGCGCCGCTGAGTCCATAATAAACTTGGCAGTGAATGTCAGCACAAAGCTGATAACCATCAATCGCAAACCGGCGCAAGTTTCGCAGCGCATAAGTCCGCGCAATTACTGCTTGTGCTTCCAATGCCGCCGTTGGCGCTGCGGCGCCAATTTCGTTGGGCACCACACCCCGCAGATAAGTTTCTAACGGCACTCGGTTCACCAAGGTAAAATTGCCGTAGGCATTCGGCTGAATATTCAACTGCCCGACAAACAAACGACTGGGACGCTTATTTTTTCCTTGGGATACCTGGATCGTATTTTTAAGAGCAGCAACGATTTCTACTTGAGAGCGCGTGAAGCGAAAGCCATTCGCCATCCAGGATACCCTGGGGACTTTTTCCACAACTTTCGTCTCGATATGTGCGGTTTTCAATCCCTTTGCTTGTAAACTTTGCAGCAGCAACCGTCTCAGTAAGGGAGTATTGTAAACATCCCGTTTCGCCCAAACTTGCCAGCGCTCTGGTTGAGCAACTTCGGTTTCAATCCCTTTTGCACGCCATTGTTGGGCATAATCTTCCGCCGTCTCGAAGTTTGGGTGAATGCTGATGACTACTCGCTCTTCTAACACGGGTTCCGGTAGCGGTTGCATCGCGATTTCCAGCTTCACCTTATCCACCGAAACAGTTTGCGGTTGCAAATTACCAGCAAGGAAGCGCAATGTCAAGCGATCGCCCGGTGTCGCTTCCAAGGTTAGCTCATCGTCTGGTTTTTCCCCAAACCGCTGCACTATCCCAACAGTCAGTTCTACATCCTCATTTGCCAAAGCCTTTCGCGCTTCTAGCGCCAGTCCTAGCAAACAGATTGCGGTCAATACCAAACCCTTGTCCCATTGAAGCCGTTGCCGGGTAGAACGCCGCTTTGGTGTCAATTTCTGCTTGGGGAGGTTAGTTATCTGCATGGGCTACTCTTGGGCGATCGCTGTTCCATCAAAGATGGTACTCGAAACCATATCAGTTATTCCATCGGTTGCAACTCAAACTCATAACGAGTATGATTAAAAAGTAAGAGTAAAGCAACTGTAGGGGCGGGTAATACCTGCCGATCTATGCCGTCCCCTACAGTTTAGATAAACCCGCCCCCTGTGTAGGGGCGGGTAATACCTGCCGATCTATGCCGTCCCCTACAGTTTAGATAAACCCGCCCCCTGAGAAGTCATATGGCTAAAATACAAGCAATTCCCCTATCCCAGATTCGCCGCCCCTTGTATCGAGAAAACGATCAAGCCAAAGTAGCGGCATTGATGGAGTCGATTCAAGCAATTGGTCAGCAAGAACCCATAGACGTGCTAGAAGTAGACGGACAGTATTACGGCTTTTCTGGCTGTCATAGGTTTGAAGCTTGCCAGCGCTTGGGTAAAGAAACAATCCTTTGCAGAGTCCGCAAAGCACCCCGTTCGGTTCTGCGAATGCATATAGCTTAGGGAATAGGTAATGGGTAATTGGTAATGGGAAAAGACCAATTACCCATTACCCAATCTAAAATCTAAAATCTAAAATCTAAAATCTAAAATTCCCTATGCCCCATGACCAAGATTACACCCATCAGTTGCAGCAGTTGATGCAGCGGGTGGGGATTTCCAGTTTTAAAGCGCTCAGTCGCTCTTGTGGCGTATCCCAGCGGCAATTAAAGCGCATCCGAACCGGAGAGATAGCCCAAATGCGCGTAGAAGACCTATTCAAGCTGTCTCAGGCGCTACAAGTGCCGAGCAACGAGTTATTATCAACTTTTTCTACGCTAGAATTGAATTGGGGAACTGAGTCCCAGGAACCATCATCAGCGTTGCAGCAGGAATACCAGCGCCTGCAAGCGCAGCTCCAACAGCAGCGAGAGTCTTTAATGCAGGAATTTCAACAGGGGAGCCTGCAAATTTTAGAATCTTGGTTGCTGCAATGGCCTACGGCTGCTTATGCGGCGGCACAAAATCCCCAACTGGCGGCGGTAAAATTGCTCCCCTTGCTGCGTCCGGTGGAGCAAATGCTACAACAGTGGGGGGTGGAAGCGATCGCACCCGTAGGTGCCGAAATCGAATACGATCCCCAGGTGCATCAACTAATGGAAGGAACGGCTGCGACTTTCTCTCGCGTCAAAGTGCGTTACACTGGCTACCGACACGGCGAGCGACTCCTGTTCCGTGCCAAAGTCAGTCCTATACCCAGTGCCGATTGAGGCTAAATTGTCGCAAAATTTGTTGTACCCTACCTTGTAGGGCATTTTTCTCAAAACCATTTAAAATTGAGACTGCAAAATTACTATGGCTCCTGCGATCAAAATTATTCAACCCAATGGCCTTTTTGACGGTACAAAAGGCAGCGAATATCGGCAAGAAATTAGCCAGTTAGTTGAAAATGGCACCCATATTGTGTTATTGGATTTCCAGGATGTTACCTTTATGGATAGTTCTGGGCTGGGGGCTATAGTGTTATCCCTAAAAACCGTTCGCGCCGCTGGAGGTCAGCTTTTTATCTGCTCGATCAACGAACAGATTAGAATGTTGTTTGAACTCACCAGCATGGATCGCGTCTTCCAAATTTTTGCCAACCGCGAGGAATTTACTAAAGAGATGGCCTCAACTAAATAATATCTCCTCCGTTTGCATCTGAATTTTGCATCTGAATTATTACCACCGCTCCAGGGGCAAAATGGAAAAACTAACAATCCCGATGCAGACGGATTTTTTCTAACGCAATTTGCTAGTTATAAACTATGGCTTTGGTAATTGGTAATATAGGATTTTTCCCATCTCTCAATTATATCATGTCTGTTTGATTGCGATCAATATTTGTAAATTGCTAATTGCTAATAGCTCAATGAGTAATCGGTAATTGTCAACAGTAGACTGCCAATGAATCCAATTACCGATTACCAATTACCAATTACCAATGTCACAATTTATAACTAGCAACTTGCGTTAATAGGTAATTGCGAGTGGCTTTTACGCGCCTTTTTTATATTAGCGATTAGCCATTAGCCAAACACAATTAACCAAAAGTGATATCAAAAGCAATTTCTAAAATCGATAGATCGTCGTCAAAAGCATCTTTAAGATTTACAGCTTGAACCTCTTGCATAACTAGGTCTAAATTGCTCACCTTGCCGTTTTTACAACCTTTAAGCAACTCGATAAAAGCATCCAGCCCCCAAATATCGCCGTTTGGTTGATGAATTTCGTAAACTCCATCGCTGAAAATATAGAGAATGCTGCCAGCTTCGATCTGGCAAAAATTGTTGATAAATTTGACATCGGGAAACATGCCGATAGGGACGCCGGGAGTTTTCAGCCGTTGCACAGGGGCGATCGCTTCGGGGGTTCCCGATAGTAACACGGCTGGGGGATGTCCGGCGCTAGCATAAGTTAGTTGGCGATCGCGTTGGTTATAAACTCCGTACCAGATAGTAAAATACTTGTCATTTTGGTAACTCATCTGGAACGTTTGATTTAAAGCGCTGAGAACCTCGCTGGGTTGATAGTAGTTCAGATGGGGAATTGCCCGACTTCGCAGTAAATTCACCACAGAAATCGCCGGGAGGGTGGCTCTTAAACCATGTCCGGCGGTATCGAGCAGATAAATTGCCAAACAATCCTCATCGAGCCAGAAGTAATCAAAACAATCGCCTCCTAGCCGCCTAGAGGGAATAAACCGCGCTTGAATCGACACTGGCGTCGCCATTGGCTCAGGAAGCAGCGATCGCACGTACTCAGCCGCCTCCGCCCATTCTGCCTCTAAAATTTGCTTTTGGGTTTGCAAATCGTGGCTGAGTTGGTGCAAGCGCAGTCCAGCGCGTACCCTTGCCGTCAACTCGTTAATTTCGATTGGTTTAGAGATAAAATCATCCGCACCTGCATCTAAACCCTTGACGCGATCGTCCACCGAACCCAGGGAAGTCAGTAAAATAAAGAACGTCGTCGATAACTCTCGATCGGCTTTCACCAAGCGGCAGACTTCGATTCCATTCATTTTGGGCATCATCCAGTCACAAATAATCAGTGCTGGATGTAACTGTTGTGCCTTCGCCAAACCTTCTTCCCCATCACTCGCGACGGTGACTGCATAACCTTGTTTTTTGAGCAGTCTTGTCAGCACTAGCCCCACAGCCGGGTCATCATCAACTACCAGAATTTGAAACATGGAATCAAGGCAGTACCAGTTCCTTATTATTTAAGCATTAGCTCAAAGATATCGGTAAACCTCCGTACCGGAAGAATAAAAATTGATCGAGGGAGTCCCACTGGCTCTGTTGGGCGAATCAATCCCAGCAAGGGGTGAATGTCCATAGAGCCGGGGTGACCGCACAAGACAATAGGTATCGCAAATTGGCTCTGGGATCAAATCCAATTTTAAGTTTAATCGCTTTCTCTTGTATTTTGTCAATCAGAAAGCTAGGGTCTAACAAGAAAAGTTTAAACCCTACTACCTCGGATCAAAACTGGGATGAGTTGACTTTACAGAAAACGTTCCAGCAATCCCAATGGCAAACAGCTTACCTGCCCTGGTTGTGGTGTCACACCCAGGTAGATATTTTGCTGCCTGTGGGAATGGTACGTAGGGACTGGGCGATCGCGCTTCGCGCACTGGTTCTCTGCGCCCAAAAAATGTAAAGATAAATCACCAGACCCTCGTGGCAAGTCTGGTGCAGCCCAGGAATCCCAGAAGTAGGGATATTGAGAGAGAAAAATCTCAAAAATCCCCCTGTTTTTAGACTGGGGAGTGTAAAATTAATGATAGCTGGAATGCGATCGCGTTGATTGCGGTTGCAACTCCTACTTTGATTGAATTTAATGGTTGGAAAAATTGTCGCTTCCCCGAAAAAATAATTTACAAATTAAGACAGATCTGGAGGCTTTAGCTGAGATCTTGTCGTGGTTTGCTCGGTTATACTCTCCGCAAATCCCGAGACAAATCTGGTTGCGCTGCGAACTGGCTCTAGCGGAAGGGTTTACCAATGCGGTGCGTCACGCTCACAAAGATAAATCAAAAGAAGTTCCCATCGATGTGGAAGTGACGATATCTGACGATACTATAGAAATGGAAATTTGGGATAGCGGGGCTGGCTTTGATTTAAAGCAGTATCTGGAGACAATGCCCAAGTCTGAGGATAACCAGACGGGTGGAGGGCGAGGATTGCAACTGATCCAGAAGACAACCGATGATTTCAGTTATACCCGTACTGCCGATAACCGGAATTGTTTACTGATGATCAAATTTTATCGGGGTGAAAACGGATCGAGCCAGCGGAAAATAGCAGATTGAAGCTGATTGAGTTCCCGGTATACCTCTTGCTTAAACCACTGTCCCAGGGCATCCCAAGGGGTAAAAACTTGACCGACTTGCCAGCGGACATCTTGCCCCAAGGGCGTCAGATGGTTTCCCGGCAGTCTGACAGCACTCACCATATCGCCAAAGCGCTTTTGCAGCAATTCGCTGAGAGCATCGCTTTGGTCGATGGTATCGTTTTTGAATTGAATCAACAGATTCCGCCGCACTTGGTAACCTTGGGCAACGATCGCATTAGTTTTCTGTGGCGAAGGGGTAAACTCGACGTTAAAGGTAGAAGCAAAATTAAATTGCTCGACTAAGGGAATGGCATCGCGGGCGGCGTAATTATTGAAGGAAATTAAGATATTACCAGCTCTTTCGACTGAAAATAGGCTACCAATGAGTAAATGCAATTTGCAGCCCATGCTGTGTCCCATACCGTAAACGGGAAGATAGCGTCGCAGGAGGGAGTTTGCCAGTATTGTTTCTACAGTGCGGTCGAAACTATAAAGTACGGTTTTAGCGATCGCCGCATGATCCAGCGTATTGACAAACGGCGTCGCCACCACCACATAACCCTTACGTCCCAAGTCTTCTAGTAACATGCGATAAGTCAGGTGGGGTGCGGTGGCGACGAAAGCACCCCCCAAAAAATGTATCATCGCTTTCGGACGGGGGGGAATTAATACCCAATTACCGGAGATTTCTTGCCAGTCCATGCCAAACGCCAGAGTTGTTTACACTTCTTTATAGTAGCTGGCAACATCAGTGGGAGTAGGGGCAAGGCATTAGTAACTTTTGTTGGATGGCTCAAAATTTTTCGGCTGCCGTGCCCTTACTCATCAAATGGATTCGGGTCGAGATCGTTCTTGGTAAACTCTGAAGGGGGACGTTCGTTACTCCAAGCCCACCAAACAGTGCCGCACTTGCACTCGTAGAACTCTTGCCACTTTTTGCGATAGTCTTCAGTATAAACAGGCGATCGCCGGTTGATCCAAACTCGCTGCGCCTCCATACAAGAAGCACGACACGCAGGACAATGGAACTCGTGGGCGTGGATTGCCTTATTAGTCCAGTCAGGTGGAATAGGGGCGAAAGCATCCATGCGTCAAACATATTGGGTGGGATCTATCGCCCATTATCAGCTTTCTCAGTGTCAATGTGGTAGGGATACCAGCCATCAGCGGAAAGGAAGAAGGGAATTTGGGGAAACAGAGGAGAAAAGACTCAGTGGTGCTTTGAGGCGCAAAGCAATGCTTTCCCCCTTCCTCCTTTATTAATGCTTTGGCAAAGTGCTGCGATCGTTTACCCTAAATGGTGAGGGGTCAAAAAACTGTATGGAGCCAACTGCCGAAATTCGCCGCCTATTAGATGTAATGCCTGCTTCCGGGCGCATGATGACCAAAATCACCAGCAAACCGGAGCAACCAAAGGTCATTGACTATCAGTTCCCCCTGCCTTGGAACCAAGAAAGACCGATTTGGATTAATTTTGACCTATGGCGGCGAATGCCTCGACCGCAGCGAGATATGCTGCTGTTACGAACCGTTAGCTGGTTAATTGGCGTGAAGTGGTTTCAGCCGGATTTGTATCAAGGTATTGTAGTGGCTGGGCTGTTGGCGGGAACGTTTCAATTTTCCCAAGGGGATGCGATGGGGATCTTGGTTTCTGGGGGGTTAAGCGCGATCGCAGGATACCAAATTTGGCGCCAAAGCCGCAGCACCCAGTCCCAACTCGATGCTGACGAAGCGGCGATTAAAGTTGCCACGAGACGGGGCTACGAGGAAGCAGAAGCCGCCAGACACCTGCTAGGAGCCATTGAAGCCGTTGCCCAAATCGAAAGGCGTCCCCTCGATTTTACCGAACTGGTACGAGGGCAAAATTTGCGAGCGAAGTCCGGACTTTCTCCCGTCGGCGTACCTGATACGATAAAACAAGATTGACACTCTCCGGCCTGAAGGCACGGAGATTCTTAAGACATTACGGTCTTAATATCCTTGTTACCAAGGTTCCCAGGCTCACCGCCTTCGTCTAAAAGACACGGTGATATCTCCTTACATTGTTTTGGGCGTTTAGCGGTATTAACCGCAGGTTTCGCGGAGTCCCCACGTACCATTTCCAGCGCTCTATCTCTGATAGTTTTAGCGGCAGAAATATCAGCATGGGCAAAAAATCCACAAGCCGAACAAATGAACTTTTCACCATCGCGGTTTGAACCATCAGTATGCCCACAATTTCTGCATTCAGTGCTGGAATGTCTTGGATTAATCTTAATAGCAACCTTTCCTTGCTTTGCAGCGAGATAATCGATATTTAAGATCAACTCATTCCAAGCAGCATCAGAGATAGCGCGATTTAACCCAACCTTTCTAGACTGACCATTAGGCAAAAACCTCCCACTTTTCTCATCTTTCTTCACCCGACATCGGCGCAGCATACCGGAGACGTTTAAGTCCTCCAAGGCAATTGCATCCACCCGTCGGGAAACAACAGCATTCGCTACCCACCATTGATAAGCTTGTCGCTTATCCGCAATCTTTTTATGCAGGCGTCCAACTTTCTGAGACGCCTTTTTTCGGTTATTGCTACCTTTAACTTTGCGGCTAACCCGTCGCTGTCTAATTTTGAGAAAACGTTTGGTCTTCTGGTTATTGCCAAACTTAGGGTTAGCAACTTGATATCCGTCAGAGAGGTGTACGAGTTTAGTAATTCCCAGGTCGCATCCGATAACAGATTTGACTTCGGTTAAAGCTCTAGCAACTACATCTGGTACGGTTTTATCCTCGATCCGCAAAGAAATGTACCACCCATCTTGACGTTGGCGAATTGTCACCGCTTTAACTTTAAAACCATCCCGAATCGGTCTGGAGTTGTAGAATCGCATCCATCCTAATTTTGGTAAGTAAATCTTACTTCCTTCGGCCTTCATCCCCATCGTATAGGTAAACGATGTAAAGTTGCTGCGATTCTTAAACTTAGGAAAACCTTTGCCCTCGAAGAAGTTTTTGTAGGCAGCATCCAGACGTTTGACGTTCTGTTGTAAAACAGTGGAATCAATTCCAGCGTACCAAGGTCTAGCAGTTTTTAGTTGCGGCAATGCGGTAATTTGAATATCGCCAGCGCTGCGGCGAGGATTCTTGCTATTTTTAGTTTCTTTCCACGGCTCTCCTGTTGCTCCATTCTTGCTAACGAAACAGGTTAACGGACTAGCAGGTGCTTTTGTCCTTAAGTCGCTGTACTCTCCTTGAATGAATTGTTGGTTGTATTGACTGATTCTGTCGCCCAAGCACCAGTTGTAGTGAAGCCTGAGCATACTTATCCATTGCTCCATTTTTGAGCTTTGGGTAATATTCGGCCTCAGTTTGTAAACATAGTTTGTTAGCAATTTACCTTGAGATATTAGTTGACTTATCTGACAATCTTACCTCGCTTATTGTTGGTTTTCAAGTGGTAGATTCTCAGGTCTATTTTTGTCATTCAAGACAATGTTCGCGAGACTTAAGTCTCGCGCGGTCACCCCGG
>DNGG01000481.1:11570-12801 GCA_003486675.1 Cyanobacteria bacterium UBA11372
AAGTCTCGCGCGAAAACCCCGGTCTAAAGACGCGGGGTTTTCGCGGACTACTCTATAAATTTAACGTTCTTTGGTTAGCGTTTCCACAGCAGTTGTTAACTGTAACAACTGTAGCTGCATTTGATGTATTTTTTCTTCTAGGGTCGCGATGTATTGTGTCTGCTGAGTTAGAGATTTTAATTAGGGCGTGAATCTAACAGGCGATCGCTTAATTCCAAACAACGATAAAGCTGGTATTCGTAGCCATCCACCGATGGCTTTGCTTGCGATTCAGCCAAACAATTTTGTGCTTTTAACTCTACTGGCGCGTGGAAATTCACCAGCCATAAATTCAGAGGTCGGGGCATTTTTGAGAGCGTTTTTTGCAACGTCAGTGTAGCCTTCTTTGAACCCTTATAGTCTTGATGCGCCAAGAGAAACTGCGGAATTTTTGCTAAATTATTACCAAATTTACGTTTTAATTCCCAAGCGATTCCCATTATTTCGCCCGTTTGTACGTGGGTTTTATGGGTGGTTGCAATTAACGCTGGTATCTGAGATTGTTGTTGAATTAAATATCCCAATAAGTCGGGACGATAGTATTTTTGATAGCCCAAATTGCAGACGACAGTTATGCCGCTTACCAATCCCATAAGCCAAATCAGCGCTACGGCTTTTTTACCTCTAAAACGGGGTGTACAATCGGATTTATCTAATATAGATTGACGCCAAGAAATAGCAAGACTTGCAGCTACTAAAACAATAACGCCTGGAAAGTAAACGAAATTGTATCTTGCACCGCGCGTCAAATCGATACCAAGACAATATGTGATGATGAAAAATATGGCGATCGCACTCACTATAAAGCCACCCAACACCTGTATCCCTATCCGATTCTCCGACTGTTGCATCCGGACTTTTAGCCCGCTTATTAATATAGGCAACCCCCAGATAAAAAAGACAATCATCACCAAACCAGAGACAATAACGATGGGTAGTTGGGATGATTCTACTGGCAGTAAAGATAACATCGTTACCCAGGCAGCGATCGCTTGAAAAATGGGCGCGATCCATTCTATTCCGATGCGATCGCTATTCTTAATCCATTCTGTAAGTTTGCTATCGTAACCGTGCTGTATCAAAGGTAACCAGATAGCTCCTCCCGCCAGGGTTGCCGCTACTACGGCGTAGATGCGCCACCAATGTTTAAGAAAGATGGCAGGCGTGCAGGTGTGCGGGTGTGCAGGTGAGA
>DNGG01000481.1:13094-15309 GCA_003486675.1 Cyanobacteria bacterium UBA11372
CTTAAGGGTGCCGCTATACAAACGAAGGTGTACCTTATGCGCCAGCAAACCGCTATAAAGCCCGTTTTGCCGATGCCCCAAATTATCAAAACTATTGCTTCGGCGCACAAAGTCAGGGCAAAAAAATAATGGGTAGCAATTCCTAAAGTGTTAATTGCTACCCAAATAAGTGCTATCGGAATCGGGATTGGTTTTTGCCGTTGGATGTGTTTGACGGCAATAATTAAACAGCAAAGGGAGGCAATGACCCATAAAATTGCTAAAGTGTAATGACGCGCTTCTTGTGCTAAAAAAATGCCGTAGGGCGACACTGCCATCATCGCCGCAGCTAAATGAGCGACTAAACCAGATCGAAAAGCTAGTATTGCCAAACCAAAGATTGCCGGGATTGAAGCTGCACCCAATAAAGCGGGGAAACTGCGCGCCACCCATAAAGAAACTAACCCATCATGGGAGGGAAACAGATCCATCCACCAATGCGCCAGAACAAAATAAAGCGGCGGGTGGTTAGTTTCAGATAGCAAGCTTTGCACTACTTCCTTGGCACCTAGGGCTGAATTTGGTTGTAGCGGTTGTAACAAAGTATCTAGAGCGATCGCTCGCTCCAAAGGCACGTTGCGAAAACTGTTTCCCAAGCTAAAAACCAGCGTAGAAAACTCATCCGTCCAAGGCGACTTCGACGCTAAATTAGTCAAGCGCAACGCCATACCGATGGCGAGCCACAGTAACAATAGTAACCAATGTAATTTTAGATTTGGGATTTGGCTCGTTCTCACGGCTCTGCCTGGGAATGCAGATTTTGGATTTATCATCAATCTCCAATCTAAAATCTAAAATCTGCAATTATTTTTGCACATCTGTGACGCGCCAACTGAGCTTTAAATTGAGCCAGAAATTCCAAACGGTGACCAAAGCGATCGCAATCAGTTTTGATACATATGCATTTATGCCGATGGCAAACAGCAAATTTACGATCAAGGTTTGTAAAACAATTCCTGCGAGGCAGATAATGTTGAATTTCAGTAGCCGTTTTAAGCGCTGACGCTTTCCGGGTTGCCGTTTAGAAATATCGCCAAAAGTCCAGAAATCGTTCCACAAGAAATTATTGATCGCCGCGACTTCTGCGGAAAGGATGGTACTGCGAGTCAGCCCTAAACCAAGGATGGTACGCAATATATAAAATACGGTCATGTCTACAAACACGCCGCTGAAACCTACTAACCCAAACCGAAAAAATCGAGCAACTGGACCAACGGAAAAGCGCAAGCGAATCAGGTGGCGGATATAATCTACATACTGTTTTGAAGTAACCTTACTTTCACCTTCTTGGCGCTCTTGGAATACATAACCGACTTCACCAATCCAGGGTACACGTCCGCGAGCCAGCACTTCAATTTGTATTTTGTAACCCAGGGGACTCATTTCGCGACCGGCGATGCATTTGCGGCGTACCATAAAGTAACCGCTCATCGGATCGGTGACGCGACCGATCACTTCTGGCAGGATAATTAAACCTAGAGTTTGAGCGCCGCGAGATAAAAAGCGCCGGACAACACTCCAGTCGCTGACGCCGCCGCCTTCTACGTGACGAGAAGCGATCGCCATATCGCCTCCCCGCTTAATTTCGCCCCACAGTTTCTCTAACAACTCTGGCGGGTGCTGCAAATCTGCATCGATCACTCCCAGCACCTCTCCCCGCGCCGCTTGCCAGCCGCGAATCACGGCAGTAGAAAGTCCCTTTTCATCCACCCGCCGCATCACTCGCAGTTGGGGATACAGAGGCATTAACTTCTGAGCGATTTCCCAAGTACCGTCGGGGCTATTGTCATCAACTACAATCAGTTCGTAGTCTCCAAGGAGAAATTCATCGAGTAAATTACTCAATTGCTCAACAATTTTAGCGACGTTTTTTGCCTCTTTGAAAGTGGGAATAACCAGGGAAAAAGTCAAGGGATGATTATTTGAATCAATCGCAGCAGGCGGTAATTCAGGAATTACTAAAGGTCCAGTTGGAACCGGCAGGAGTGAATTAGGTTGGCTCATACTCATTTACCAGGACGAGTGTAAAGGTTGACAGTAAATTCATCGATGTCCATGGTGCCAGACAACTGCTGTGTCTTGGTTGGTTTGCACGGTTGTTTGCTCTTGCAAAAAGCCATTTGCAACACTTTTTCGAGTTTGCGCTTTTCGGTTTGCTTTTGGGTTTCGGTTTTTA
>DNGG01000476.1:0-3592 GCA_003486675.1 Cyanobacteria bacterium UBA11372
CTCAAAAATAAATATTTGCAGTAAAAATTAGTTAAAGATGTAGTAAAAACGACAAAACGAGGTAAATTAGCATGATGGAAAGAAGATACCCAGCTTCAGACTTAGCTGTAGAACCGCAAGTGGAGGAGGAAGAAGAAGAGTCAGCCGCTGACGACTTTGTTGAGTACTACGACGAACCGGGGACAATACCGGGTACGCTAGACCTTGAGGAAGATGCCTTACCTCCGACAATTGTGTTAATTGACTACAACGAAAACAAAGCCACCCGAGTTGTACTTGACTCGCCTCAAGATTGTGCCCCCTACCTAGATAGCGAGTCGGTTTCTTGGGTGGATGTACTGGGGTTAGGAAATGAAAGTACTTGGCGGCGAATGGAGAAAGTGTTTGATTTGCATCCCCTGGTTTTGGAAGATGTGGTCAACGTACCTCAGCGACCTAAAGTAGAGGATCATGAAGATCAACTCGTGATTATTGCGCGGATGGTAATCCCCAAAGAGAAGGGAATTGGCTTCCACAGCGAGCAAGTTAGTTTTGTATTGGGAAAACATTATTTGCTCACGGTGCAGGAAGAACCAGAACAAGATTGCTTTCAACCAGTGCGCGATCGCATCCGTCACGATAAAGGCGCTATCCGCAAGCGCGGCCCAGATTATCTCGCCTACACCCTGATTGATTCTATCATCGATGGTTATTTCCCCGTGCTGGAAGCCTACGGCGAACACATCGATGAGCTAGAAGATGAAGTCGTCACCCAACCCACCAAACGCACTTTAGAAAAAATCTATCAAATTCGGCGAGAATTGCTAGCGCTGCGCCGCGCTATTTGGCCCCAGCGAGATGCGCTTAATTCCCTGATCCGAGATAGTAGCGATTTGATCGGCCCTGAAGTGCGAATTTATCTGCGAGACTGCTACGATCACGCCGTTCAAGTGATGGATATTGTCGAAACTTATCGCGAACTCAGTTCGGGTTTGATGGATGTCTACTTATCCTCAATTAGCAACAAAATGAACGAAATTATGAAGTTGCTAACCGTGATTTCATCTATTTTTATCCCGCTTACGTTTATTGCCGGTGTCTACGGAATGAACTTTAATACTGAAACATCTCCCTGGAATATGCCAGAACTAAATTGGTATTGGGGTTATCCCCTTTGTTTAGCAGCTATGGTATTGACGGCTGCTGGTTTAGTTTTCTTTTTCTGGCGACGCGGCTGGTTTGAGAATTATTCTACACTCAAGGACGATTAACGGCTGCCACAAAGACTAAACTAGATCTCAGAGAGTAGGCGCAGGCGGTTGCGGACTGGCTTAGCGCCAGTCTGAGGAAAGTCCGGGCTCCCGAAAGACCAAACTTGCTGGGTAACGCCCAGTGCGAGCGATCGCGAGGATAGTGCCACAGAAAAATACCGCCGGGAATAGCTAATGGCTAATGGGTAATCGAGAATCGGCAAAAAACACCAATTACCAATTACCAATTACCAATTACCCATTCCCGGTAAGGGTGCAAAGGTGTGTTAAGAGCGCACCAGCAGCGTCGAGAGGCGCTGGCTCGGTAAACCCCGGTTGGGAGCAAGGTCGGAGGAACAAAGGTTGGTCTTTTCCCCGTTCCGTTGTAGGGGCTTGCCCCTAAGAACCGCAAGAGGCGTCTGGTAACAGGCGTCCCAGATAGATAACCGCCCTTTTTGGCTGCACCGCAACCAAACAGAACAGAACCCGGCTTATGTCCTACTCTCTCTTTTTTTTACCAACCGCAAAGCAACCGGGTTTCACCTGAAAAATCTTCGACTTGGAAACTAGAGATCCGGGCAGAAACCCGGTTTCTTGGTCGTCCAAGCCTAAGTCCTGTTTTATAGCGAATTGCAGGCGCATGAGGTACGCGCTCTTGGTGTGCAGGCAGCAAAAATGGCAGCGCGCTTGACAAACGAAGCCTTAAGGCTTTCCCTCACTCGAAAAGCAATCCGCAGTAATTTTGTCCAAATTAATTACTGTTATTATTCGCTGCATAAATTAAATATTTATAGCCATCTTGTATCCGGATTTTTCCGGAAATAAATCTATAAGTTGTTAAAAGAGGTACAATGATCGACGTGAATAAATCTTCAAGCTCAACTGAAAGCACTACGGGTGAAATCTAACGGGTTGACTAATCCCAACCCGGGCGGTCGTAATCAAAGCAAAAAAGTACAAGATCGATCCAGGCGAAGGGTTTCACCACTTGTACCTGCTTGGTTGTTAAAAGGAGAAAATATCTAAGACTTGCTACCCTAAAATTAGAGGTGCAAGCCTCGGTTCTAACTTGGCAGAAACCTCAAGGGTAAAATTGATCGGGGTGGCATGATTGTGGATATATCTTTGTTTGGTTCAATTGCTAGCCAATATGAAGATTGGCGCAGCGTTCGTAGCATCACCACTGCGAACGCGATGATTAATTTGCTGATTGAGCAAGTACTCAAACACCAACTTGCTGTCGCTCTTTTTGTTGGCTTAGAACGGTTCTCCGAGTTTGTCGCTCAAGAGGAAAAATATACCCGCTTAGGGGCAATATGCAAGCAAGTTTTAGCATTTGGCATCCCCGATATGGCGCCACCGTCAATTGCGGGGATAAAATTTATACCAATAGAACCGGGATCGCCTCTATCCCGCGAACGATTTTTAGTAGTAAATTCCCCCGATTTTTGGGCAGGGATGGTAGCAACCGAAGTCGAAACCAGTCAAAGATTGTCTGCGAGGGGGCAGTGGGATGGCGGGTGGTTCTACAATCGACAAATGGTCGATCGAGTATCGCTGTTGGTTTCGCAAATTGCGGGTTGGGAGTATGAGCCGGTACAAACGCGGAACTACATGCAGCAAAACGCACATATTGCGGAATTGAACAAGCGCCTGTTAAAGCAATTGGAAGTAGTCGAAATAGCGAGTCACCGACGTTCGATGCAGCTAGAAACCTTGCACGAATTTTCTGCCATCTTGTTGCAGCATCAGCCGTTGCCTTGTATATTGCGAGACACGGTACAGATTTTATCAAGCATATTCGGAGCGAGCAACGCTGCGATCGCTCTGAATTTGCAAGGCGAGCAGTTCATGATTTTTCCCTTGGATGGTAAGCTCAGTACCGGCAACCCACGTATGTCATCTTTAGGACAAGGTGCCAGCGGACAAGCCCTGAATCAAAGTAAGTTAATCTCGGTTGCCAATGCGGTGAAACCTGGTGAAAAAGACTTGCTGATGCCGGAAGCGGTGAGCCTGGTATCAGCACCGATCCAAGGGCGTCGCCGCGTTTATGGCGTCGTCACCGTAGGTAGCAAAACGCCTGACGCCTGGAATTCGGAAGACGCTAAAACAGTGATGGCGATCGCCACTGGGCTAGCAGTTATCATCGAGCAAAAGGCTCAAGTCAGCGGCGATATAGTTTTGCAACTGCGTCGCGCCAGACAACTCGAACAAATGCTAACCAAACTACGCAAGCCAATGGCAAGATTGCTGTACTTGCAGCAAAAATTACAAGATGAAGCCCATCTGTTACCAATTCAACAAGAACTGATGGCAGAGGTCGAGGGGCTGTACACTGAAGTAGCCAAAACAATTTGGGAACC
>DNGG01000476.1:3675-8541 GCA_003486675.1 Cyanobacteria bacterium UBA11372
GAAGCCCATCTGTTACCAATTCAACAAGAACTGATGGCAGAGGTCGAGGGGCTGTACACTGAAGTAGCCAAAACAATTTGGGAACCCAAAGATCCGCCTGACTTCAATGAATCTCCGATATCCCCACCGCCAAAAGCAACTGGAAGTCTTAGTTCAAAAACTCGGACTTCGTGAAACAGCAAAAGTAAAGTGGCAACTTTTGAACTTGGCGCTGACTCATCCTACCTTCTCCCCAGAAGCAAACTACGAACAACTGGAATTTGTGGGAGATGCAGTCGTGCGACTGGCTGCTTCGCAATTTTTATGGGAAACTTATCCTAACTCTTCAGTAGGGGAGTTTTCCGAAATTAGGGCGAATTTAGTCAGCGATCGCACCCTATCACAAATTGCAGAAAGTTACGGTTTGGAACGATACTTACTAATGGATAAAAGTGCCGCCTTTGACGCCGCCGGAAGAGAATCGCGCTTAGCAGATGCCTTAGAAGCCGTCTTGGGCGCGCTTTTCCTCAGCACCAACACTTTAGAATTAGTCCGTCCCTGGTTAGATTCTCACTTCCAGCCTTTAGCCGCGCAAATTCGCACCGATCCAGCTTTGCGGAACTATAAAGCCGCGCTTCAGGAATTCACCCAAAGCGCTTACAAAGTTTTGCCAGAATATGAAGTGACAGAATTAAAGCCGATGCGGGGGAGTTCCATCACCTTCGCGGCGGTGGTTAAAATCTTGGGACAACCTTGGGGAGAAGGAATTGGTGGCTCGAAAAAAGCTGCCGAACAAGCCGCCGCTAAACAAGCGTTTGAACAAGTGAAAGCTAATGGCTAATGGCTAATAGCTAATAGCTAGCCGTTACAATTAGCAATTAGCCATTAACAATTAACAATTAGCCATTAGCAATGACGATAAAAATCGCTGTATTGGGGGCTGGACGTTGGGGGGTACACTTGGTGCGAAACTTTTTGGCACATCCCCAAGCAACTTTGGTAGCCGTGGTAGACTCAAACGCGGATCGGTTATCAGATTTGCGATCGCGCTTTGAGTTAAACGATACCGTAATTCTGACAACCGACTGGGCAACGGTGCGACAATTACCTGGACTCGATGCGGTAGCGATCGCAACTCCAGCTTCCACCCACTACGATTTAATCGCCGACGCCTTGGGGCAAGGTTACCACGTTTTCACCGAAAAACCTTTAACCCTAGACCCCGCCGAATGCATCGAACTGTGTCAATTAGCCGAAAAACAGCAGCGTCAACTCTTCGTCGATCACACCTATTTATTCCATCCGGCTGTAGAGCGAGGCAAAACCGTTCTGGAAACGGGTATATTAGGAGACTTGCGCTATGGCTACGCCAGCAGGACTAATTTAGGTCCCGTGCGCTACGATGTTGACGCTTTGTGGGATTTAGCGATTCACGATATTGCCATTTTCAACACTTGGCTGGGTGAAATTCCGATGCAAGTGCAAGCTACAGGTAGAGTTTGGCTGCAAGAAAATAAAAGCCATCCTCCCATCCAAAATTTACACGATTTAGTTTGGGTCACCCTCACTTACAAAAGCGGCTTTCAAGCTACGATACACTTATGTTGGCTCAACCCCGATAAACAGCGGCGTCTCGCAGTGGTAGGAAGCAACGGTACTTTAATTTTTGACGAAATGTCCGTTGATGCACCTTTAACAATTCAATACGGTAATTTTGCAGTTAAAGGCAAGCAATTTCTCCCCATTAATCAACGCAGCGAAGTGTTAAACCTAGAACCAATAGAACCGCTCAAAAAAGTTTGCGATCGCTTCCTATCTTCGGTTATTCACAACAAACCTGACTCGATTTCCTCTGGTTGTATCGGTACTCAACTGGTTCAAATTCTCACCGCTTTAACCGCATCCCTAAAACAAGAAGGCATCCCGGTTAAAGTCAATAACATACAATAGACTTCTCCATAAAATCAAGTCAAGGGCAGGCAGGATGCCCACCCCACAAGAGTTTTTGTGCAGAAGAAAATCTAGGGTGCGTAAGCGGCGAAGTACGGCACCGCAACCACTGTTATAGATAAAATTCAAATTTCGCAAATAATATCATGTCCGTTGAATTGCCCATAATAAACAAATCTCACAGAGTCGTTGCGTAGGGACACGGCATCAGAGATATCTCGGACAAACAGATAACGTTAATCGTGCCGTGTCCCGGCTGCCAATTATGGGTAATCGACCGGACATGATATAACGAGGAAAAATAAATAATTTAATCCAAAATATAAAATATAAAATCGATTGACGGAATCCACAATATATGGGAAAATAAGAACAAAGCAGTTGACAGTCAGCGGTTAATAAATGATTCGCTTAATTCTGAGTTTAGCAATCAGCATTCTGCTGGTATGGGGAATGCCTGCGATCGCCCAACCTCAAACACCCCCCACAATTACAGAAGCAGAGTTGCAAGCAGGGGATGCCTTGGCACAGAAAGCCTTAGATGCGACGGAGAAAGGCGATTTTGCCACAGCAGAAACATACTGGACGCAGTTAATTGAAAAATTTCCCACGAATCCGGCGGTTTGGAGTAACCGGGGAAATTCGAGAATTAGTCAGAATAAATTAGAAGATGCGATCGCCGACTTCAATCAATCAATAGAACTCGCTCCCAACGCCCCAGATCCTTATCTAAATCGGGGTGCGGCGTTGGAAGGAATGGGAAGATTTGCAGAAGCAATTGCCGACTATAACCGCGTTTTGGAAATCAATCCCAAGGATGCAATGGCATATAATAACCGAGGGAATGCAAGAGGGGGGTTAGGGCAGTGGGAGGAGGCGATCGCCGATTACCAAAAAGCCACAGAAATCGCCCCTAACTTTGCCTTTGCTAAAGCCAATTATGCCCTAGCATTGTACCAAACGGGTCAAACCGAAGAGGCGATTCGCACTTTGAAAAATATTGCCCGCAAATATAGCATGTTCCCCGATGTGCGAGCTGCCCTCACCGCTGCACTTTGGGTAGAAGGAAATCTTGGCGAAGCAGAAAGTAACTGGGTTGCTGCTGTCGGACTCGACTCGCGTTATAAAGACCTAGATTGGGTAAAAAACATCCGTCGTTGGCCTCCTAATATGGTCGCAGCATTGGAGAAATTTTTGAAATTGCAGTAATATCATTTGCGGTAGCAAAGGTATTGCAAGTGTTTTTGATGCTGTAAGGGCGGGTTTTACGATACCATCACCAAAATTTGTTCCTAGATCTGTTTGCTTGCTCAACAATTTTTCAGGTGAAACCCAGAATATTCCAGGGGCGGGTTTTACAATCAATCCGTGGAAAGAAACCGGGTTTCTATCAAAAATAGTTGATTTTGCACCTAGACTCTAGGAAGAAACAAAGGTAATGGCTTCGTTAAACCTGCCCCTACTAGCCAAGGTTAAATAAACCAGCCCCGACGTGCAGCTACCGATAGAACTGGAAATGATAGAAGTAATGCTAATAGCTAATTTTCAGATGTTTACGATCGATTAGCCATGAGTTGGTTGAAAACAGCGGTCAACACTTAATCGTGGGATATAATATACGGTTCCAAGGTACTAGATCGCACAATTGCTGCAAAAAGTGTCATAGGAGAGAGCGTAAATTTTTCCTAAATTTACAGCCAATCATTGCCAATTGTGGTAAATAATAGAGAAATTAATCACCATGAAATTGCCTACGAGGCTGGGAGTTAACCAGATAAACTTCTGTTGCAGCAAGCGTTTCCCAAGGAGGATAAAATAACAATGGTAATCTATGAAAATGGTAATCCATCTGTATTTCAACAAATATCCAATGACGCCAAGAAAATCCTTGATGTTGGGTGTGGATCTGGTTCCTTTGGTCAGGCTATTAAAAATAAAATAAATGGTGAAGTAGTGGGAATTACATACTCAGAAGAGGAAGCAAAATTAGCATCTAACCGCTTAGATAAAGTGATTGTAAAAGACCTCAACTATCTCGATTTTATCGACTTAGACATAGAGAGTTTTGACTGCATTATTTGTAGCCATGTTTTAGAACATCTGTATTGGCCCCAGGATTTTTTAAAGAAGCTGAGCCAAGTAGCCAATCCCAACTGTAAGCTGATTGTGGCTCTACCCAACGTCCTGACTATTAGCCAACGCCTGAAGTTTCTCAAGGGAGATTTTAAGTACACAGATTGTGGAATGATGGATCGGACTCATTTTCGATTCTTTGACTGGGATACTTCTCTGGAGTTGGTAGAAAACTCAGGCTTTAAAGTTGTTAAACGCTGGGCAGATGGCTATTTCCCTTTGCCTGGTATCCGAAAATATATAAAACCGCTGGCATCTTACATCGATCAAATTGCTCTTAAAGCAATGCCCGGTTTATTCGGAATACAGTTTGTTTTAATTGCTTATCCCTCTGGCAAAGAACCTGTTTGAAAAGCAGTTGGTGCATGAATTCGCGCCTATCTGAAAAAAAGGACATCTCCAGCTTAGACGACGGCGCCCAAGCGCCTACTACAAACGGGCGCTGTGCGATCGCTGCCAGTTAGACGATAGATTAAAGCACGAGAAGATCGACGAAACCAGGGGTGAAAATCTATAAATCTAAACCGAGCAATCCGTAAATTCTCGCTGGGGTCAATTCCTGCACATTGCCCAAAACTATAGCAGCACCCGCTTGCTGCAGAGTGGCAGTATACGCATCCCGCCGTAGAGGTATTTCCAGAACGTGGGGCGGTAAAATTCCTACAGCAATCCAGGTGCGGTTGTCTTGTAAGTTACGCGCCTTTTCCACTACGTACATATCCGCCACCGTGTCACCTACGTAAATCGCCGGACATTGCATATTGACAGGATGATTTTGATCTTGTTGTGGGATGGGCGTCTCGC
>DNGG01000289.1 GCA_003486675.1 Cyanobacteria bacterium UBA11372
AGAATTTGAATAAATGGTTGAATAAAGCTAGTAGCACCCGCAGGCGCGATGCCAAACATTAAAGGCATTCGGCAAGCAGCCGTTTTAGGATAGCGTTCTAACATACCTTGTTCTGCTTTAACTTTTTGTTCGCCATAATGACTGATAGGAGATACGGGATCTGTTTCTCTATAAGGAGCGTTAACACCATTGAAAACTTGATCGGTGGATGTGAAAACGCAGGGGATAGAATAATCAGCACAAAGTCCGGCAATATTCCAAGCAGCGGTAACATTGAGTGGGTAGCATTCATCAGGATGGAGTTGACAATAATTCGGACTCGATTGTGCGGCGGTATGAATTACTCCTGCTGGTTTAATTTCTGCAAACAATTGCTTAATTTGCTCAAAGTCTCTCACGTCTGCTTTAATCAGAGTTACCCCTGGAATTTCGACAGTTTTGGAAAAGTAGGTTCCATAAACCTCCCATTGCTGTTTGGCGAGTTGGCAAAGGTTCCATCCCAGAAAACCGCTTGCACCAGTGACTAATAGTTTTTGCATATGCCAACACCAAATCTACCAAAATAATTGTAGGATGGATTGAGCAATATAAACTCCCAGAAACCCGGTTTTTTTCAAAAAACCGGGTTTCTTAACCCTGTTGATGTAAAATATTAATCAATGAAAACCATCGCTATTTACCTTGGCTTCGCCTGCCTGATTTTTAGCTTAGTCGGATGCGATCGCTTGTTTGGACCACCCACCTACTCAGTCAAGCGAGTCAGCGACGGAGATACTATCGTTGTCGTTGATGGCGATAAGAATACCACCGTGCGCTTTGCCTGCGTGGATGCGCCGGAGATTCCCCATACCCAAAAAGAAAAACAAAGCCAAAAAATCCTGGATAAAAATCAATTTAACTGGGGAATCAAAGCTCAAAATCGAGTGCAGCAGTTGGTAAAAAAAGGAGGCGATCGCGTAAATTTAACAGTTACCGATACCGATCAATACGGACGCAAAGTCAGTGAAGTTCGCTTGCCCAACGGCACTTTAATTCAACAAGTTTTGATTCAAGAAGGGTTAGCCTTAGTTTATCGTCCTTATTTAAAGAAGTGTCCCAGTGCCGCTATAATTGAGCAAGCAGAAGCAGATGCCAAGAAAAATTTGCGCGGTGTTTGGGGAGATCCGAAGTTTACGCCGCCTTGGGAATATCGGCGTAAATCAAAGTAGATTTTGATTGTGTAGGGGCGGGTTTTACCAATCAATCCGTGGCTCCACGAAATATTTCGTTAAACCCGCCCCGCCTTGCGTTACGGATGCAACCGGAGATGATATGATTCGAGGAGGTTTCTGCTAGGATTCTATTTGAGCGATCGCATCTTTTGCTTCCACATTACCATCAATCACAGACATAATTCCCGGCAAGTATTCATCCATCATCATCACGTTGGTATAAACCAACTGTTTTATCTGAGGAAAAGTCAGCGTCGAACCTTCTACATCAATACTGGTTTTGTAGCGAATTTCCCCAGTTGAAAAATCCAGTTCAAAATTGCCAATAATCGTGCCAGAATTAGCTCTTGTGATGAATTCTGCTATTGCTAACCGCTTATTTTCTGGTACGGTAACGGGGCAAATCGAGTAAAAGACAAATTGTGCTTGTTCAGTTCTAGCTTTAGCGTAACAAGTCCACTTGCCATTTTTACCTTGAAAAGCCATCCGCAAAACTGGCTCCCCTTTAATTTTAGCAAAAGGCCAGTCATCTTCTGTAAAGAAATTGACAATTGCTGACAAAATATTCTGACTGATGCCAGAAGAACTAGATTCAGCTAATTCTTCAAAAGCCTTGCCCATTGACTCTATTGCTTGAGCAATACTTTCTTCATTGATATTTGATAAAGTCGTATCAACCCACTCTTCAAATCCCTTGGTTACTTCAAGCAGCGCCTGAGAAACTGCATCGCTACTCATTGTCTGAAGATTAACTTCAGCCCAATCAGTGAAAAAATTAACGATCGCATCGTTAACTTTGTCGCTATCGATACTGTCGGCGGTAATTGCCTCTGGACTAAGATAATCCCAGAAAGTGCGATAGCCTGTTTCGTGCTGTTTTACCTGCAAAGCTAACCAACTTTCAGTAAATAAAAGTGGATTTTCGGGTTGTTCTTGGTTTAGGCTTTTGAGGTAAGCTGGTGCATCAGCAAAGTGGGGGGTAAGGTGTGTTAGTAAATCTGGTTTTAGACTCGCTGTAATTTCAATATTGGATTCGCTAGTGAATTCTGCCGCTGTGAGAGAGCCGCGCAATTCGGGTTTAAGATTGAATAATGCTTCTGTGTCGATGCGTTGGTAAAGTTCGGGAGTTACTTGAAAAGTGAGACGCGACTCGATTAGGGTGTCTTCTTGTTTGGTTAGGGTGAGAGTTATTGCGTGGACACTTAGGGGAGATTGGGAGGAGTCGCGTAGGGTTAAGTCGGTGTCGAGTTGGTGAGTTTGGGTATGAGTGGTCATGTGGAGTTATCCCTGGACTGATGGAGTTTTTGGTTGGGGGGAGGGGGAAGGCGGGGGCGATCGCATACTCTAATCCCAAACTGATTATTCCCCACATCAAGTGGGCAGGCCGTCAAAATCGTTTTTAAACAGCTATTAGCTATACTGATACGGATCGGTCGTTTCATTCCATGTAGTTGTTCCATCTAATTCGTAAACAAGGTCTGAAACTGCTTTGGCAAGCTTCGCTCCATCGATAAAAAACTTTTGATCGAAAACTCCCAGATACAGAATCAGTTGCTTTGGCACCCCAGCTCTTTGACGAACAGACAACTCACTTGGCGTCTTTCCCTGGTACGTTTCCAGCTCTAGGTATGCCTCATGGATCTTTGTAAACAGCTGCTTGGGTACGTATGGAACTTCGGAATGTAGCTCATCGATAAGTGAGGCATTCTCTCTAAGCTTACCCACCCTATCCAAGATTTTTTTTGCTTTTGCTAAAGACTCTGGGCTGTAGAAATCAGCTACTACTACGCATTTACTGGGTAGATATGACGATTCCCCATTCCAACTCTTATCACGCGCGAATGTGCGGATCAATTCAGTGTCTTTGCTCTCCAATTTTATGGGAACCGCAAGCTGTAGCTTTATCTCACACGTATCTGCCCATATATCTTCCCAATTCTCACTAGGCGGGTAGTCCATCAAATAATTTGTGAAGAAATGGTCTACAGTCCACTTCTCAAAGGGACTCGGCGAAATCCCCAAATCATTGATCATTTCTCTGACCATTTCTTGGGTTCCTTTGTTGATGCGTTTTATTTGCACTGGTGTCGCGAAGAAAGATAATTCACGTACCTGTTCATCGAACGAAACACTCCAGAGTATAAAGTTTTCCATATGACCTTTCAATCCCGTGGATTGTCGTTAGGACCTCGGAAGTTTTTTCCAACTTTGCGGATGTATGTTCCTTTGCTTTTGGCGCTATTACATGACTCGCATAATACTTGCAAGTGGCTTGGATTATCGTACCACTCATTCCTCTGATCCTGTGTCATATTGTGACCTTCCGTGTTCCAGTGGATAGTAACATCTATAGTATGGTCTATCTCTAGTTCTGCCCTTGTGACGAGAGGCTTGTGGTTAGGTCCTAGAGTTCCTTTGTTTTGACATTTATACAATTTTTCCCCTGTTGGGGTCTGCTGTCCAGAATCAGCCCGTTCCAGTACCGTATTGATTTGATCGGCACGAAACTGCTTCTTGTAAAACTTATCGCGTATGCTAATCTCTGGTTTTATTTCCCAATGCTCCGGATTCACCACGTATATAGATCCGTGTTTCCCCTCCTGCGGGGTGTAAGATGGTACTTTTTCTTTATCAAATGTGTATTGATCGCGCGTCCCTGGAAGAAGATAACAACCATAAACATCTGGGTTTTCTGTCCATTGTTTTGTCCGCCTTTGAGCAGTCCGCAGATTTACACCCAGAAGAGTGGCAAGCTGTTGCGTCAAAAAGGTATCTTTTCCAAACGCCTGTTTTGCTGTCGCTAAATCTTTATCCTCTGCTTTTTGTTTTCCTTCCTCCGTTTCTTCAGGACTAGCAACATATTTGAAATTCCAGGTCTTACCTCCATCAACCACAGTCATCGACTTAAAGACCGGATTGTCGTTCTTGATCTTAGCAGCAACTTTTTGGGCATCTTCTTGTGCAATCGCACCATTTTGAGCATACTTAGCTTCCTCTTGATGAAGCTGTTTCAGCCCTTCTTTAACCTTCCGGTCGTGTTCTACACCATCTTGATCGCTACCTTTTCCATCCTTGTTGTCCTTATTTTCCTTACCCTTACCCAACAAACTCTTACCCTTCTCGACGATAAAATTCGCCAACTTATTCAAGGCGTTTTCTATCGGCGCTTGAATCTTCTTAATTACATTCTTAATATGCTCGCTAACCCCTCCCAAACCAATCAATCGCGCCAGGAAACTAATCATCACTGGAAGAGAACGCCCCATCGTCTGTTCGACATAATTAGCCGCCCCAGCGACATTCCCCGACGCAATATTTCCAATCGAATTAAATACCGCTTCTGCTAACGCGGCTATCTGCGAACCCCGCTCGATAAAGAACATCACGGTGTTATAAATTGCCATCACCGCCTGAATAATTGCCCCCGCTGGATTAAACATGGAAATCAACTTACTAATCGCAGCGGTAATTACACTGTTCATCACCCATTCTTTAATCCCGCCGATTACCATTTCTTGCAGATTTCCGGCAAATTCTGAGATTTTCTGCCAAGCCGCAGCTAACCCACCTGTGACAATTGTCCTGAGAAAATCAAATGCTTTCTCCAGCCGCGATACTTTCTGTTCCCCTATTTTATTGGCTAATTTACCCCGCAATCTTTCATAAGTAGCACCCAAAACTTGCAGGACAATAGACACAATTCCTTTCAAGTCAAACTGGGCTGGAAGCGTCAAACCAGCACCCGCTAATGCACCAAATAGCCAACCTGTCAAGCCATTCTTTAAGTGAGTGGCGACGTTACCAGAAAACTTCTGGAAGCCACCGCGCACCGCCCCGACGAGGTTGCCACAAAAACCAACTGGATCTTTAAGAATACTGGTAAAAACACCGCCCGCTTTCCGCAGAATTCCCATTACCTTCGCGCCGGCGCCGCCTGCCATATTCAGGAAGCCTTCAAAGGCGAATTCCATCACCTTTGTCCCCGCAGAGACGGCAAAGTTTTTGATGCGTCCAATCGGTTCGAGGAAAACGTTTTTAACCTTCTCAAATGCCCCCATTGGATTGAGTGCATCACCTATTCCCAATGAGTTTATAGCCTTCCCAAACAGTCCTTTAATTGCATCCCAAGTCAGGTTCAATTTAGCGATTTCTCCATTAAACCAATCAAAACCTTTCTGCAACGACCCCGATTGTTGTAAATTGTTAAAAATATTGTCGCCGTTTGGTACTAAACTGAGCAGACCGCGAACTAGGTTGGTAGCATTGCGCTGGACTGGGGCGTCGCTAATGGGGTCTTTTCCTAATATTAATGTCAGTAAAGGATAGCCTGGTAGTCGGCTGGCAAAGGAGGCGATCGCTTTTTTTATTTTATCAATCGGGTTGCCAATTCCGAGAAAGTCTCCCTGGATGCGAGGACTTACGGAACTTACCGCCAATGACTGACGCTGGATTGTATTTTTATTGTTAAAGGGAGAAGAATTTGTGAATTGCTTGGCTTGAATTGGTTCTTCTTGTGTTTCTTCTTGTTCCTCTTCTTGTGGTTTTTGCCGCAGTTCCTTATTCTGGCTCGGGTTGGTATTATAACTGGAGATTTCTTTTGCAGCGATGGTTTCACCTTGCGTTTCCGAGCGGAATTCGCTGCTTTCTTTGTTAAGGGGGGTTGCTTGGAATGACTTTTCTTCCTGGGAAGTAGGAATTTCCTTCGCCTGAAGTATTTCAGGTTCTTCCTCTTGCTGAGGTTGCCTTTGCACTTGTTTATTCATCCGCATCGCTGCACCCTGCTGGATGGTGTGCGTCAACTCGTGCGCCGTCAATTCATTCTTACCGGGAGATTTCCCAGCACCGTAGTAAATATCGCTACCATGAGCAAATGCCTGCGCCCCCAACTCCTTATTCATCTGCACGGCATTCGAGTCGTTATGCACTTTTATAGAGCTAAAATCTGCTCCAAAGCGCGGCTCCATGAAACTACGTACATCGGAGGGTAAAGGACTACCTCCACCCTTTGAACTGTTGAGACGGCTTTCGATGCTGGGAGAAGCTTGGGTAGTGCGATCGCCTGAGCGTTGCACCAGAGGTTGCGTTTGAATTTCCTCTTGCTCTGCCTCAGTTTGACGTTGAATTGGTTGTTGTAAGGCTGAGTCTGGCATGGTCATGACTTTCGCCGCCATGTTGTCAGCTTCTTGTTCGTATTTATCTCCGGGTGCGCCAACTGTTAGTTTGGTTTGAATTGAAGATTCGCAGTCACTGCATTTAGCTTGAATTGCCCCATCTGACTGCATTTGCTCTGATTCTTCTTGCTTGACATCAGATGTTTGTTGACGTTGAATTCCTCCTGGGTAAGTGCTGGAAACTCCCGCTCTAGATGGCGCTTCTATAGAAATATTTCGCCAATTAAAACCTGCACGGGCGATTTTTGGCTGTTGCGATCGCCCTTCTGTCGATATGGTTGAATTGCAAGATTCCTCTGGGCTTTTTTCTTCTGATTCTTGTTCTTCCTCTTGTTGGCGTTGAATTCCGCCTGGGTAGGTGCTTGATTCTACCGCTCTAGGAGGCGCTTCGATGGATATATTTCGCCAATTCAAGCCAGCACGGGCAATTTTCGGCTGTGGTGTTTGTTCTTCTGTTGATATTGTGGGATTGCTGGATGTGGCTAAGTCCTGTGCGCTTTTTTCTTCTTTTGAGGCTGTTTCTTGACGTTGAATTGAAACCGCCTCTGGCTTCAATTTTATTCCTTGTTCTTGTTCTTCGTCTTCTTGGCGTTGAATTCCACTACGAGAAGGCGCTTCTACAGAAATATTGCGCCAGTCTAACCTAGCACGGGCGATTTTTGGCTGTTGCGCTTGCCCTTGGGTCGATATCTTTGAATCGCTTGCAATAGCGTCATATCCCTCATCAGTGAAAGGGCGTTGCCCCAATAGGGGCGAACTTGATTGATTTGAGTGGGAGGGTGTAGCTGAGTTTTTGGTTTGGGCGTAGGATCTTTCGCTCATTGTGTTTCTCTCCCAGACATGGCTTTAATTGCACAACTAGGCCGCGTAGCTTTTATCCCTACCCTGATGTCACTCGCCCTACTGGCCTCAATTTCCTGCTATTGTTTAACCGGCATTATAGCAGTACAATTCCCACAAATGCTTGGTTTATATGTAAATTTTAACTACAAATTTTTTGGGGATAGAAGACTACCGGCGATCGCTATAACTTTGGTCTAACTTGAAACTGGCGATCGCCGCGCACAGATAGCCTAATTTATGCCAGAATCAGGACGGTCATAAACTGACAGTAAAAGTTAGTCAGGGAAAGACAAGCTTTTCTAGCAATCAGCAAGCTTGCAATAGACTTCTCCAAAAACTCTTGTGGGATAGGCGTCTCGCCTGTCTTTGAGATTGTTTGTTGGAGAGGTTTAATGTATAACTGCCGGGTATGAGCGGCAGTTTAGATGAGTTTAAAAATCATTCAATATCTTCTAATTGGCGATGGGAACGACTGAACACCGGCAGAGCGATCGCACCCAGCATCACGCCAATACCGCCACTAAACGCCAGCACGACGCCTACTGGCATTTGAATCGACTCAAAACCTAGCAACTTCAGGGATACGGGCGTGGCGTTTTGCACGGAGAACAGGGCGATCGCGAGCGCCCAAACAGCTAAAATCAGACAAGCAATTAGATTGGCTATACTTTTCATCACTGGTGACGCAATAACTAGCAAAATTCAGCATATCTCTAAGATGACACGAAAAATCTTTGCCTGCTTTGAGCGGTAAGCAATTTTCGTTTACCAAGCTTCCAAGCAGTCGATTGCTGATGAAGCATCGCGCCAAGGCAGGTTTGGCAAAGGCTTTAACTTGCAACGCATAACTCGCAGCACAAACAAGAACGCATCCTCAAAATTAAACTTTGTCATGGGGCAGGGAAAAGGGAAATGGGGAAAGCTCTAGCGTTAGATCTGGTGTAAAACTCGATTCCCACAAAGGCACTTTTACCACATATCTATTCTTCCCCACCAGTCTTTCCCTCAAATCCATTTTTCCCCTTCCCCTTTTTTGGTCATGCAGGTTTTTCAACTATTCTTTCCCAAGCCATACCAACTTCTTTTGCACGATATTTATTACAACCGAACAAGATTGGCGACGCGCTTTAAACCAGGGTGATGGCTGAACAGGAATTACCCAAAGCAACCGGGTTTCTATTGATTAATCGTCGGGGAAGGCAAGTAGAGATATACGCAGAAACAAACGCGATCGGCTCCTGCTGCGTCAGTCCTTTAAGTATTGAGGCTGTTACCGAATTAACTCTCACCATCCCAGCCTTAGTGGCAAAAGGGGAACAAGGGATATTGTTAGCGCCCCAAGAAAGAGTCCAGAAATTGAATGGGTTTTAGCGATTAAATCCGATCCTACGTAGAAGCACCAGTTGAGCGATCGCTTTCCCAGATAATCCTTGGCAAAAATTCACTCTTATGCTATAATTTAACCTCCACTATTGAGGCACAATCCGCGCTTGTTTGACCTGCTGGCTCCAGTAAGTGTTTTCACGTATAGCAGTTAGGAGTAAAAAATTGATTTGCCAATTTAGCAAAGCAATTTTATCAGATGTTGTTAAATCTTTCTGAAGTAAGTGTAGCGCTAATCTGCCCTTAGACGTAAGTCTATCAGGAAAATACCAAATTTCTATGAGATTTATTAATAATCGTAAACAAAGAGTTTTACATTTCAGCAAAAATACGGCATACTTAACAATTAAAGTATATAAAGCTTCTGTACAGTCCGAAGTCCGTTTGACAGTTTTTACCAGGAGCGCCCAAGGTCTTTGGCTAAAGACAAAGCTGTTTTCTGTCGTCTTAAAACTCATAAGCGTCAGCATACCTGACCAAAATGCCTTGATTTGCTCGTTTTAAACCACTTTTGAAACTTTTGGATCGCAAGATGACTCACTCTTTAGCATCAGCAGCGGCTAGCGTTCAATCCCAACCAGCAGCAGGTAACCTGCATTCGCTGGCAGTGTTGTGGGCGAGGAAATACTATCTTTCCGTAACTTCACAGAATGACGAGAAACAGCAAAACGCCGAAAACCTGACGGAAATTAGCTCTAAACAAGGTCGCAACAGGACGTCAAACAAGCTGATGCAGAATTTGACTTTGGCGAGTGCCAAAGGTTGGGCGCTGACGGAAACGTTGCTAGCTAAAGAGATACGACGGCACGGCATCAACCCGGAATTAATCAATCCATTAGAGATTGCGGCAGATATAAGAAATTTATATGAGAAAGCGCTGGATGCCTATGCGGCAGGGGTGTCGGCGCAACGCTTATCTGTATTGGTGGCAAAATACTGCGGTAAAGTGCGGAAGAAATATACGAGCAACGATCCGCGGGCGATCGGTTTTGTCAGTATGCAGTTTCACCACACGGGGCAAAAGTTGCTCGAATGGCTATCGAAAAGCGAGAAAGAACTATTTGCGCCCTACTTAAAGGTGATGGACGACCATATGTACATGCCCCTGTCTGCTGCTTACGAAGCAGCCGCTAAGCATGACTTGGATTCGCCGCAATTGGAGGCGGTGCAGCACCTGCTACCGATGAGTACGAAAATTGCCCATTCGGTATGCGATCGCGTAGCTGGGCAGCATCCGGGCTATCAAACCTACAGCGGCGGGCTGAATTCAGAAATAGTGAGAATTTCCAGCATCCGCGATGTGGAGATGTTTCAAGTTTACCTGTGCCTGTGCGTTTTGGAAGCGAACATCCGCACGGTGCAAGAGGAACTGTTTCCCCTCTGCGTCATGTTATATCCCCGTTTGAACGTCAGCTGGACGCTGGTACAGGAAATGCTGTTATTTATGAGCTGGGAAATGCAGGAACGCTTACCCTTGAAATCTGTGCCCGTTTTTCTACCTTATCTACGTACTTTTTCGGAGATGTTTTCTAAAGCCGTATTCCAAAACGAATAAAGGTCATGGGTGATGGGTACAGGACTGATGCCAATCACCTTTGTTTCTATTGATTAATCGTCGGGAAAGGCAACGAAGGATCGTAGCTGTGAAACCCGGTTTCTAAGATCGTGGCGCGCAAGTCCTAAAATAATTGGTAATTGGCGCCCGGTTCGATCCAAAAGCAACGGGAGAATTTGCCCGTCTATCTTTTGATATAGTTTTTGATGTATAATAATGAGAGGGAAAGGCAAGAACTCGGCTCTCCCTCTCGTTATTGTCTATATCTTGGTGGGAACAGTCACAAGCACAGGAGTTCCTGGCGCGATCGCGAGCGTAAACTCCTGTTTGTCGGCATTATTTTAAATAATTGTTAACAATATTATAAAATTATAAAGATTAAATTGTATCTTTCAGTAATAACACAGCAGACTTTACCTTCAACAGTGAATTAAACTAAAAATTACACTCACATTATTGAACGGTTTTGTCTTAGAAGTGAGAGCGCCCTTGCCTTGGCAAGGGGGCTATCCTTTTATTACTTTATCAGCTATGCATCATTACTTTTAACCAGTTGGACAAAGCCATGACCCAATCCCTGGAATTTACAGCGGCTACAGTTGAGTCCCAACAGCCGGAAAATCTTCAATCTCTGGCTGTTCTTTGGGCGCGGAAGTACTACCTTTCCGTGGCTTCCGGTCAAGAGCGGGGTCAACAGCAACCCAAGCAAAATTTAACCGAAACAGCATCTATCGAAAGTAAGAAAATAACGGCGAACAAGCTGATGCAGAAGCTAAATTTAGCCAGTGCCAAAGCTTGGTCGCTCACGGAAACCCTGCTGGGTGAGGAGATCCGACGACAGGATATTAACCCAGAATTAATCAATCCGTTAGAGATTGCTACAGATACGCGAGAACTATTCCAAAAAGCTTTAGATGCCTATGCTTCAGGGATACCGCCACAACGCTTGTCGGTGATGGTAGGCAGAAACTGCGGTCTAGTTCGCCAGAAATATACTAGCGTCGATCCGCGTGCCATCGGCTTTGTCAGTATGCAGTTTCACTATACAGGACAAAAGTTACTCGAGTGGCTATCCCTAGACGAGCAAAAAGTATTTGCGCCGTACTTAAAGGTGATGGACGACCACATGTATATGCCGCTGCAAGCCGCCTACGAAGCGGCTGCCCAGCACGATGAAGATTCTCCCCTGTTGTTGGCAGTGCAACACCTGCTACCGCTCAGCACTAAAATTGCTTGTGAAGTTTGCCAAAGTGTCAGTCGGCAGCATCCGAACTATCAAAGCTACAGCGGCGCTTTGACTGCGGAAACGGTGAAAATCTCCAGTATCCGCGATGTAGAGATGTTTCAAGTTTACCTGTGTCTGTGCGTTTTAGACCGCACTATTTACTCAGTACAACAGCAATTGTTTCCCCTGTGCGTGATGTTATATCCCTGCTTGAAAGTGAGCTGGACGCTGGTGCAGGAAATGTTATTGTTTATGAGCTGGGAAATTCAGGAACGCTTGCCGTTGCAAGATGTACCTATATTTCACCCTTATTTGCGGATTTTTTCAGAAATGTTTTCTAAGGAAGTATTTCAAAATGAATAATGGTAATGGGTAATGGGTAATAGGTAATAGGGAAGAATAAACTTTCTCGATGACCAATTAGCAATTAGCAATTAGCAATTAGCCATCACCAATTTCTAAAGCTAATTGATAAATGTGGCGACGGGGTAAAGAGGTTAAGGCGGCTAATTGGCGGCTGGCTTGAGAGCGGGATAGTCCTTGACTGAGTAAATGCTGTAATTCCGCAACGATCGCAGCATCATTGATCTGGGGTGTTTCTAACTGAGTACCGGCAAGGACGAGGGTAAATTCCCCTTGAGGTTCGCGGGTGGTATAGTGAGCGATCGCATCCTGAATGCTCCCCCGCCAAAACTCCTCGTGTAACTTTGTTAACTCCCTTGCCAGAACAATTTGACGGCTTTCTCCTAAAACAGCAGCCAAATCTGACAAGGTTTGCCCGATTCGGTGGGGCGCTTCGTATAAAATAATACTCCTTGATTCATTAGTGAGAGCTTCTAATCGCTGTTTTCGCGCTTGACCTTTTGCGGGCAGAAAACCTTCAAACACAAAGCGATCCGTGGGTAATCCTGCCGCACTCAACGCCGTAATTGCCGCCGTCACACCAGGAATGGGAATTACAGGTATGTTATATTCTATACAAGCTTTGACCAATTCGTATCCGGGGTCGGAAATTCCTGGCATTCCGGCGTCGGTGACGAGTGCTAAAGCTTTCCCCTGAGACAATTTTTCTATTAACTCTGGAATGCGGCCTTTTTGGTTATGTTCGTGGTAACTTATTTGAGGCGTTGCGATCTGAAAATGGTGCAACAGCTTCCCAGTGTGGCGCGTATCTTCTGCGGCGATTAGATCTACCGCTTGTAAAATTCGCACCGCCCGGAAAGTCATATCTTCCAGGTTACCGATCGGCGTCCCGACTAAATATAAAACTCCTGGTTTTGGCTCCTGCATAGGATTGGGTAATCAGTGCTTAAATTATACGCTAGAAGCTCGTGCCAGGTTGTAATATTTTAGACCACCCTGGGGTCTTCCTCATCTTCGAGTTGAGCAATTGTCCAAGGGATGGGTAAGTTAGAGAAAGATGGTTTTTGGGGGAAAAATATAGATCTAATTTTGTTAAATGCCGAACGAATGGAGTTTTTAATCGCATTGGTTAAACGAGTGAAGAATAGCATAATTAGATGCTGCTTATCTCGATGTTTGTCAATTTTAATCACTGCCGTCAAACTTGCTCCTCTACTCAGAGAAAGATTAACCATACGCTATTAGAAGTACGTCTAGAGGAATAACGAGCTTATGGGTAAAAAAGGATTGTTTGTAGGAATGCTGACTGTAGACTTAGTTTATTTAACAGCCAGCTTTCCCAGTCCCAACCAAAAAATTGCAGCGACCGATTATACAGTATCAGCGGGTGGCCCAGCGACAAATGCGGCGGTAACATTTAGTTACTTAGGTCAGGAAGCAATAGTGCTAACTGTAGCAGGTAACCATCCAATTAATGGGTTAATTCGCAACGATTTAGACAATTATAAAGTAGCGATCGCAGACCTAGATCCCGCGCGCACAGAAGCGCCACCAGTCTCATCAATTATTGTCACCCAAACAACAGGCGATCGCGCGGTAGTTTCCCTCAACGCTAGCAAAGCGCAAGCAGGAGTTAATCAAATTCCCGGAAATATTTTGCAGGGAGTTGATATAGTACTGATTGACGGACATCAAATCGAAGTAAGTTGTGCGATCGCGCAACAAGCCAAAATAAACAACATCCCCATAGTTATCGACGGCGGCAGTTGGAAGCCTGGGTTAGAAAACATCTTACCAATGGTAGATTATGCCATTTGTTCCGATAACTTTTATCCACCCAACTGCGATAACTCAGAACAAGTCTTTTCCTACTTATCAAACATAGGAATTCCCCACATCGCCATTACCAGAGGAGAAAAACCAATTCTATATCTTTCCCCCACAGAAAACGGTGAAATAGAAATACCTCAAATAAACCCCATAGATACCCTGGGTGCAGGAGACATATTCCACGGAGCATTTTGCCATTACATCTTACAAAATAGCTTGAGAGAAAGCCTAACAGCAGCAGCAAAAATAGCCTCTTATTCCTGCCAATTTTTCGGCACTCGCCGATGGATGGAAGAGGGTATGAGTTAAACTTCTCCTTCTCTCTTGGCGTTCTTGGCGTCTGGAGCGGTTCAAAACACCAATAAAATTATCAAGGAAGGATTGTAACATGACAGAATTAAGGTTAGAAGAAATACTGGCGATCGCGCGGCAAACAGCATGGGGTGCGGCAGATATCCTCCGATCCTATTATCGCGGCGAACCCGACACCGGCAACCTAGAAATTCAAGATAAAAAAGATGGCCCGGTAACAGCCGCAGACGTAGCCGCCAACCATTATATTTTAGATAACCTGCAAGCCTGTTTTGGCACGCAAGAATTTGGCTATCTCAGCGAAGAAACCCATAAATCCCAGGACGCACAACTAACACAACCATTTGTGTGGATAATCGATCCTTTAGATGGCACGCGAGACTTCATCGATAAAACAGGAGAATACGCAATTCACATTGCATTAGTAGAAGCAGGACGCCCCATTTTAGCAGTCGTTGCATGGCCTGAAACAGAAAAATTGTATTATGCCACCAAAGGCGGCGGGACATTTGTAGAAACCCGCGACGGAAAAGTAACCCCATTGCAAGTATCCTCCCGCAATGCAATCGAAGAACTTTGCCTCGTCGTCAGTCGCACCCACCGGGACGAACGCTTCAACAAACTATTGCAAAACCTCCCCTGTAAAAACCAAAAATATGTCGGCAGCGTCGGCTGTAAAATTGCCACCATCATCGAACAAAATGCCGACATTTATATTTCCCTTTCCGGCAAATCTGCCCCCAAAGATTGGGATATGGCAGCCCCCGAATTAATCTTAACCGAAGCAGGCGGAGAATTCACCCACGCTGACGGCACACCTTTAAAATACAACCAAGGCGACGTGCATCAGTGGGGTTGTTTAATTGCCAGCAACGGTCACTGTCACCAAACACTTTGTAGTCAAGCGCAAGTAATGTTAGGTGAAATAGAATAGCGGGCAAAAATTGCTAGTTTAACGCAAGTTGCTAGTTACATCCCTTGGTGACTGGTAATGGGTAATGGGTAATGGGTAATTGCCAAGAGGAGACCCCCAATCAATCCAATTACCAATTACCAATTACCAATTAAACCTAGTTTTGTCAAAAAACTGGGTTTCTTATTTTGTATTTGCCATAAATCTCTGCTTAAATTGTACCACAATAAAATACACCCCATACCCAGCCAGAATACAAATAATAGGCATAATCGGATGCCTGTATCGGCTGCTCAAAGCATCAGGCCCGCCTGGTATTATTGTCAAATAAAAACCCAAAGTCATCACAATCAGCGATGGGAATGGTTTAAAAAAGTTTTTTGATAAAAGCCCAATTAAAGCAAACACCATATATAAAATTAAATTTACTTGTAAAATTAACCAAGTCCGGCTGACTACCCCAGGTGTTTGATTTAAATAATAAGCCATCCCAGCCAGCAAACCTTTTTTAATAAATTCTGTCGCTTGCTGATTAGCAATATCAGCAAAACCATCTATTTTGTAGACATTTAATGTAGTTAAATAAGGCCAAGGAGTAGAATTTAAAAGAAGATTTAGCGTTCCATTCAACCGAAGTTTGAAGTAAATTAAATAATTTTTAAAGATAATTTTCTTGGCTTCTGTACGCATATAATTAAGAACTGTTGGCGAAGTGTAAGCGGGAGTACAACACAAATGAGCGGGAATATCACCGCGAAAAGCTTCTTTTGGGACTTCGTTTTTCAATTGATTCTGTAATCGAATTTGCTGTTCGCCAAATGTTTTTCCTTCTTTTACCGTCAGCAATGCTGCCGCGTGCCAATAATACAAATTAACTTCAACAACAGAAGAAAAACCTGAATAATCGGCAACAGTTTTGTTTCTGATATTCCACAAATAAATTGGCCCCATCGAGAGCGAGAAGAAAAGCAAAGCATGGAATAGGGCAATAATTTTATGCGGAGTCTTAGTTAATTCCCAAATCACCAACAACAAGGTTAATAAAAAGGGTAAGTAATAAGCGATTGGTCTAACATAGGTAGATATAGCGAGGATGATTGAGGAAACTAATAGCCAGCTCAAGGATTGACCTTTAAAGTATTTTAAAAAGCAGTATAAAAATGCCAAGATTAGACAGGCAAACGCTGATTCTGTTAAAAGCTTAACCGTATAAATAATAGAAAGTGGTTCCAATGCATAGAGAAAAGCACAGATAACGGCTATCGGCTCGTTATTGTTAAATAAAAGTAACGCAATTTTATATACTAAATATACAGCTAAACAAGTTAACCCTATTTGCAGAGCGACAGTCACCAACTCTACCTGGTTTAAAATAATTCCAGGAATTAACATGATACAATATCCTGGAACGCGAAAAATTTCAGGAAAGCCATTACTTGTAAATCGACCATAAGTTAGTAAGTCATGGGCAGGTTTCAGATAAGATGCCGTATCGCCTACATGAAATATTCTTAAGCTTTTTGCCTGAATCAATGCGAAAATTGCTAAGATAAATCTGACTAAAAATGCTGTCAGCAATACCCAAATAATTGGTTTAATTTTGGCGTTGTTCATTTGCTATATTTACCTTTTCCAAATTTGATATTTACCAATATTTTCTGCCTTTAATTCTAAAGATAAAAGAACCTGCCTTATTTCCTGTTTCCAAGGATTTTCTAGGGGGAGGACAACGGCATTTATATTCAGTTCGCCAATAGATTGACGCAAGATTTGAGCAGAAACTTCTGTGCGATGCACGCCACTGATATACTGGGAAAGTTCTTTACGCCTCGCCACTTCCTTTTCTCCGAAAAATTTTACAAGTATATCCAAGTAAGGTTCTGTAACAACAATCGGATAAGGATGGTTACGGTATACGATAGACCATCGAGCCAATTCCTCGCCATCCACTTCTTTTCCCACAGGAGATGCGGGAGCGAGCAAGTAGCTGCGGGGTGGGATAGTCGCAATAATTTTAGCAATAACTTCGAGGCGTTCTGTTGGCAGTTTTGCTTGGGGAGGCCATTTATAAGACAAGCTGCGATTATAATCAATTCGCGGCGAATATTGGTTAGGGGCTGCATTAGCTGCCAAGATGATTATGGCAGTGGTTAACAAACCGCAGAAGGTGGCGAATGCTTTTTGGCGATATTTTTCAAAAGCTGGATAAAGCAGCGGAAAACCCAAAATAAGTGCGACAAAAATATGGCGGGGAATTGCCCACCACAAGCGGCGGAAAGTTGGAACGCCGGTTAGATTAACTGCCCAAAACTCTTGAAGAAATGGATTGAAAAACACGAGCATAAAAGCAGTTACCATTCCCAGAATTACTCGCCGACTCGCTGACTGTTCAAAAACAGCCCAACTTGCTAACACGGCTATCCAAAATAAGTAGGCTAATGGCCCATGTTGTAGCTGTAATTCGGGGTCGTTATCCCAAATTCCAAATTGAGTTGATCTCAGGATTGGTGAATTGCTTTTAACTTTAAAGAAAAATATAAGCGACAGTAATAAAGGATAAAAAACTGCCGAAAAAGCGATCGTTGCCTTGAGAGTATTCTTCTTAGTTGGATACCAGCATCCAGCAAGTGTCAGTACTGTTGTAATAGGTGCGGCATAAAGAGCAGTAGAAGTACATCCGACTGCGGCAATTTGTGCCATCCCAAGTATGCCCCAATGCCACCAGCAAGGCTTGGTAAAACAGCGAATGGTATAGGTGATGATAATCGGTACGAGGATAGATACAAAAAGTGGTTTGCCTTGTTGTAACCTGCCAAAAGATGTGTTTCCCAAGCCAACAGATACTGTAAAAATAATCATTAGTAATGTTGTTGCTGCTGCAATCGGCAGCCAATGACGCGGGGTTAATTGGCGCAGGAGCAATGCTGAAGCGCAGACGACAAAGGGTTCTATTATTGCCGGTTGTAGCAGATTTCGTACTATTAAATGAGAAATTCCTGTGGCTTGGCTGACAACGGCAGCTAACATTTCTATCGAGTGCAGGCGGTAGACTGGTATTAACATGGGGATACCGGATAAACCGTGCATGGTGTCGCGACTCATTAAAGGTTCGTTAGGAAAATCCAACGCGCCTGCAATCATATTGAGATAAAATGCATCGTCTCCGTGGGTGCGGTATACTACGAGGGTTGCGATCGCTGCTGCTGCTAACAAGGCGAGGAAAACAAATAAATTTCCTGGTGCAGGGGACTGGAGTGCGATCGCGGTTTCACTTTTGTGGTAGCGGATGTAATAAAATCCTAAAAACCCGCATGTAAGTAACCAAAAAATTACTGTGTTATTGGTTAAACTATATACTGAAACGATCGCGATCGCTCCGAGCAATGGTATTACTAAATCCACCATCGTATTGTTCGGCTTTAGATCGCTGGCAGGCTTGATTTCCCCATCTTCTTGTTTCACGTATAGAGGTTTGACAAGTACAATCGATACTGCCATTATTAACAACACCAATGGCGATAGGTAAAAAAGATTTGTGAAGCTGCCTCCCAAAAATACTACCCCATTAGTTAGCAGCGTCCACAATCCTAAAAATAAAACAAAAATTAGGCATGATAATTCTACAATCAGCCCTGAGTAATCTTGGTTTTCTAAAGGCAAAAATTGGCTAGTTATTTTCATATTTTTGAAATTGTTTCTATAAAGTATGCGGGATTAATCGTCATCTTTCTGCCAAAATTTTGTGGATGGGAATTTTGGGTACGTTTGTCACATCATAGTTAACCGCAGCCAGTAAAGATTGAAATCCTAAAATAATTGGGAGAGAAGATAGCATAACTGTTCCGCTGGTGGCAATAATTCCTCGCGTGAAACTTAAGTACCAATGAAATAATCCAAATATTGAGCCAGCAGAAATGAGTATCCCTGCAATTATAAGTTCAACAGATCCTATATTAAAATCCCGCAAAAAATAATTGTAAAATATGCGTTTAAAACAGCGGTTAAGGTATTTACCAGGAAAATCGAAAATTACCTTAACAATCTTAAGATTACTCACTTCTGTGCCATATTTAGCTGGGATAGGTAAATCGTAAACGACCGCACGAAGTATATTTAATCTAAACAACATATCGCTTTCAAAAAAATATCTTTTATCCACTTTATGTAAGGGAATCATTTTTAAGACGCTGACGTGAATAGCGGTGTAGCCATTGGTTGGATCCATTATATCCCAATAGCCGCTAGCCATTTTACTAATAAATGATAAAACTGCATTACCCATGAGTCGCAGTTTAGGCATTTCTGTTAAAAATTCTAAGTCAAAAAAACGATTGCCTTTGACATAATCAGTTAGGCCATCAGCTATTGGTTTAATAAATTTTGGAATTAATTTTGCATCCATTTGACCGTCCCCATCGATTTTAATGATAATTGTTGCACCTTGTGCGATCGCATGGCTATATCCAGAAATTACCGCCCCACCCACTCCCTGATTTTTTTGATGAAAAATTACTTTGATCCGGGGATCTTCGCACTTGCTTTGTACGTAAGCACCACTCGCTTCTGGACAGGCATCATCAACTACATAAATCGCGTCAACTTCCGAGCCAATTTCTGAAATGACTTCCAGAATATGCTTTTTAACTTTATAGCAAGGAATTACAACAGCTACTTTAATTTGCATCCAAATCACGCGGGTTACTAACTTTCTTCCAATTGCCAAACACCGATCAAAAACAGCGGGAAAATATTCCAAAAACCCGGAACAAATGTCCGCGCAATTTGTTTAAATCCCCCTGCTTTTAAATAGGATTCAACTTCAGAGCCGGTATGATAGTGGTCGGGAGGTTTGCTCAAGCCAAACACTTTACGTAAGGCTGCGTAAATAAAATTTTCGGTGGGCAATGAAGTTAATAAAAATCCATTTTTTTTCACCCAATTGCGAATCGTGGCAACAGGTAAAGATAAATCCTGAAAGTGTTCTAGTACATCGGCAGCAATAATAACATCAAAAGATGCTTTTGTAAACCCTACCTCGGCAATATCTTGTTTAATTAGCTTCACATTTTTCAGTTGATATTTTTCCACGACTTGACTTGCTTCTTTATCTTCTAAATCGAGAAAAATGACTGTTTTAAACTGACGACTAAGCGTTGGCAGGAATACACCCCCACCGCCGCCAAAATCTAAACAAGATTCTCGCTCAATTGGGAGGTGTTGTAGGTGAAAGTCGATCAGCTTTAAGCGCATCCAAAATATTTTTCTAACCAGCCAATAGTCAGAATAGTACAGCGTTGGAATCCTTTCATTTTCTGTGGCAATACTGCGAAGAAAAGAGCGGTCTATTTCGACGAACATAGGTTAATATTTTTGATAAATTTGCAACAAAGTATCCGAGGGAAGCAGCAGTAAAAATGGGTAGGCAATCAAGATTAAACAATAAATAATTGACGACACAAAAATCGATGAATTGCGATCCATTCTTAACCGCTGCCAAAGACCGGATAAACTAATCGTTTTCAAATTTTGACTGCGGACAAGCTTGAAGCCATAACGGGTGACATATTTTTCCAGATTGAAAGGATTAAAATAAACTAAGTGAGGAAAGGGATAATCTTTTTGCCAGAGGCGATGCCAGGGTTTTTTATATCCTATTAAAAATAACAAATAACCCAAGTTAAAGAAAAAACCTTGACTGTTGGGAAGGTTAACAATCAGTTTACCTGAAGGAGTTAGCATCTGATAACAAGCTGCTAAAACTTGCTCAATATTTGACAAGTGTTCGAGGGAGTCATTAAAAGCGATCGCATCAAATTTTTCTAAACAACTTAGGCAGTCTGGGAAGTAACCGATCAAGATATTAAGACCTTGCTTAATACCTTGATTGGCAACAAATTCATCTGGTTCAATTCCGATCGTCTTCATGCCTCGATTTGCAGCGGCTTCCAGGAACCAACCATAGGCACAACCCACATCGCAAATAGTTTTTTGCTGGAGGGGCATATAGCATTCTAGGGCATCCAGCAGCGTTTGGAAGTTTTGGATTCGTAAAGATTTTAGACCAATTTCGCGCTTGTTTTCGAGAATAGGAGTATTGTGAATGGCAGTGCGATCGCTTTGCTCTAGCCGAGAAACCCAAACGCCGCATTCACTACAATGAAATACCCAGGTTGCTAACTTCTGACTCAGTTGGCTTTGGCAAACTGGACATATTTGTTCAATCCCTACTTGATTCATATCAGTGACCAAGTGCGCCAAGTGCATGACATCGGGTGCGGGTTTAATTAATTTTTAAAATTGTCCCACACTTTGGCCTATAAATCCGATTTTTGACAAAAACCGGGTTTTTCGGATCCCAGTCTTAAGTTGGTAGCCGTCGAGAAGAAAATAAAGCCATGAATATTGCCAACAAACCAAGAAACCGGATTTCTGAGAGAAATCCGGTTTCTGCATTCTATATTTGAGCGCGATAAGCAATGACTGCGTAGAAAGGATCGCCACCACCAGCGCCTAACCATTGCATAATACTGGGGGCGCCCGAACGTTTGGCAACTACTTCTGGTATCGTAAATCCAGGCACAGATTGAAAGTAGCTTTTAACTAATTCAACTCGACTGAGTTCGGTTCCATCTCGCCACGCTTGAATTGCTTTTTGGTAAAACATGCGGTTAGAAAAGCTGATAATAGCAACGCCACCGGGTTTGAGAATGCGGTGAATTTCGCTAAAAATTGCTTCTGGATATTGCAAGTATTGAACCGAAACGCAGTTGAGAACGGCGTCAAAATCTTGGTCTGGAAGCGGTAATTTAGGATTTTGATTCAAATCCTGGACAAAATAATGGTTCAATCGCGGATTTTTCGCCAATTCTTCCGCGTTCATACCGTGACCTTCCACATGTTCAAATTCCATCTCTTCGGGGAGATGAGACACCCAACTGCTCATCATATCGAAGATCCGGGTTTTGGGTTTGAGGCGATCGCGGTATAAATTAGTTAGCTGGTCGATGAACCCTTCATCCACGTGGGTAACGAAGCGGGGAAAAGAGTAAAAGTCCGCATCATTCGAGGGGTCTAATTTGCTACGTTCAATCGGTTCGAGACGCATATGTAAAGATTTATTACAACCAATACCTATTCAATAGTACCGCAACCGTCAGAGTTTGGCAGAACAGGAGATAGCAAGCGATCGCATACTCAAATTTTAGGAAATTCAGCTTAATCTTTTGATTATATAACAATAAAAATACCAAAGGTGAGATGGGAATCAAATATCGTCCTTGAAATCCCTGGATTACATCAGAATCCAATGCAGTCCAGGTAATATAAAGCAAGGTAAAAATTAAAGCTATATTGGTGACTACAATGCTCAAGATAATCGCTTTTTGTTTAAGGGAAATCGCGATATCTTTTTCGCGATCGCACGCAGCGACACTTACTAAAACTAAGCCGTAAGATACCATATGCCAGATGGGCATTTTTGTTTCGCCCCATCCCATCCCACCAAGGTATTGCTCTAGATAAGTCAACCCATGAAGGCGAAGGGTATTTCCGAGTAAGACTAACAATTTCCAGGGTTGACTGGCTAAATAATTCAACCTTTGTTCTGTAGTAAGGTTGGGTGTATCTAAGCGTAGGGGAACGTTTAAATGTCGGGTGAGAAGCAACCAAGATACAACCGCCGCTAAACAGAATAAAATGATGGCGGATAGGGTTAAAAGATAATGCTTTTTGCTGCGGAACCTTTGCATGGGTATGACCCAAAGTAAAAACAGAATTGGACAATAAGCTAATTTACAAAGAGACAGCAACAGGGAGAGTAAAGCTAGGATAAATATTTCCGATTTTGTTATTTGCTTTTCCCCTTCATAGCGGATTGCAGGCGTATGAAGTACAAGCTCTTGGTGTGCAGGCAGCATTGGTGCTGCCGCTACACAAACGAAGCGAAAAGGCTTTCCCTCACTCGACTGTAATCCTCTGTCAAAGGCAGTTTTCAGAATAACCGCTATTAACAAAAAAGATAACCCATTGGTTAACGCATCTCCAGAAAGCGAAGATGCTTGGAAAATCGACATGGGAGTTAAAGCCAGTAAAATTAACAGCCATTTATAAAATGGTATAATTTTAATAGCCAGATAAACAAGCAGTAGCCAAACTAACAAATTGCAAATCCTACCCGCGTAGAGAAGGGCAAGGGGAGAAACATTAAATAACCTACCAATTGCCATGCCAAAAGCTTGTGGCAAATGGGTGATTGGAAAAAATAAGGAGATATTGGGAAAGCGGAGAAAAACTCGATTGTCGCTGTCGAGGGGTAAATTCAGTAAAGCAATAATAGTTTGGATATTTTGCTTTCTTTTGGGATTTTTACGAAATTCAATACCCTCGGTTATTTTAGCAGTTGTTAGAATACTTTTTGGCAACATTCCTCCCACGCAGGTTGTTGACGGGAGATAGGTTTCAAATTGTTGTCCGTAGCAGTTTGTGATTTTTTTATCGGCTATGAGTTTGACTTCGGATATTTGGTAAGAACGATAGTAATGTTGCGGTTCTGATTCAGCGTGAAAGGGGGCAATTATCAGGGTCAATAGAAGGCCGAATGTGAGAGCGATCGCTAAAAACAAATTTTCCGTTTTTTTCACAACAATAGATAGTTAATTTAAAGATTTAACCAAACTAAAATTCATTATACATCCAATGTGTAGGGGCGGGTTTAACCAACCATCTATGCGGCAATCAACAGTTTATATAAACCCGCCCCGTTTCGCCTAAGAATAGCTAATTAACGAACCGCTCCAGGCGCACGAACCGGGGTGCAAAGACAAAGAAGAGATAGGTAATTTTAGCGGGGGAAGGGACTAGGGTTTGTCGTACAACAACTCATCCGCCTGATTCACCCGTTAGTATGATTTACTCGTAGCGTCAGCCAAGCCACAATAGGATTTTCTAGTAGACGAGGCAACTATGCAATCTGCTACTATCGAGCAACAAGCACCTTCGCTACCGCCGCTGATTTCCCGCGAAATTTTGTTCGGAAATCCAGAACGAACCAGTCCCAGACTTTCCCCGGATGGGAAGTATTTAGCATATATCGCGCCTGATGACAAGAACGTTTTGCAGGTGTGGCTAAAAACAGTAGGAAAAGAAGACGATCGGACAATCACCGCTGACAAAAAACGCGGGATTCGGATCTTTTTCTGGACATATAATACCGACGAGTTAATCTACATGCAAGACTCGGACGGCGACGAAAACTTTCACCTGTACTTAGTTAATATTCGGCATTCCCAGACTCTGTCTGGGAAGGATATTGTCCGCGATTTAACGCCATTCCAAGGAGTAAAAGCAGATCCAATCGGACTTGAACCCAAATTTCCGGATCGAGTATTGGTGGGAATGAACTTAAATAACCCGCAAAAGTTTGATGTTTATCGCATCAATTTGAAAAATGGGGCAGTAGAATTCGATACCGAGAATCCAGGTAATATTATTAGCTGGAATGCTGATGCCGAATTCCAAGTTCGTGCGGCAAGTGCTAGCACGCCCGATGGGGGTTATGACCTTTTATATCGGGAAACGACGGATAAAGATTGGGAAATTTTGCGCCACTGGGGACCAGACGATCAAGGCGGCGCAGTTAGTTTTTCGGCTGATGGGAAAACACTCTATATTGAAGGCAGTCACGATGCAAACGCGCTGCGTTTAATTGCCATAGATCTTGCCACTCGTCAGGAAAGTATTATTGCCGAAGATCCGCAATACGATGTCGGTCAGATAATGATACATCCGGTGACGCGAGTTATCGAAGCGGTTTCGTTTTTTAAAGACAAACAAGAATGGCAAGTACTCGACGCAAGTATAGCCGCAGATTTTGAAGCAATTTCGCAAGTTCGCCCCGGAGAATTCTACATCAGCAGCCGCGATTTGGCAGATAAAAATTGGCTAGTCGCTTACATGACAGATGATGGGCCAATTTATTACTATTCCTACAATCGCGAGTCTAAAAATAGTACGTTTCTGTTCAGCAATCAACCCAAATTAGAAGGGTTGCAACTCGCATCAATGCAACCAGTTTCCTATCCGGCGCGCGATGGCTTAACTATCCACGGTTACTTAACAACTCCTGTCAATATTCCTGCCCAAAATTTACCCACCGTCATGTTAGTTCACGGTGGCCCTTGGGGGCGCGATACTTGGGGTTACGATTCGGAAGCGCAATGGTTAGCCAACCGAGGTTATGCAGTTTTGCAAGTTAATTTTCGCGGTTCTACGGGGTACGGAAAAGCCTTTCTGAATGCCGGAAATCGCGAATGGGCAGCCAAAATGCACGACGATTTAATTGATGGCGTGAATTGGCTGATTGAAAAAGGCATTTCCGACCCACAAAAGATAGCGATTATGGGCGGTTCCTACGGCGGGTATGCCACTTTAGTAGGGCTAACTTTCACGCCAGATACCTTCGCCTGCGGTGTGGATATTGTGGGGCCAAGTAATATAATTACCCTGATCCAAACGATTCCGCCTTATTGGGAACCCTTGAAGGCAATGTTTTATCATCGGGTGGGTAATTTAGAAACAGAAGAAGAGTTTTTGAAGTCGCGATCGCCTCTATTTTTTGTAGACCGGATCGAGAAACCTTTGCTAATAGCTCAAGGGGCAAACGATCCCAGGGTAAAACAAGCAGAAGCCGACCAAATTGTAGAAGCAATGCGAAAGGCAAACTTACCAGTTGAATATGTGCTTTATCCTGATGAAGGACATGGTTTTGCCCGACCGGAAAATCGACTGCATTTTTATGCGATCGCCGAA
>DNGG01000158.1 GCA_003486675.1 Cyanobacteria bacterium UBA11372
CTCGCCGCTTGCGAAACAGCTATCACCGGAGATCGTACAATAACCGCAGAATATGCGGGGTTGGTGAGTGGTTTTATCAGTAAAGGTGTCGCCCACGTCGTCAGTACTTTATGGACAGTAGAATCCGCCGCCAGTGCATTAGTCACGATCCAATTTTATCGGCGTTTGCAAGGAGGTAAATCCCCAGTCATAGCCTTAGCTGAAGCTACTCAATGGCTGCGAAACGTAACCAATGCAGAACTAGCAGATTTCTATGCCACCGAAATCGCTATTCCCGCCGATGAAGTTAGTCTGTGTCGTTTAGTTTCGCGCCTTAGAGACAAGATTAACCAACAGGAACCCAACATCAAACCCTACAATTCCCCTTACTTTTGGTCAGCGTTTACGATTGCAGGTAATTTGCCAGATGAAACCAACTGAAATCTCGGAACTCCGCGCCTTTATTTTCGCGCTTTCCCAGCTAAATACACCTCTGCCCGATGAAATACAACAGCAAATCAATCAAATTAATATTCCGGCAGATGTCCCTCGGTTATACAATCTTGCTATGAGTTATCCACCCCTAGCAAGTATCTACATCCAGATTCAGAAATTCTCAGACGAAATCGCTGAGGTTCGTTCCAAAGGTGTTGATTGTATCCCCCAGCCGCAACCAGAAAATCTGAATCCGGAAATTGACAATGTTTCGGCTGATATTGTCCCAGATTTAGTTAAATTTGAGCAAAAAGTTGACAGAAATATACTGGTAGAAGTTGCCAAAAAAATTCTGACTAAAGCAAGCAACTCTGTCACAGCCGCAAAAGATGTTTTGAGGGATATCCTTTCATAAGGTTACACTTGTTCCACTCGTTCCCAGGTTACTCGTTCCCAGGTTCCACCTGGGAATGCTGTTTTGGAGGCTCTGCCTCCTGCGTCTACCGGAGGCAGAGCCTCCAGACTCTCGTGACCAGGCCGGAGCCTGGTCACGAGGTAAGACGAGGCGATCGCACCATACATTTATAATTCGTGTTGGCAATAAAATATGACGAACCTCACTGAGTTAATCTACCCAACTATCGATCTGTTTCTCTACGATCTCAAAGCAGGTTTAGGAGAAGAAGATCCAAGAACAGACGAAAACACAAGACAATTTTGGCAAAAAATATATGGCGCTCAATTAACCAACAACCATCTCGAGCAATTCAAGCAAGCTGAAATCGAGGGTGGCGATTATATTGAATTATTAGGTTCCCAGAAACTCAAGTTTTTTGAACCACCCCTAGATGGCTATTTTTATCCAGTTCAATTAGGAGATATGTACGGCTTGCTGGTAGACTGCACGGCTAACTTTATCCAAGATTATAAATTTTCACCCCAACCGATTGCTAATCTGTCCAAAATTCAGCAAGAAATTAAAGCTAAAATAGATGCTGACAACCTGAAGCCAAAATTAGGTCAAACTTGGCTAATTTGGGGACAACTCGCCGCCGATAATCAAGATCCGTTGGCAACTGCTAAAGAATGCTATGCTCAGTTAAATTTACCTGCGATGCCAAACTGGGATGAAAATAAACTGGTAATTAATCAAGGTAAGTTTTTAGGCGGAACTGTGTTTGATTTGTGGTATTTACCGCCCCAATCGCAGCAAATCGATGATGGATATCACATTCTAATTATGCTGTTTCCCTACAATCTCAAAATCGATGCAATTCGAGACAATGTTTCTCAGCTTTATCCCCAATTAATGCGACTGTTCGCCTATCGTCACAAAATCCTTTGGGCTTACGCTCAAAGTCGCAGTTTGAAAAGCAATCTTAAGCAAGTCTTCCAGTCTGTTCAAACAACTATACGCGATTTGAATCAAACCGTTGCTAGTGGAAAATTAAACATTAATAAATTGCAAAATACGCTGGAAAAAACGCCCAATATTCTGCTAAAATACACTAATAACCTCAATAGCTTAGATGACCAAGGACGGACAATTAAAGTCAACGTCGGGAATTATCATAAACGTTTGGAAAAAATCAAAAAATTAGATAGCAATAGCGACTGGGAATTTTGGCAACAATTTGGCGAGTTTACTAAGGAAAAATTCTTAGAACAAATCGAGTCGGATTATGCCAATCTTAGCCCTGGATTGAGATTGATGGAAAATACGATTCAGACGATTCAGGGGATAATTGATATTGAGAAAACTAAGAGCGATCGCATCCTCAACCAAACCGTCGGTATTGTAGGTGTCGGACTCGCCACCAGTCAAATCGCCTCAGCGGTAATCCTCACCCAAGATAAACCCAATCCTGAAGTTGCCTTGAATTACCGCATCGAAGTCTTTGGTTTGAGTTTGGGTATCGGCTTGCTGGCGGCGGTGGTAGCGTTTATTATCCTGCGGTTTGGGCGTCGCGGGTGATGTTTTGGGGGCAGCGAAGTAGCGCTATGTCATGGGTTATGTTAACTTTAACACCGCCTAAACAAAAACAATCCCTTGCATGAACTATGGAATGGCACGTCACTGATGCTTTAAGTCTAGCTATGATCGATCGCGAAATTGGCGAACATACGTTTTCGCCTGCGGAATACGAGATTGTGCGTCGGGCGATTTATGCCACGGCTGATTTTGAATATAAATCTTTAATTCGCTTTTCAGAACGAGCTTTACAATCTGGGGCAGCAGCGTTGGCGGCGCGAACTACGATTGTGGTAGATGCACCGATGGTGCAAGTTGGGATTACTCCTTATATCCAAAACACCTTTTCCAATCCAGTCTATTGCAGCATGGATGCCCTAACGCGACCGCGACCTGAAAAAGAAAAAACCCGCGTCGCCTGGGGAATCGAAACTTTAGCCAGACGCTATCCAGAAGGCATTTTTGTCGTCGGTCACGCTCAGACGGCTTTAATTTCTCTGGTGGAGTTGATTGAATCAGAAGAAATTAAACCTGCCCTGGTGATTGGCACGCCTGCTGGATTTGTCGATGTGGACGTAGCAAAGGAACGCTTGCAAGATTCGATGATTCCTCACATTCGCACTGAAGGGCGCAAAGGTAGTGCGGT
>DNGG01000626.1:0-3370 GCA_003486675.1 Cyanobacteria bacterium UBA11372
CTAAACGCCAGCGACCAAACGCAATCCGTATGTCCTAAAAGTTGAATTGGGGATAAATTTTCTCCACTAATTTGATCTGAAATTCCTGTTTTCTTGGGCTGCCAAAGACATATGGTTTTATCTTCGCTACCGCTAGCTAAGATCCCTCCTAGCCCCCCTTGGGAAGGGGGGTTGAGGGGGATCGAACTAAAGGCGAGAGTGCGGATTGATTTTTGATGTTGGGATAAAGTCCCTAAACAGCGACGGGTGGAAATATCCCATAGACTGATGGTTTGATCTGCACCGCCAGATGCAACGATCCCCCCCTGCCACCCCTTAGCAAGGGGGGGTAGGGGGGGATCGGCTTGCCGGAGAGGGGTTGGGGGAGAGGTTAATTCGGAGAGAAGCGGACTAACCGCAACCGACCAAACCGAATTGGCATATCCTTGTATAGTTTGCAGCGCGTTAATAGCACCGTTTTCGTCAATTTGCCAAAATTTTAAGGTTTGCTTATCGCTGGCTGCAATAATTTGTCCATTGCTACTAAATACCACCGACCAAACCTGACTGGTGAATCCCGCTAAAATTTGATAGCATTCTCCTGTTTTGATATCCCAAAGTTTGATAACTTTGCCATCGCCACCCGCGAGGGTTTCCCCATCGGGACTAAAGGCAATCGACCAAACAAATGTGAGGTCGTTACAGAAAGTTTGGTTGCATTTTCCGGTTTGAATATCCCAAATTTTAATACTTTTTCCGTCGCAACTTGCCAAAGAAAGTCCATCGGGACTAAAAGCAACCGCAGAGATTTGACTTTTGTGTCCAGTCAGAATTTGACAGCAATCTCCTGTGGTTATATTCCATATTCTGACTGTTTGATCGGCACTACCGCTGGCTAAGATACCCCCCCCTTGAGATCCCCCTGCCGTCCCCCTGAACAAGGAGGAAGCCAGAGGATGCTGCGCTTTTTCTTTCTCGGAGTTGGGGGGGATCGGACTAATGGCAACTGAATGCACGATATCGGCATGTCCGTGCAAAGTTTTGATGCAATTTCCCGTTGCTATATCCCAGAGTTTGACGGTGCGATCGCTACTTCCACTAGCCAATATTTTCCCATCCGGACTGTATGCGATCGCCCACACCCAATCCCCATGACCGATAAACGATAACGTATTCCGAATCTGGGATAAATTTCTCACCCCTTCCACAATATTTCCCGCTTCATCCTGCCACAATCTAATTGTGTTATCAAAGCTACCGCTAGCCAGCTTTTTTCCCTCCCGACTAAAGCTTAAAGACCAAACAGTGCGAGTATGTAATAATCCGCGAGCCAACAGTTTCCCATCTGCTACTTGCCACAAACGCACTTCCCCATCTTTATGCCCCGTCGCTATTTGCGTTCCATCCGGACTCAGCGCAATTCCACAAATATCGGCAAAAGTTTCGTTAAACACCGATTTGGTTAAATTCGCCCCGGTAAAATTTACTCCCCGTAAATTAACGCCTTGAAAATATCCTTGCCAAATCGTCAGTCTAGAAAGATCGTATCCGCTCAAATCAACTTTTAAATTCACCAATAAATTAACCACATTTCCGGCAATATATCCTGGAGTTGCCAGAAAAATTGAACGCAAAAATGCTATAATTTTATTTAACAATGCTACTAAATTTTCCTGGTTACCAAAACTGGTTAATAACCCTTCAACTATTGGCTGTAAAATTAAATGAAGTTGCGAAGATAGCACCGCTTCAGAAGACTCGGCTTTGATTAATGCATGGTGTTTCAGGATGTTCAGCGCATCCAAATTGCCCGACTCGCTGGCGGTGCGGACTTCTGCACACACTTGTTCGATCAAGCGATCGCACAAATATTCCATCACCACGGGTTGCAAAGTAAACAATCGTCCCGCGTCCGTGGAAAGGATTTCTATAAGCGATCGCCACCCAATAAACTCCAACGATTCCAAAATTCTCCCCGCAGAAACTCGCGGCACAATATCTTCCCGCAATTGGGCAAGCGAGGTGGGTTCCCGATTAATTGCTAACCAATAAAGAATCTGTTGTTCTAGCGGTGTCAAGCGTTCAAACTGCTGTTCTAATAAACTGCGAATTCCATTAAAAACCCCTACGCCTTCATCTAAAAATTCCGCAATATTGCCAGCAAATACGTCTTGAATCGAAGTCGCAACAATTTTTAATGCCAGGGGATTTCCTTGATACATTTGGGCGAGTTGTTTGATATTAGCTGGAGAACCGCGAAGTCCTTTAGTACTTAATATTTTTTCCCCTTCTACATCGGGTAAACCCTTTAATTGCCAACACCGCACCGGCAAGCTTTCGCCTTCGAGAGACGAAATGCATTGGGGTTTTTCTCGTGAAGTTAAAATCAAACAACTTTGGTGAACGGTTTCTGCCACTCGTCTGAAAAGTTCTGCATAGCCTTCATAACCTTCCCGATAGCGTCCAGCGGGACTGCCTGGTTTTAGTAGGGTTTCGAGATTATCGAAGACTAACAAACAGCGTTTTTGCCGTAAATACTGAGTCAATCGCGAGATTTGACCGCTGATAGTTTTGGGTAAATTAACAGCAGTTTCCTGCTGCTGAGAAAGGAATTGAATTAAGTCTGGGAGGAGTTCTTCCAGAGGGGGAGCATTTTTGAGCGATCGCCAAATCAAAAACTCAAATTGGTTTTGTACTTTCTCCGCCAATTTCACCGACAGTGCCGTTTTACCAATGCCACCCATTCCCAACAGCACTAATAGGCGGCAATCTTCTTGGAGAATCCACTCTTGCAAACTTTCTAATTCTAACTCGCGACCGTAGAAAACCGAAACATCAACCGCCTCACCCCAATCTTGAGTAGCATTGAGCGTAACAATATTGTCAATTCCCGGTTGGGTATAATCTTGGTCTTCCAATTGCAAGTCCACTACCTGAAAAATCAGCCGCAGAGAACTTTCATCCCCCCCTTGTCCCCGCAATATTTTTCTGATTGTTGTCGGATGCAATCCCGAAAGACTAATCAGTTGGGATTTTTCAGAAATTTTGGCAGCATTGTACTTGACTCCCGTTTTATCCTCTAACTCGCTAATTCGGTTTTGCAGTTTTTTCGCTCCCGTTGGCGTGAGGATATAACCCCGATGGCGCTTTGGTTGAGCAGGTAGTTTCGATTTCACAGCAGATCTTCCCTCTACACATGGGTTAAATTTTAGATTAACAGGACTGACGCTTGGGCGACCTATCACCTTTGTAACAAAGGCAGCGATGTAGAGACGTTACATGTAACGTCTCTACATCAAAAATATTTTGATCGCGAAACCCGGATGGGTGCGCGTAAATCCCGATTAAGTTTAAATCTGCAATTCTTTAATCTTCAATCTTCAATCTTCAA
>DNGG01000626.1:3576-12740 GCA_003486675.1 Cyanobacteria bacterium UBA11372
TCAATCTTCAATCTTCAATCTTCTTAATCTTCGCAAGTCACGGCTAGTATGATTTTTTCAGCCATCAGGCAGCGATCCAGGTAAAAATGGCATTGATAGACTTTAATGGTCTGCCATTGACTATAACAGGTCTAAATCCCTTTTGATTTGAGGTGATAGTTGCCAGATTGTTTAACCCGATGTCAATGCCCGCTTTCGCCTCATAGTCATGGTTATATCCCGTCGCTTCTCTTGCCTCATAAACCACTTCTACGACGATATGATAAGTTTTTGGCACCAGTCTTACTTGGTTAACAGATTTTACGCTTGTGGGGATAAAAATCTCGGTTTTGGATAAATGAATAATGCCTTTCTAATGGTAAAGATGACCCCTGTAAGCTTTATTACCGTAGAAGCCTGCTGTGGATCGGTATTGAAGGAGGATAATCGCCGATTAGACTTCTCCAAAAACTACCCTCAAAGGCGGGCAGAATGCCCACCCCACAAGAGTTATTGGAGAGGTCTATTCCCTATCTACGCACGCCTTGCATCTTTGAAGTAAAGTATTACACCCCGATGACAACAGGTTTGAGTTGAAGATAGCGATCGCGCAGCGTGCCAGATGCATATCGCAATCTGCTAGTTATGCTTATTCTACCATTAACTTTTATTTCAGCGATCGCCAACTATGGCAAAAACTCAGGTCTTGCTTGTTGAGTTTGCTTCAATTGCTGTTCTAAACTGTCCCAATCTTCCCGTTCAATGTAATCAATCAATTTGTCGAGGGTGTGGCTATATTGTTGCAGACTTCGCAACAACGCGCCGCGATTGTACCGCGCCATCATCACCCCCAATTCTGGATTTCCGCCTCCTACCCGCGAAGTATCTTTAAAACCAGAACTTGCCAAATTTTGCGCTAATTTTAAAACTGCCGGATCGGTTTCGTTTATACAGCTAGCTATTAACCCAGCGCTTACCATTACAGGTAAGTGGGAAATCCAAGCAACAGCCCGGTCGTGGTCTTCCGGCGTGCAAAAATAGATTTGGGAACCTAGAATTCTAGCAATCTCTTCCACCGTTTTAACCGCCTCTGGCGGCGTTGTTTCCACAGGCGTTAACACATAAGGTCTGCCCACAAATAAATTCGATATAGCCGCATCTAAACCGCTTTCCGCCGTTCCCGCCATCGGATGTCCGCCGACAAAATTAGGCCAAATCTCGCTAATTTCTTGAACTATTGGCGTTTTTACAGACCCCACATCGGTTAAAATCGCCTCAGCAGAAAGATGGGGAATTAATTCCTTGACAGTAGGGACAATTAATGATATAGGAGGACAAAGAAAGATAACATCAGCTGTGGCGAGCAAGCTGAGATTGGTGCTGGCATCATCTACTATGCCGCGAGCGATCGCCGCCCTACAAGTCTCTTCTTTCCGGCTAACTCCCAGCACCCGATAACCTTTTGGGCGCAAATCTAACGCCAGGGAACCACCAATCAATCCCAATCCAACAATGCCAACGTTCATAGGTAATGGGTAATAGGTAATGGGTAATGAAACGATTTTGGATTGCATTCACTATACAATTAGCAATTAGCAATTAGCAATTAGCAATTACCAATTACCTATTACCTATTACCAATTTACAGATAATATCTTACCGTCGTCACCACCCGGCTTTTCTTCGCTCTCAAAGCAGCTTTTAAGAAAATTGTAGTTTGGTTGTGGAGAATATTTTCCCACCAATTTCGCGTCACAAAAGCCGGGATAATGATAGTCGATAAAACTCCTGGATGTTCCGATTCAAACTTGCCGATAAAATCCACAATTGGAGAAACGACAGAACGATAAGGAGAATCCAAAATTACCAAAGGAATATCGGGTTCTAATTCTTGCCATCGCTGTTGCAGTTTTTCTCGATCGGTTGAACCGATATCGACGTGAACGCCTACAATTTCATCGGCTATACTGCGAGCGTAATCGAGAGCTTCTACCGTTCCTCGATTTAAATTGCCAACTACGACGACTGCTGGGTGGTTAGCTACTTCCGATTTTGGTCTGGGAATGTAACTCCTCGCCGGTATTTCACTGATGCTGAGACGTTCAGCTACATATTGATAGTGACGACGAATTGCTAAGAATAAACCGACTACTAAAGGAATCGCTAAGATAACTAACCAAGCACCCAAGAAAAACTTGGTTGATATGATGACACCGAGAACGACAGTTGTTGCGATCGCTCCCAAACCATTCATCGCAGCAGAAGCTCGCCACCCGGCTGTTTTCTCCTTAAACCAGTGGAGTACCATCCCCGCTTGGGACAAGGTAAATGAAGTAAACACCCCCACCGCATAAAGCGGAATCACGGCGCTGACTTCTCCTTTAAAAATGACCAACAAAACCGCCGCACAGAAGCTGAGAACGATAATACCGTTTTCGTAGACCAAGCGATCGCCTAACAATGCCAATTGCCTGGGTAAAAATCCATCGCGGGCTAAAAAGTAACAAAGTCTGGGAAAATCGGCAAAACTGGTATTGGCAGCTAACAGTAAAATTAACAGCGTCGCGACTTGCAGAAAGTAGTAAGCCCAACTGTTATTGCCCAAAATTTGGCGTCCTAACAGGGAAACTACAGTTTGTCCTGCTTCGGGAACAATATGATAGGCATTCGCTAAAAACGTAATGCCAACAAACATAATTCCTAGAATTTCCCCTAGAAATAGTAAGGTAAGGCGAGCGTTTTTCCATTCAGGCGGTTTAAATGCCAAAACTCCATCCGAAATTGCTTCTACTCCGGTAAGCGCTGTACAACCGGCAGCAAAAGCCCGCAAAATGAAAAATAAACCCAGCGATTCTTTGATGGAAACATCGGGATAAATAGGAGGAACGTAGCCAGTAAAGATTTGATAGAAACCCATCCCAATCAGGACAAAAACACCAGCGATAAACGCATAGGTTGGAATCATAAAAATTTGGCCTGATTCGCGCACGCCTCGCAAATTTGCTACCATGATTAACAGCGTAAACAATAAGCAAAGCTCAATTGTGTAGGGTTGCAATTCGGGTTTAGCAGAAGTCAGCGCCGCGGTTCCGGCAGAAACGCTCACCGTGACGGTTAAGATATAGTCGATCATCAGCGAAGCCGCTGCCACTAACCCTGGAATTAGGCCGAGGTTTTCCCGGGCGACAATATAAGAACCCCCGCCTTTGGGATACGCGCGAATTGTCTGGCGATAGGAGAAAATTACGATGGCTAAAAGCAGGATAATAGCGATCGCAATCGGAATCGACCAACCGAGTGCTAAGCTACCAGCAGCCACCAGCACGAGTAAAATCTCTTCCGTCGCGTAAGCTACCGACGAAAGCGCATCCGAAGAAAGCACCGCCAGTGCGGCGGCATTAGTCAATCGTTCTTCGGCATGAGCGCTCGTAGGTAACGATTTACCCACCAAAACTTGTTTAAACTGAGAATAAAACGACATAGATTGGTCTATTGAACAGTTGTAGCTGCGTTCCGCTTCTGGTTAACAATAGGATATAGGGACGCTCAAGAAACGACTTGTACCATTTCACCCATGCTCGTGCTAAAGTTCTTCGGAAGGTATCGGTTTAGGCGTTCCTGTTCTGGGGCTTGAATGCCACGCTTTGTTGTTCCCTGTTCGGCTTCCCCTATCAAGAGTACCTAATCTTTTCTGCGACGGTACCCGATACCAATACCCAGCGTCCCTGTCTGCGTCAAATACTTAAAAAGGAAGTAACATATTTATCCTACCGTTTAGTCAGGGTCATCAATGGTAAACCTCATATACTATGTCTATAATCGATAACCTAGAATTTGTTGGCTTGGTCGGGTTTAGTCCCGTGCATCCAGTGAGGATGTTTTCAAGGTAGCCATAATGACAGTAGAAGAATTTTTACAGCAATACGCAGCGGGTGTCAGAAACTTTGCTGCGATTAACTTGAGTGAAGCCAATCTGAGTGGAGTCAACCTCAGTGGCGTCAATTTGAGCCAAGCCAACCTCAGCGTCGCCAATCTCAGCGGCGCCAACCTGAGTGACGCCAACTTGAGCGCTGCTAAACTTAACGTTGCCAAACTCAGCGGCGCTAACCTCAGCAAAGCCAACTTAAATGGGGCTATTCTCAACGTGGCGAATCTAGTGCGAGCCGATTTAGGCGAAGCCGAACTCATGGGTGCTTCGCTGATCAGAGCCGAACTGATCCGCGCCGATCTCAGCGGCGCTAACCTCAGCGGCGCTAATCTCACAGGAGCCGATCTCAGCGAAGCAACGCTCAGAAGTGCTAACCTCAGCGGCACCAACTTGAGCGAAGCCAATCTCAGAGGCGCCTTGTTAACAGCAGCCAGCTTGGAAGAAGCCAATTTGCACGGAGCAGAGTTAAATCGAGCCGATCTGGGCGCAGCCGATCTCAGAGGGACGGAACTCAGACAAGTCAATCTCGGTTTAGCCAATCTTAGCGGTGCTGACTTAAGCGGAGCGAATTTGAGATGGGCCGACTTAAGCGGGGTAAATTTGAGTTGGGCTAACCTGAGCGAAGCGAAATTGAGCGGGGCTAACTTGAGTGGGGCGGACTTGAGTCACGCTAATTTGTTGAATGCCAGTTTGGTTCATGCGGATTTAAGCAACGCCAATTTAATTAAGGCAGATTGGGCGGGAGCCGATTTAACCGGCGCCACCATTACGGGAGCTAAACTATATGCCGCTTCCCGTTTCGGTTTGAAAACAGAAGGATTAATCTGCGAGTGGGTGGACTTGAGTCCCGATGGCGATCGCACTCAAATTTACCGCTTCTCCAAAGCAGAAGCCAAAAAGTTTTTTCTTCAAACCTTACCCACCGTCCGCATTATCGTTGATGCCCCACTCGACCAAGACGCTAACTTGGCTTTAGCTTTCACTTACCATCAACTCGCCCAAGCCTACCCCGTCATCAGTCGTCCGCCCAGCATTGAAGTCAGCGATCGCCGCACAACTTTAACCCTTAAAATTGATAGCGACGAGCAATTGTTCGCCACGGCTTACCTTGCCGTGTTTCCTTTTGACGATGGTGCGATCGCTCAGAAAAATATCCTCACTTTGATCCACCAAGTTAAAGAAGACGCAGAACCCATTGCCATCAAAGATCAATATTGGTTAGAACAAATCGCAATTCCTCTAGAACAAGTAGTGAAAATTCTAGCAAAAGTTAAAACAGAGGAAGGTTTAAATAAAGCTAAAAAAGACAAATTCTTTAGAGCGCCGACGCAGATTGTTTTAACAAATTCCAGCGCTCAAGCTTTAAATTTATACGATCATCCCAGCTTTGGCAAACGATTGATTAATTCATCAGCAGCAATTCATCCCGCTCAAGGAATAGCAATCAAAACAAAAAAAAACACCCGGCTGACAACAACTGGTTTGTTAAATTTCCTCAATAGCTTTCATTAACTAACTCAAAAAGCTAGTTATAAAGTTGAGCGGTGCTAATTGCCAGAAAAGCTAATTGCTAATATAGCTTTTTCTCTGACAGCTTGCCATTATCCATCAGCCATGAGCCACTATGCATGAGATGATAACTAGCACCTTGAGTTATGATAGAATCATGTTATCAGGACTTACGCAAAGAAACCGGGTTTCTATGAAAAATCGTTGATCAAGGAAACGAGAGACCTATAAAGAAACCAGGTTTCGGGACTCGTCGTGCGTAAGTCCTGGTTATTTTAAATCCCAAACCCAAACAATCTTCAAATATCTATCTGCTGACAAGGTAGCCCGAATGGAAGTAGAAGAACTGCTCAACCAATACGCAGCAGGAGAAAGAAACTTTGCTGGTGTCAATCTGAGCGAAGCTAAACTGAGTGGTGTCAACTTGAGCGGCGCCAATTTGAGCAGGGCAAACTTGAGCGTAGCAAACTTGAGCGGCGCCAACTTAAGCGGCGCCAACTTAAGTGATGCCAAACTCAACGTCGCCCGACTGAGCGGAGCCAATCTCAACGGCGCCAACTTAAAGAGAGCAATTCTCAACGTCGCCAACTTAATTCGGGCTGACTTTAGCGCCGCCGATCTGACGGGTGCGGCACTAATCCGAGCCGAACTGATCCGCGCCGAATTCAGCAAAGCAAACCTCAGCGGTGCAGATCTCAACGGTGCAGATTTCCGAGAAGCAAGGCTAAGACAGGCTAACCTAAGTCGGGCTAATCTGAATCAGGCTAACGGCAGGGGCAGCTCCTTCGCAGAAGCCGACTTGGAAGGAGCTAATTTGCACGGAGCCGATCTCAACCGCGTTGACCTCAACGCAGCTAATTTAAGAGATGCGGATCTCAGACAAGCAAATCTGAGCTGCGCCAACTTGAGCGGAGCCAACTTGAATGGGGCAAATCTGAGATGGGTTGATTTGAGTGGGGGAGTGCTGAGATGGGCAGACTTGAGCGAAGCTAAATTGAGCGGTGCTAACTTAATGGGAGCCGACTTAAGCAGCGCCAACTTACAGAATGCCAGTTTAGTTTACGGAGATCTGACACAAACCAGATTGATCCGGGCAGATATGACCGATGCCGATCTATCGGGAGCGATTATCACCGGGGCTAAAATTTATGGGGTGGCGCGCTTCGGGCTGAAAACAGAAGGCATGATCTGCGAGTGGGTGGATTTAAGCGCGAATGGCGATCGCGGCCAAATCCAACGCTTCAACAGCGAAGAAGAAGCCAAAAGGTTTTTTCATCAAACCTTACCCACGGTGCAAATTATTATCGACGCACCCTTAGACCCAGAAGCTCACTTTACCTTAGCTGCTACCTACTATCAACTGTCTCAACAATACCCGCTACTTTCCCAACCCCCCAGTATTAAAGTAGGCCGCCGCCGCACCCTGCTCACCTTTGCCATCGATAACGAAACTCAATTATTTGCTACCGCTTTCGTCGCAATTTTACCCTTTGAAGATGCAAGTCAAACCAAAAAAACCATCATTTCTTTAATGCAAATGCTGCAATCACCTGGAGCGGAGAAATTGGAAATTAAAGAATTTAAAGTGATACAAAGCCTGAGTAAAATTCTCAATCAAACAGTCAGCGAAGTTTTTGAGATTCAGGTGTTAAATACTCAGTTAAGGATGGAAAAAAAGAAGTTTTTCAAAGCGCCGACCCATACAGTTTTAACCAACTCGAGTTCGCAAACTTTTAGCCTATATCATCACCCGGATTTTGGCAAACGTATGGTTAAAGCATCGAGTTTTAGCAGTCCCGATCTAGTCACGTCCATCGAGCCAATGCCATTTATAGTACCTCCGCTGAGTATCCTGATTGATTTTATCAAAAACTTTCCGGTGTAGAGATAGCAGATTTGAGGCGAAAAATCAACCCAATTATAGACCCAAGCAGCGCCGCAGAATCGATAGAATTAAGATAGATTTGAAGTAAACTAAAAGCGCGAATAAATTGTAGCGCGTTGTCAACGACCCACCCATAATAGGGGTGGGGCTTCACAGCCGTGAAGCCCAAAGTTGACGGCAACTCGCAGTTGCCTGCGAACCTCCCACCCCTAATAGGAGTGGGCTTCCAAACGAGGTATTTGGTGAGGGAAAAATCATGAGTGGGTGGCGCGATCGCTTCGGGAAAATGATGGGCAAAACTCGCTTTGTCGTGTGTCGCCTATTGATCCACCTAGCCGGTGACCAAGTAGCGCCCCTGCTGGGCGTCCTCAATCAAGTCGCAAGGCAGGCAATCGACTCCGAAGGCGAAATAGAAGTCTTAGGCGAAGGATTGGTGGAAATCTGCCAAAGCCTATTGCAGTACGATACCTACTGGCAATCAGCCGCCAACGAAGGCGATGTATTGTGGGACGAAGGCGAAGCAGGCGACTATTTCAACGATTTGTTTACCGACTCGGCGCAACGCTACCTCAGCGAACCCGACTTGGGCACTCCTGTTGGAGCGAGCGATCCATTCTCCTTGCCCGTGACTCGAAACCTAATTGTGATGATAACAGTAGCCTGTGAAGGCGAAGTGCCAGAGTTAGAAACAGATTTGGCGAATATCCCCGCACTCAAAGCCGGATTGAAGGCATTGATTAACTTACACTATCAACGCAGGCTGCGGGCGATCCAAGTTCATTTCTCACCCGCTCAACTGGGAGAAGAGTTAACTAGCGACCAACTGTTGCAGCATTTTCCGGAATTAATTCCGCTATAACTCCGAATAGGGGTCAAATTGAACGCTTGTTGTGCTAAATAATTAACCGATCTTCCAAAGTGGAATCGTCATGATGGCTGACTCATCCCCGATGCGTAAAATCGCAGTAATATTCCTAACGCTGACATTGTGTTGGACAACCGTTGCTTGCGGCAGTTCTAACTCAACCACACAACTACCCCCGAACCAAAATGTTTCGGTAAGACCCCAGAGTAACTCAAACCTGAGTAGCGGCGAGTATCCAGTGCAACAAGCCAGCTACAGCGATGCCAATGGGGAATACACCCTGTTTTTACTCAACACGCCTGCGGGTGTTCCCTCGACCTATCGCACAACAGATTTACAGATGGCGCAACTAACACCGGAAGAAATTTCAGCCGGGAAAAAGAGTTATCTGAAAATCGATAACGGTCAAGCCTCGTTGCACCTGAAGGAAGACTTTAAAATCGAGTACGTCCACGCAGTTACCGAAACCCGCACCGATCCCCAAACCGGACAACCCCAAACGGTGATTGTCCGCCAGGAATCTGGCGGCTTCTGGGCACCGTTTGCAGGAGCGGTGGCGGGTAGCGTCGTGGGCAATTTGTTGTTTAGACCCCAGTACTACGTGCCGCCAGTTTATCAACCCGGAGTTACGGTAATCAATGGTTATGGCGGATATGGCAGGACTTATGACCAAGCCGTCAACCAGTACCAAGCGCGTTACCAAGCACCCCCACCCGCAGTCAGAAATCGCCCCGCCTATCTCCGTACCACAGGGCGAATCAGAAGCTATCCTTCCGGCGACTCGACCTTGCGGACTCCGCGGGTTAACACAAGCGATCGCCCCACAGGTTCCGGTTTCGGCTCCAGTACCCTGCGCTCCTCCGATAGATCCCGTCCCAGCCGCGTTGACCGCAGCCCCAGCTTCGGCAGCGGACGCTCTTCCCGTCCTGCTCGCAGCGGCTTCGGCAGCAGGCGGCGTTAATATCTTCAAACTCCAGGTGCAGGTGAGCAGAGGTGCA
>DNGG01000626.1:12960-15303 GCA_003486675.1 Cyanobacteria bacterium UBA11372
AGGTGAGCAGAGGTGCAGGTGAGATGGGGAAGAAATTACTTCTACTTCAAGAGTCTTAAACAGTCTCCCCATCTCCTGAAGCTCACCCGCTCAAGAAGCTCACCCGCTCAAGAAGCTCCTCTTCCTCAGCCAAGGGGCTGTGCCAAAATAAAGGACAGTGCCATATTTGCTCGACTCGTGATTGAGGTAGAAGTCCACAACTCACTCCGCGCCTTTCTGCGCTCGGCAGGCGAACCCCACTGGCCCCATCATTTGACGATGGCAAGGCTAGTAGCACGGGCTTTGCGGCTGGGGCGCAGCGCGCTGATGCAGGTAGGAGTTTATGGCGGCTATGGAAGATATCGCCTGAGCTACTTGACACCTGCCCTAATTTGGCCTGGGCCTGCGATCTTAGTAGCTTCGGAAGCTGTTCAGCAGCGTCTCGTCAGGGTGGAAATTCCCCAATTGCGCCAATGGATACAGACTTCTAAGCCAATTCGGATCGGAGATGCTTTGCCAAACTCGGATTTTCAGGGACTGCTGTTGGTGACTCCCCAAGTTTGGTTGCAAGATCGATTGACGGGGCAAAATCGGTTTGGCACTGGCATTCCCACGATTATCGATGGCGTTGACGATCTGGAAGATTGGACGCGAAACGCGCTGACTGCCAGCATTCAACCCCAAGATTGGGAACAGTTGATGCTGGCTTGTCCGGATAAAGCAGAGGCAATCCGAGAGGCGCGGATACAACTAACCAAGGCGGTTTTCCAGCATCCCCCTAACCCCTACGAATGCTGTCTGATCGAGACAAGCGAGCAAGATATCATCAGACGCTTGTATGAATATTTAGGCGAGCCAGCAACTGCGCCCGCAGGGGAGAACAACACCCCAGAAAAATGGGAACATTTACCCGATGCCTGGAAAATTTTCTGGCAGCGGTTTCAATCTACAGGACAGCTAATCTGGGCAGATATTGCCCGTCCTTTGGGTCAGTTTTCCATGTATTGCGGCCCCGTGGAGGTGGCAAGCGCGTTAAGCAAGATTTGGCATCAACAGCCGGTGGTATTAATTGGCGGTGCTTTGGAGTTAGAGGCAGAAGCACCGATTTATCGCCAGCGGATGGGATTGGGCGATTTGACTTGCCTGAAGTTTTCTCCAGAGCGCAACAGCGATCTGATTAAACTGTATCTGCCGGATCGTCTGCCTCTGCCCAATACGCCGCAATTTCAGACAGCCCTGTTGCAAGAATTCCGCAAGTTGCTCGGTGCGATCGCCCATGTCGGCGGACTGACGGTGCTATTAGTCGGCGATGTGCCGCTGAAGGCGATTGTGGCAGCTACCCTGGCAGCCGAGTTTGGTTCGCGGGTGCAAGTGGAAAAAACTTGTTTGGACGATAACGGTATTTTAGTCACCGGATGGGAATTCTGGCGGCAGCATCAAGACGTTTTGCCCGCCCCTTTAGCGATCGCGATCGCCACTTTACCCATCCCCTCTTTAGAAAATCCCCTCGTTGCCGGTAGAGTTGCCTATTACAAGCAGCAACGCTTAGATTGGTTTCGCTTGTATTTGTTGCCCGAAGCTTTAAGCTTGTTGCAGCGCGCGATCGCTCCCTTGCGCGAATCTGCTGGTGTCGTGGCGCTCTTCGATACTCGCGCCATCCACCGCAGCTACGGTAACCTCGTACTCGCTGCTCTCAGCCCCTTTGCCCGAATTAACTATTTGGACTCCAGCTTGTTCGGTAGCGATCGCGATCGCCATCTGTAAATCCCGAGCGCCCCAAAGTTGTCTTTTTGTGAAAATCTAGCCACAATTTTAAAGTCAACGCTATCATCAAGCCAAAGTTAGTTGAACTTTCACCGCAATCAGTCATGGGCGAAGCTAAACGTCGTAAAGAAGCACTGGGAGAAAAATACGGTCAAGAATCTAATATGTTTCCTTGGCTGCCAATCACCAAAAGCCAAGCTGAACAGCTTGGCAAGTGGACTAACCGTGGCACTTGGATCGGCATTATTCTTCTGATTGTTTACTGGGTGACGATCCGATTTATTGGTCCTGCCTTTGGTTGGTGGCAAGTAGATTAAATCCTGCTACAACTGGGCAAAGCATAAAGCTGAGTCTGGCGCAACTGGTGCCAGACCGAGTTATGTAGCAACCGATGCCTTCCCTAGATTCTCCCGCAAGACAGAACTAACACCAGGTCGTTGGTGTCTAAAATCCAAGTAGATTTAACTAAATGTCTGTTTTGCTACTTTGCTGGGTAGGCAAGTCAGTTAAAAAGGTTATAGACCTCTAGTTTACAAGAGTTCTGGCTGACCATAACAAATTTTAAACTGGGGAAATCTTAAAAAAATATAAAAAGGTCTA
>DNGG01000644.1:0-4814 GCA_003486675.1 Cyanobacteria bacterium UBA11372
GCCGATGCTGCTAGAAAAGCAGGAGCAAAAATAGCAAGCGGATGCGGTGTGAGTCAAATTATTGTCGAGCAAAATATCGCCAAAGGAGTTGTTTTAAAAGACGGAAATGAAATCCGCGCCAAAGTTATTGTGACGAACGCCGATCCGTTTCGGATGCGCGAATTAGTCGGAATGGAAAATTTTCCATCAGACTACAATCACCGCCTAGATAGTTATAAAAAAGATGGCTCGACTTTTAAGGTAAATTTATGTTTAAAAGGCTTGCCAAAATTCACCTGTTTGCCAGAAGATTTGGGGCAGTACGGGACGACGATTCACTTGCTACCAGATGAAGGCGAGGTAATGTCTGCAATCCGCAGTAGTTTTGCAGATGTTCAGGCGGGGAAGTTACCAGAATTTCCGGCAATTGAGTGGTATATTCACACTCCGGTAGATCCGTCTTTACAAGATGCAGAAGGACATCACAATTCGGCTTTATTTGTGCAATGGGTTCCCTACGAATTGGCGGGAACGAGTTGGGAGGTGGAAGAAGAACGTTATATTAGGCATTTGTTGGGAATATGCGATCGCTTCGCCCCCAACACCTCACAAATCGTCCAAGAAGTCTTCGCTTTACATCCCCAAAAATTAGAGCAACACTTCGGTTTAACCCGGGGACATATCCACCACGTGGATAACTCTTTCGGTTTTGCCGATAGATTGCCTTATACTACCCCGATTCAAGGACTTTATTCTGCTAGTGCGGGGTGTCATCCAGCAGGTTCAGTTATTGGTGCTGCGGGGCATAATGCGGCGATGCAGGTAATTAAAGATCTGGATTAACTGCGGGAGATGGGTAGGGAGATTCCTAGCATAATTCCTAATGCGATCGCTACTGGCAATTGTTGCGGCGATACCATAAAAAGTGCGGCAATTCCTACCAGCGAGCCGCAGAAAAATCCCCACCCAACGCGCCTTTTGATCTGGCTTTTTTGTAGCGCGGGTTTTTCTTCTATGGCTTTTAAAGTAAGATCGGCGCTATCCAATTCTCGGATAATTCCCAAAATGTCTTTACCCGTTTCGCGCTCAAGGCGGGAAATTGCTTCGCGATCCGCTTTAATGGGAGACACCGATAGCCTGAGCAAGGCGTCTTTCAGGGGGCGAACTTCCCCCTTGCTTGATTTGGTGGCAGGATTGAGGGGGGCAGTTTGATGCTGGATGGAGTCGTTGTTGTTCATTGTTCTTTTCCCTTCATAACACCCAGATCCCCAACTTCTTAGAGAAGTCGGGGATCTACCAGGAACTTTTAAGTTTTCCTATCATGCTGAATAGGAAAATATCTGAGGATTATTAATCAGGATTCTATCATTTTCGTGACAGCGGTGCAGATATATTTTGGCAACGCTATCTTTGGGGCTTTGACGCAGACACTCTGCGAACAGTTTTCCGGCTTCTCTAAAGTTTTTTAACTTATATTGATACAAGGCGGCTATAAATATATGGGAAGTGGCTAATTTAGCTTCTTTAACCTCTGGCGGATCGGCTTCAAAAACTTCATAAACCATGACTAATTTGGATTTACCCTTGACTTTGACTCGTTCAATGGGGCGAATCGCATAGATAGGTTCGTTTAACTCGAGAAAAGTCTGGTCAGTAATTAACATCGAGACGCCATAAAGTTTTGTCAAACCTTCAACTCGCGAGGCTAAATTTACCGCATCGCTAATTACTGTGCCATCCATACGATTTTTTCCACCCACAGTTCCTAACATCAAAGAACCTGTGTTGATACCAATGCCAATTTGGATGGGAACCAAGCCAAAATTAGCGCGATATTGGTTATATTCGGCGAGACTTTTTAGCATGGCAATTCCAGCTTTAACGGCATCATCTGCCCCGCCGCTAAACAGTGCCATAATTCCATCGCCCATATATTTATCAATAAAGCCATTATGTTGTGCGATCGCTGGTTCCATGCGTTCCAGATAGCCATTGATAAAGGCAAAAGTTTCCTGGGGAGTCATCGCTTCGGAAAGCGCTGTGAAGTCCCGAATATCGGAAAATAATACCGACATTTCCTGTTCCACCTGATCGCCTAATTGAATATCGACAAGACTTTTATGTCCTAACAGGGAAAGAAATTGATTTGGCACAAAGCGCGTCGCGGCTTTAATTAAGTTTAATTCAGCATCTAGCGCCAATTCCAAATTGCCATTTACTTCGCATAGTTCTTGAATTAACTTATTCCGTTCTGCTTCGGCTTGTTTGCGTTCGGTAATGTCGGTAAAAGCCGCGATCGCATAAGCAATTTTACCTCGATCGTCATAAATTGGCCTGCCCCAAACTTCTATGGGAATCCTGATATTTGTGCGGCGAATTTCCATATCATCCACCCGGACACTCTCCCCTTGCAACGCCTGCAAAATCGGGTCGCGAGCTTTGGGATAGATGCAATTTGTCCCCGCAAGATAGGTGCGATAAATTCTTCGCAATTGCTCGGATTTAGCATTAGTAACGATGCCTTGACCAAATAATTGCTGGGCGCGAGAATTCACATAGAAAGGTTTACCACTCCCATCAACGACAAACACACCCACTGGAATTGCTTCTAGAAATTGCTTCAGTCGGCTTTCACTAGCAGACAAAGCATCATTTAAGCTTTTCATCTCAGCATTTTGCGATTCTAAGGCTGTAAAAAATGCTTGCAATTGCTCAGCCATTTTGTTAAACGAAGCAGCTAGCTGTCCAACTTCATCTGCACGTTCAATTTTGACTGTTTTATCCCAGTCTCCCGTTGCCAATCCCTTAGCGGATTCATTTAAGTATAAAAGCGGTCGCACAACCCACCGCGCGGTCAACATACCCAGGATTACAGCTAATACTAAAGCTGCCAAACATAACAAAATTGTCGTGCGAGTATGGGCATTGATTTGTTCCATAAAATCCGCTTCTGGAACCACCACGACAACGATTAAGTTCAAACCTAAAGCATCTTGATAAGGTAGCAATTGTAGAAACTGGCGCTCCCCATTAATCTTAAATTCGATCTGCTGGTTGCTGTTAATTTTGTTCAGGTTGTTAAAGCGTGTCTGTAAATATTTTGCAGCGCTTTGCACTAAAAAATCTTTACTCTCCGTTGCCTGAATTATTTTGGTATTTAATCGTTCGTCAACGTTGGAAGCAGCCACCAATTGACCATCAGGTTGCATAATGAATGCTCGTCCGGTGCGACCGATTTTGAGGCTGTGCAGAAATTTAGCGATTTGTTCCAGGGCTAAATCCGCCGTCAGGACGCCGCGTAACGAACCATTTTCATCATAAACTGGGCTGGCTATACCAATCCCAAGACCTTCGTAGCCAACATATTTGTAAATGGGATACCAAATCGGTTGACCTGCTTTTACAGCATTTTGATACCAAATTTGCTGGCGCGGATCGAATTGGAGTCCCGATTTCAGCAATTTGGTGCGATTTCCCTGGATGTCTGTTGCGTAGGTATTTAAAGCATTCTTAGTAGATTGATTCGCTAAAATTAACTGCAATGTACCATCGTCTAAACTCCGAGTCGCGGCGATATATTCTCCCTTCTGATTGGTATAAGAAATAAAAGTTATATGTTCAACAAACTGGATCTGCTGCCACAAGTAGCGTCCCATCATCTGGGGATTATCTGGATTCAACAGACGCTGACGGATAGCAGCTTCATTAGTTTGAACGATCAAATCGGGTGTGGCTAAAAATGTGTCAAGGCGATCCTTAATGCGATCTGTAATTTCCAATCGCAATTGGGTAGCGACATTATCAACCGCTTGTTGTCCGTTACGGAATGACAGCCATCCAGTTAACCCCACCGCTCCCACAATTTGCACGACAAATGGCAGTGTAAGAACAGTTCTCAAAGGTAAGTTTTTTGCAGCTTTTGCCACGAGTTGATAAGCGGTTTTTATTAACATGGATGCGTTTTTACCGTGTCAATTTTTGAGGATTTTACGTTTGTTAAAAAGAATTCACTGCACCCATTCAAACAAAACCGGAAAGATTTGTGACTCCAGAAGGAAAATGCTTTTGAATTGGTAGAAATTTCTTGTGAATAAAAAATATCACCCGGCAGGCGTTCGCGTAGCGTGCCGGAGGCATATCGCTTAAAAAAATCCCCTATCCGGCTGATTCACTGGCTATTTTTTTCTTTGATTACAATTAATATCAGTAATTTTACTCATATGCAACCGTGATTTTACTGAAAACAGTTGTTATTTAATAGTTACACCGATTAATTACTCTAATATCAAAGGTAACTCCGATGGACTTGGAGTTCGATCTAATACCATTTTGCTCTTAAAGTATGACACAGAAGCGACTTGCTCCACAGGAAGCTTCGGTGTCACTCAAGGGCTGTTCTCTTTGACATCTATCCAGGGTATGATCCCGCCTATAGTCGCGATCGCAGTGGGAAAATTAATGGAACGGTTGATTTCAGTTTTGGGATTATTATCTTTCATAGGCATCGCTTATGGTTTTTCGGTGAATCGCAAAGCGGTGCGCTGGCAACCAGTGGTGTGGGGAGTTGCGTTGCAGATTATTTTTGCACTTTTGATTCTGAGAACAACCTTTGGCTACGCCATCTTTAAGTTTTTCGGCGATGTGGTGAGTCAGTTTCTCAACTTTTCCGACGCGGGAGCTAAGTTTGTTTTTGGGGATAATTTTGAAGAACACTTTCTCGCGTTTAAAGTTCTGCCTACCATTATCTTTTTCTCTTCTGTTATTACCATCCTTTACCACTATGGTATTTTACAGCGAGTGGTACAGTGGGTAGCGTGGTTGATGATGAAAACGAT
>DNGG01000644.1:5019-6131 GCA_003486675.1 Cyanobacteria bacterium UBA11372
GCGTGGTTGATGATGAAAACGATGAAAACATCGGGGGCAGAATCGCTTTCTTGTGCGGCTAATATTTTTGTCGGACAAACCGAAGCGCCGCTGCTAATTAAACCCTACGTCCCAACGATGACGCAATCGGAATTACACGCCGTAATGACGGGAGGATTTGCCACAATTGCCGGTGGAGTGATGGCGGCTTACATTTCTTTTGGCATATCGCCAACCCACTTAATTGCGGCTTCGGTGATGTCTGCCCCCGCTGCTTTGGCAATCTCAAAATTGCTGTATCCAGAAACAGAATCATCCGATACCGCCGGGACGGTAAAATTAAAAGTTGAGCGGATGTATGATAACGGAATCGATGCCGCCGCTGCGGGTGCAAGCGATGGCATGAAGTTAGTATTGAACGTGATAGCAATGCTGATTGCATTTTTAGGATTGCTGGCGATGTTTAATGCGTTCCTCGGTTGGATTGGGACGCAAATTGGTGTTCCCCAGTTATCGTTAGAGGGAATTTTTTCGGTTTTACTCGCCCCCGTTGCTTGGTTGATGGGCATACCTTGGAATGAATGCGGAAAAGTGGGGATATTGCTGGGAAAAAAGACAATTTTAAACGAATTTATTGCCTATTTGGATTTGAAAAAATTAATCGAAACCAAGGCAATTTCAGAACGGACAGTTATTATTACAACCTACGCTTTGTGCGGTTTTTCTAATATTGGTTCGATTGGCATTCAACTGGGGGGGATTGGCGCGATCGCACCAAATCGCCAAAAAGACTTAGCCCGTCTCGGTGTACGGGCGATGATCGCCGGATCGCTGGCTTGTTTTATGACTGCTGCGATCGCCGGAATGCTGTTATAACCAAAAACAGGGCGCTAGTAGGTATTAACCATGCAGAAGTACATCCCACTCGTCGCACGAGTTTTTTTAACCGCGATTTTTTTCAATTCCGCCTTTGGCAAAATTACCGGCTTTAGCGGCACGCAACAGTATATGGCTGCCGCTGGCATCCCGGCTGGCTTAACTGGCATATTGCTAGTCGGTGCGATTGTTTGCGAATTGTTTGGCGGGTTATCGGTATTGCTGGGTTACAAAGCGCGTTGGGGTGCGATCGCTCT
>DNGG01000466.1:0-2666 GCA_003486675.1 Cyanobacteria bacterium UBA11372
CCATCGGTGATGTAATCAATGTATTTGTCGGCCATCTCATCCAATTGCTGGCGGTAATCGTGAGCGAGCAATTCGGCAAAACTATTGATTTTCCGTAAAGGTTCTTGCAAGTCGTGGGAGGCGGCGTAAGCAAATTGTTCGAGTTCTTTGTTGGAACGAGTCAATTCGGCGATCGCATCTTGCAATTGCTCTTGGCTCTTCTGTAAAGCTTCTTGGGCAATTTTGCGATCGCTGATATCGTAAAGTACCCCCACCATGCGCGTCGCTTCACCCAGAGCATTGTAATAAAAGCGACCCAAGGAATCCACCCAGCGAATGCTGCCATCAGGCCAAACAACGCGGTACTCGCACTCCAAATCTTGTCTCGAAGCGATCGCAGCTTTTGCCAATGCCTGAATCTGGGGTAAATCTTCCGGGTGAATGCGGCTATTCCAGTCGGAGAAGGAACGGCGAGGCGTTCCGGGTTCGTACCCAAAGATTGTTTGGTGGTGAGAAGTCCATATTGTCTCGTTTGTCAACATATTCCAATCCCACGAGCCGATGTTGGCTACCTCTAGGGCTAAGGTGAGGCGATCGCTGTTTTCCCGCAGCGCTGATAAAGCTTGCTTGCGCGAGGTGATATCTTCTGTCGCGCCCAGAAGCCGCACCACTCGCCCTTCGCGATCGTCCCATTCGGGTTGAATGCGATCGCAAATCCAGCGAATTTCTCCTTGTTTAGTAACGATGCGATACTCGATCGACCCAGGTTGATTCGTTGAAATTCGTTCGTTAATAAACTGACGGACTACTAACAAATCGTCGGGATAAACCAGATTCAACCAACCATTTTCACCTCCAGGCAATTCCTCAAAAGTATAACCTGTAATTCGGCTCACATTGGCTGTTGCCCATTCATCAATAATTGCCCCTGACGGAGTGACGTAGCAGGAATAAATGTAATCTGAGGTAAGTTCGCAAATCCCGCGATACTTCTCCTCGCTCTGACGCAGGGACTTTTCGGCAAGCTGGCGCTCGGTAACATCCGTGACTAAAACAAACCTGGCGCGTCTGCCTAAAAAAGTTAAACCATTAGAACTAACTTCTACATCAATTATCGTTCCGTCTTTCTTTTGATGTCGCCACAAACCCGAATCGGCGTAACCTTCAACAGTAAGGCTAGCAGCTTTTTCTTGCAGTGCTGGAATATCTTCAGGCGGTCGAATGTCGGCAATAGTCATGGCAAGAAACTCGGCAAGAGAATAACCATAGTGATGAATTGCCGCCTGATTAACTGCGAGAAAAGCTAGAGTTTCTAGATCGTAAACCCACATAGGCTGGGGGTTATGTTCAAACAGCAAACGATAGGTTTCGCCCTCAAGCAGCGATGCCTCGATTTGCTGAAGTTCTTGGGCTTTCGGCGAGAGGTCAAGAATACTTTCGGGGGTAATAAGTCCTACCAATTGACCTTGCCGATCCAAAATGGGAAGATGGCGAATCTGATACTGGCGCAATAGGGACAATACCGTCAGGATATTGTCAGAATTTGACTGGGTGAGCGTAATAACTTCTTGCGTCATCACCTTTGCGATCGCCACCCCAGATAAGTCAACTCCAGCCGCAGTCAGCCTGACTACATCCCGCTCAGTGAATATCCCCAGTAACTGGGAATCTTCCACCACCAAGACACAACTGGCTGTGGTAGGACTGGTAGCAGTCAAATCTGGGGACGAATTTGATTTCGATGCTTGACAAATGCTACCTCGTGCTTTACTCATCAAATCAATGGCATCTAGTACAAAAGTATTTGGCTCAACAATCAAGGGAGAGCGATTGATGACTTGCTCTAGACAGGGAAAATTAAGGAGCCGGTCGGTAAACTGCATGGTTAATATTGAAAAAGATCTATCTATAGCCAGATTAATTACACTTTACCGAGAAACCGTTATGTATGAAGAACTATACAACTTAGGATTAGAAAAAGCTCGTCAAGGCGACCTAGCGGGCGCAATTAAAGAATTTAGCCGTGCTTTAAAGGTTAATCCTCAATTTAGCGATGCCTACTACAAAAGGGCTGTGACGCGCTTTGACTTCGGAGATCTGCAAGGTGCAATTGAAGACTACAACAAATTATTGCAGATGCATCCCGATCATATCAACGCTTACTGCGGTCGAGGTTTAACCAATTTGGCGCTGGGAAATATGGAAGCAGCAATCGAAGATGCGACGCAAGCGACGCGCATCAATCCCAAGCAAGCTCAAGCATATAGTTTGCGAGGAACTGCTTGCCAAAGATTGGGAAATGTGCAGGCGGCGATCGCTAACTTTAAAAAAGCAGCAGAAATCTATTTAGAACAAAAGGACGCTGTTAAATGCCGTCAGTGTATAGAAACAATTAAAAAACTTCAGAATGCGGAAAATCAAACCAAAAATCCCCCATTTAATCCTGAAGAATTCATCAACGAAGCGCTGAAAAAATCAATATCAGGGGATTACGGTGGAGCGATTGGAGACTTAGATTGGGTAATCCAACTCAATCCTCAAGAAGACAAGGCTTACTTTCATCGCGGGTTAATTTATGCCAGATTAGAAAGTAATTGGAGTGCGATTGAAGAATTTAATCAAACAATTAGACTCAAACCCAGCCACGCCGAAGCATATTATCATCGGGGAATTGCCAGGTCTGCAAC
>DNGG01000466.1:2892-3262 GCA_003486675.1 Cyanobacteria bacterium UBA11372
ATCGCAGATTTAAACTATGCTGCCAATCTGTTTATGGAGCGAGGAAATATAGCAAGTTATCAACAAGCATTATCAGACATTAAAAAAGTAGAAGCATCGCAACAATACCGCAACAGAATGCGAGCAAAACAAGCCTATTTATCCAGAAATGTGAGTAGAGGCAAACCGAGTTTCAGAGTACAGCAAAGACTAATGACACTTGTAGGAGTTCATTGGGATACAGCGTGGCGACTTGTTGACCTAGAAAGGCAGAAAAACCCCGGAATGCCAGAAGATTGGTATTGGGAGAAAGCAATTTACAATATAGAGCGCGATCGCGGATTAAAGTAGGGACACAGCATCCATAATCTTTCCCACAACATCAAAAATT
>DNGG01000436.1:0-3280 GCA_003486675.1 Cyanobacteria bacterium UBA11372
ATTGCGCCGACTTCCCATTTAACCCGTCGAAAATTGATCGCTCGATACCTTGTAGTACAAAGTCTGGTTGTTTTGTGCGATCGCCATTCTCCCATCACCCCCCGACTTTCACGCACCAAGTGTTTTGTCTCGTGAGCGAGTCTCCCAGACTCATGAGTGAGTCTTTTGATCTCGTGAGCGAGTCTTTTTACCTGTCAACTGTCAACTGTCAACTGTCCACTGTCCACTGTCCACTGTTAAAGCAGGATAGCTTGCACAAATTCGTTGATCGCATCGTACTGATCCGAGTATCCCATGTACTTGACGAGTAAATTTAAATCCAAATCGGGGAAAAATTGGCTGTGGGAGACTTCTTCATACTCTCCCGACTCGTGCAAGCGGAAAACCCGCAGTTGGTCGATTTTCCAAAACCAAACTTCTGGAACTTTAGTAGGTTCGTATAACTCTCGCCGGTCAATTGTACCGCTGTTGACGATAATTTCAATTGCGATATCTGGTATTTCTTTATCCTTGCCGATGCAGTAAGATTCATCGGGCGTACCATAAGCATAGCCAGGTTCTTCTAAAGTAAAGCCGCCGCGCTTATAAAACCTGATGTTTTTGGCACGCATGTAAGCTTCTAGCAGCAATCCCAGGGTGCTTTTGATATACTCGTGCGTCTTGCCGATTGGCGACATAATCTCCATTACTCCAGCTAAGTAGGAAAGTTTGATTTCCCGTTTATTTTCTAACTGCGATTCTATAGTTTTAAATTGTTCCCAGTTGATGCCTCGCAGCGTGACTAATTTACATTCTAGTGGATCCTTAGCTCGGTTTTCTGGTAGTTCCATAAGCTCTTTAGTTAATTTTGCCATGTTTGATCTATGTTAAATTTGCGGGGATTTTTGAGCATAAAATTTTTGTTGTCTTTGATTAAGTCTCCCGTACAAATGATGGGACACCGTTCTTGATAAGCTTTGATTGCTATGATATAGTCTTGCTCTACCAGCTCGATGTCAATTTTCCGCAACCGATCGACTACCACGCCAAGCAGGATAACTTCTCCGCTTAGTTTATCAGGATTAGGAGTTTTTATTTGCATCACAACTCCCTGAACGGTAATATTGGGAGCGTTGGTAATCAGTTCGCTAATAATGTCTATTTGAGAGCGGTTTTCGGCTTTTTCTAAGATGTTCAACAATTCGGATATTCGCAAAGGATAATCGTCAAATTCCATGTCTAAAGGAACTTGAATTTTTAATCTATCTTCTGCGAATGTGTCTCTTGTCCAAATAGAAACTTTATCGGGAATGCGGTTTTTTATTTGCCATCCAGTTGCCTGTAGGTATGCCTCTACAGCTTCAGGTTGCAGATGCTTCAGCACATCCACATCGGACAAGGTAACTTTCATAATATCCCTCCTGTTTCAATCCGCTGCATCAGGGTTTTTAGGGCATCGATGGTCAAGATTTGTTGTTGTGGCAAATATACGGTGATGTTGTCGGTGTTTTGGGTTTCTGGCATTCCCCTTAGAGATATCCAGTAGGCGCAGTTTCTCAAACAGAGTTCGGTTTCTGACTGCTGCACCCACAAGTCTGGGTTGTCGGGAATTAAAACAACTACCAGGATGCGGGGTGCAAGGGTTTTTTCTTTCCTAAGTTCATTGTAGTTTTTGATTCTGAGAGGATAGCGGATTTGGTTGTCGCTAATGACATTTCTAGAGGTAGACTTGATCTGAAGATCTAGTCGGGGTTCGTAGAAAGCTTCGTCTGTGGTGATGCTGGCGATAGATGCATCAATGCAGCTGATGTCTACCGAGCGGGGTGAGAGTTGGAAGGTGTAACCTGCCGCAGAGGCGATCGCATAGATGTAGGCATAACTGAATTCTTCTTTTTGAATGTTGGTGTCCACTTTGAGTTTATCCGATCGGGATGCCTCGCGAGCTTTTTAACCTGTTTCTCAAGAGGTATGGGTTTCCTATAAGCAGATTTTGCGGATAGATTTTAACCGCTGCTTTTTTCTAAAAATCTCGCGATCGCATCTTTTTTCCCTTCGACAAACTCTCGCCCAATTCTCGCCAATCTATCGATATTTTCTTTACTGGCGTCGTCGATGCGATCGCTCCCTATTTCGGGTTGCAGGCGCAGGTAAGGCGGACTTCCTCTCCCTTCTAGTTCTGGCGGATTCATAACTTGGGTGGTTATATAGTCATTCACATTAGCCGAGGCGTCTAATAAGACTCTAATTAAACGTCCTTCCCATATCCATTGAAACACACCCCAGCCACTTGCCCTCGCCCATTTTGTTTTTTCTTCAGGCTTTAGTTTGGGCATTCCCGAGCCAATAGAAAGAACGCTGATATCTTTGATATAATGTCCTAAATAAAGCGCTTCTGCCACCGCGCAAGCCGTAGGATTGTTTGCGCCGATTCCCCCATCGATTACTACGTAAGTTTGCGTTCCTTTTTCTAATTTAACGTTGAGTTTGTGCGCTGGAAAAAAAGTCGGGGCTGAAGCCGAACAAACGCAGGCTTCCCATACAGGAATGTTCGCCCAAGGATCGAATTTTCTCCAACTTTTAAAAACGAGGAATTTGCGTTCAATTGTATCGTAACCTGTAATCAAAAGTCGGGGCGATTTACCAATTTCCGATAGTTTTGTCTCGCCCAACTCCTCTTGGAGAACTTCAATCAAACCTCGAGCTGAAAATTTCGGGGCTGAAAGTCCATATTGCATTATCACTTTCAGTCTTTCTAATGAATAAAGGTTAGAATAGGGGAAGATTCTTTTACCTTTATTCCTGTAGAGTTGCAGAATCTTTTCGCTGGTTAGTCCTTTGGCGATCGCTGCGGCTAAAATAGATCCGGTGGAAGTTCCCGCTATTAAGTCAAAGTATTGATTTAAAGGTGAACCAACCATTTTTTCTACTTCCGACATAATGACTGTCGAAATTACGCCTCGAATACCGCCGCCGTCTAAACTCAAAATCCGAAAAGGCATTGTTGATTTCTTCCCTTACGATTACGGCTGTTTGATTCTGGTGATTTCCACGGCGATTTTACCGCTAAAGTCGGGGATGGGGGGTACGGCTTTAGTGACTTTAACTTTAACTTGTTCGACTCGGTGAAGTTCCAGCAAGCTGGTAGCGATCGCTTCTGCCAATCTCTCTACTAAAGCATATTTAGTCACCTGCACCAATTGTTGCACGGTAGCGATCGCATTGCGATAATCCAAGGTATCTTGTAGGGCGTCGGTTTTTCCCGCCTGGGACAAATCTAGCCATAAAGTCACATCGACTTCAA